>JBAVQA010000290.1:0-29720 GCA_049693595.1 Candidatus Acidiferrales bacterium | reverse complement strand
GGCCTCTGCGGTGGGCATGGACAAGGACGTTCAGAAACGTCTGTTCGAACAAGCTGGATTGCCGATTGTCCCGTTTATGGTTGTGCGAAGGTCAGAATGGGATCACAAGCGCGCGGCGGTGCTGAAAGCGATCAAGAAGAAATTCCGATTCCCCTTTTTCGTCAAGCCCGCGACGCTGGGTTCTTCCGTGGGAATGACGCGCGTGAAAGCGGCGAACGAGATTTCTGCCGCGATGGATCTGGCCGCCGAATTCGCGCTGAAAATAGTTATCGAGCGCGGCATTGCGGGGCGGGAAATTGAAGTTTCCGTGCTGGGCAACGACGAATTGCGCGCCTCGATTCCCGGCGAGATCGTCCCTCACCGGGAATATTACGACTACACCGCAAAGTACCTGGAGGGTGGAACCAGTTTATTGATTCCCGCGCCGCTGACTAAAAAGCAGGCAGCGATCTTTCAAGATTACGCCGTGCGCGCGTTCCGTGCCATCGACGGCTGCGGGATGGCGCGTTGTGATTTTTTCCTGGAGCGCCGCAGCGGCAAGATGTACGTCAACGAGCTGAATACCATTCCCGGTTTTACATCCATCAGCATGTATCCGAAGCTGTGGGAAGCTTCGGGCCTGCCCTATACACAATTGATCGACCGGCTCATAGAGTTGGCGCTTGAATTGCACGCTGAAAAAGCGCGCACCAAGTACTCTATCGAGCTTCCCGAAGGCGCCGCTGGAGCGCTCGACGCGTAATCTATTTCCCTCTTCCGTCGTATTACTCTAAGGCCCCCTCCCCTTGACAGACAGGAGCCTGTCTAATTAAACTAACTAGTTAGTTAAGGAATCCATTTTCGAAGCGAGTGGACGAACGATGCGAGCAGGACGCAGAAAAGTTCAAAACCCGTTGACGGCGAGACGCATCCTGGCCGCGGCGGAAGAGCACTTTGCCGCGCAAGGCATGGCCGGCGCGCGAACCGAAGAAATCGCCGCCGCCGCCCATGCTAATAAGGCCATGCTCTACTATTACTTCGGGGACAAGCGGCGCCTGCATCGCGCCGTGATGGAAAATCTCCTCCGGCAGCTTCGCAACGTCACTTTTGGGGCGGCAGCGGCCAAGACGAACTCGCGCGATCGCCTGATTGTATGGATGAACGGTTATTTTGATTTTCTTGCTACGCACCCGAACTACCCTCGGCTGGTTCAACGAGAAGTGATGGAGACTTCCAAGATCCAATGGATCGTCCGCGAATACTTCCGACCGTTTCACAAGCGGCTCACCGGCCTGATCGAGGACGGAGTAGCGTCCGGCGAATTCCGCAAGGTTGACCCGCATCAGACCGTTTTCACGCTGCTGGGCATGACCGTGTTTTATTTCGCCTCCGCTCCGGTGATGAGCAGGGTGACAGGGCACAACATTCTTTCCGCCCAAGCGCTAAAGATACGGAGACGCGCACTCCTTGATTTTCTGGAACACGGATTAATGCGCAGACAAGCGAGGTCTCGATGACCGGCCGCAAATTTCTTACGTTTATCGCAGTGATATTTGTGATTACCGCCGTGGCGTATTACTTCACCACGCCGAGCGGAAGTTATATTCCATTGACCGGCGTTGTCGATGGCAACGAAGTTGTCGTCAGCCCGCAGATCACCGGACGGATCGTCAATCTGACGGTGGACGAGGGATCCGCGGTGAAGAAGGGCGACTTGATTGCAGAGATGGACGCGACGGAACTGCAAGCAACTCTTTCCGCCGCGAAAGCTAACGTTGACAGTCTGGAAGCGCAAGTCAACGAGGCCAACCACAATTATTCCTGGATGAACGGTCAGACGGACGCGTCCGTTACGGAGGCGCAAGCGAGAGTGTCGTCAGCTAAGGCTCAACTTGGTCCGGCACGCGCGCAACTTGCGCGTGATCAAGACGACTTGAAGCGCATGCAGCAGCTGTTCGACAAAGGAGAAGTGTCGTCGCAAGACCGCGACCACGCGGAGGCGGCGGTAAGAATTTCGCAAGGCACCGTGGAGGCGCTGGAAGAAGCTGTTAAGGCCCAAGCGGCGTCGCAAACCGTCGCGCAAGAAAACCGCAAGCAGGTGGCCGCTCGCGAGAGCGCCGTAAACACCACGATCGCGCAACTCGAACAGGCGCGCGCTACAGCGGCACAGGTATCAGCGCAACTTGGCTACACAAAGATTTACGCGCCAATTGACGGGATCGTCTCCGTGCGAGTGGCCAAACAAGGAGAAGTTGTCGCGCTAGGCTCGCCCATCGTAGTGATCGTGGACATTGACCATTTGTGGGTTCACGCGGACGTGGAAGAAACGTATATCGATTCGGTCCAATTCGGACAAAAACTGCGCGTGAAGCTGCCTAGCGGAAACGTCACCGAAGGGCCTGTGTTTTTCAAGGGTCCTGAGAATGATTTCGCGACGCAGCGCGACGTGAGCCGCACGAAGCGGGACATTACGACCTTTGCAATCAAAGTATCCATTCCAAATCCTGGGCGGCGACTGTTTACGGGAATGACGGCGATCGTGCTGCTTCCTCCGCCTGCCAGGAAAAGCTGGTTCGCGCGGTTATGAACCAGATCCAGGTTCGGCGCAAATTATGAATTCAATCGAAGTGGAACATCTTACGAAAAAGTTCGGCGAGTTGGTGGCCGTCAACGACATCAGTTTCAATGTCGCGCAGCAGGAGATTTTCGGCTTGCTCGGCCCCAACGGCGCGGGAAAAACTACTCTGATTCGCATGATGACGACGCTCACGCCGCCGACCTCCGGCACTGCGCGCATCGCTGGGCACGATATTCGCACCGATGCGAACGGAGTTCGCTTCGCCATGGGCGTGATTCCCCAGGCGCTGACATCCGATCCGGAGCTTACCGCGGTGGAGAACATGGAGGTCCACGCGAAACTCTACGGAGTTCCCCGCCAGAAGCGCAGCCAGATCATCCACGATTTGCTGTCGGACGTGGATCTGCTCAAGTTCAAGGATGCGCTGGTTCGCACTTTCTCCGGCGGCATGAGGCGGCGGCTCGAAATCGCGCGCGGTTTGATCCATTCCCCGCGGATTTTATTCCTCGACGAACCGACCACCGGCCTGGATCCGGTTTCAAGAACGAATGTGTGGCAAATGATTCGCGCGCTGCGCGAGAAATCCGAACTTACGATATTAATCACCACGCACTACATGGACGAAGCCGACAAGCTTTGCGACCGCATCGCGATTGTGGATCACGGAATACTCGCCGCTCTGGATTCGCCCGCGCGCCTGAAGGACAGCATTTCGGGCACCGACACGGTGGAAGCTGAATTTGAAAAAGCTCCGCCCGATTGGGCCGCACAGTTGCAAACGTTAGCTCACGTGACCAGCGTAACGGACCGCGATGGATTAGTGCACATTGCGTCGAATGACGGGCCGGCCACCATCGCTGCGTTGATGGATTTGACGCGCTCTCGGGGCGTGGTGGTGCGAAGGGTTTCAGTACAAAACACAACGCTCGACGACGTTTTCGTACACTACACCGGAAACGATTTGCGGGATGAGGCGAAAGAAGGAGCGCGCTATGACGTTGGCCACCTCTATCGTTAGCCGCAAAGCGCCGCGGGAATCCGCTGAAGGCCGCCGGCGATGAATTTCGGCCGCACATGGGCGCTGATCGAGCGCGATCTCCGCAAATTCTTCCGCAGCCCCGCGCTGATGATGACGTCGATGATTTTCCCGCTGATGCAGTTGATCGTGCTGGGCTACGCTTTTGGCGGCAAGGTCACCGGCGTCCTGGTAGCTTTCGTGGATGTGGACCATTCGGCGGAATCGCAAAAGGTTCGCGAGATGTTTAACGGCATTGCCGCAGGGCCGCGAACCTTTCACGTGATCGATTATAATTCCGTACAAAAGGCGGACGAAGATCTTCGCAATGGTTACGTCCGCGCGGTGATTTACGTACCGCAGGATTTCTCGCAGCGTTTCTACCATCGCGATCGTCCGCGCATCGCTTTTATGCAGGACAATACCGACCAATTCATCTCCAGCGCGGTTCTGGAGCGCGTCCAGGAGATGGTGGAGCAGCTCAACGCTCCGGATGTGACGCCGCGGCTCGCCAACCAAGTGCAGTTGAACACCGTGGAGATTTATCCCTACATCGATTACATCAAATATCTGCTGGCCGGTTCGATCGCGCTTTCCATCTTTGTGGTGGCCATGATCGGCGGCGGAATTACTTTTATTGACGACAAAGCGCGCGGCCTGCACGAAGGATATCTTGTAACTCCCATCAAGAAAACAGAACTGGTGGCGGGCCTGATTGGCGCGGGCACCATCAAAGGATTAATGGCTGGAATGGTGCTGACCGTCATCGGCGGAATGATTGCGGGAATTCCGCGAATCTGGGATCCGGTGCGGCTGTTTTATCTGGCGATCGTAGTGACTGCGGCGGCTATCGCGATGATGAGTTTCATGTTTCTGCTGATGGTGCGCGTGGATGATCCGCTGGTGCCGCGCGCCACTTTCGGCGTTCTCAACACGCTGCTATTCTTCCCTTCCGGCGCGGTCTATCCGATTCAAGCTTTCCCTCGCTGGCTTCGCTGGATCTCGATCATCGACCCGTTCACGTATACCGTGCACGCGCTGCGGAACCTGACGCTCAAAGACACGGGCATTGGAGGAATTTACGTGGACGTGTTAGTTTTGTTGGGCATCTCAGCCGTCATGATTGCCGGGTGCTTGGCGCTGTTCAAACGCCAACTGTAAATCCAAGGAGCGTTTGTGGGACTTTTTGATTCAACCGAAGAACATCCGCCGGCCAAGATGATGCGTTACGTCATCACCGGCCTGGTCTTCATCGCGCTTCTTATAGGCGCGGCTGCGTATTTACTTCGCTTTCACAAGGAAGAAAGAACAATTCGGCATTTCATGGATACTCTGGTCGCGGAAAATATGGAAGAAGCCTATCGAATTTGGAAACCAACGCCGACGTATTCCTTAAAAGACTTCCTCGAAGATTGGGGACCGAATGGCTATTACGGCCCGATCAAGAGCTATCACATCGAAAACTTGGAACGCTTGCCTAACGCTTCGGGCGGCGCGTCTTCCGGCGTTGTAACCACGATCGAACTCAGCCCTTACCAGCCGTTTCCCGACGATCACGACGCCGCGAAGCAAAGTAAAACGAAGGAAGTTCGCATTTGGGTGGAATTTAAAGATCAATCGCTGGGCTTCCCGCCATAACCGCGAGATTTCGCTGAGAACGCGAGGGCTTCAGATTCCCAGACGGATCACTGAGCGTCGATACGCGCTTCGTCTATTAGCATAACCGGGATGTCGTCGCGTATCGGATAAACGCGCCGGCAAGCCGAGCACTTCAGTCCATTTTTGTCCGCTGTCAGTACAACCGGCGTCTTGTCTACCGGGCAGACCAAAATATCGAGCAGTTCCTTGGATACAGCCATCGCTTCCTCCACTTTTTCTTCCAGCGAACTGTAGCAGAGCCCGGCGATTCAGAGCAAATCAGCGCCGTCACCGATCGCGCTTGCCTGGCAAGTGTTCTACTTTCAGCGCGAGTCTTCCCTTCCATTCCGCGCCCGGCGCCAACTCCACGGGCCACACTGCGATGATTTGCGAGCCTTGGTAGATACGCTCGAATCCGTCCTCCGATTCCGAGACGCTTTCTATCGGCGTCACCCAAAAGTCCTGCGCTCTTGGCGCGCCCAGCGTCACACTGACTCCCTGCCACTCATCGACGACGCGCAATTCCGAAGCAGGAGTTGCCGCGCCCCAACGCAAAGGATAGCGCTGGCCCCGTATTTCAAAATATCGATCCGGCGCGGAAGGCGCCAGAAAATTTATGACCGCCTCGATTCCGACGAACACGGAAGCAGAGCCGGGCGCAGTTCGCCGTAATTTCACGTCACAGATAATTTCGAATCCTTGGGGGGTCCGCGCGAATGAGAATGTCTTCTCAGCGGGCCAATCCGCGCTCTCTTCCGACGCAAACGTGGCCTTTGCAGGCGAGAGGTCTACGAGGCGGTATCTGCCGCCCGCCAAGCCGGCATCCTCTTCGAGTCGCACAGTTGCGCAATCCTCATATTTCTTGCCCCGGCTGAAAAGCTTCAACCGAAAAGCGTTCTGCGGCCAGCGATCGTAATTCAAAAATCGCTCCAGGCCCGGTTCCTTCATGCGCGTCTGTTCGTGAATGGACTGAACGCCTTGCGTGCTCTTCGCAGTTAGATTCTTCAAAGCCGCGTGATACGCCTCGGGCTTCCGGCAAAGCGAATTAATCAACGCGGCATGGGACTGGCGGCAATCGATCGCGGAAATCGTAGCGCCGTCGTGGGGCACCAGAACTGCAGCGTAGCGGTCGGAGTAGAAATAAATTTCGTCGCGGCCGTCGGCATCGAAATCAATTGTTGCCACGTCGGCGTATTCCCGACCCCGATGCGTAAGAGAGTCAGCAATAGCCTCCGCCTGTACCAGGGCTTGCCAAAGAGCCGTCCTGAGGTGGGGAGAATAAAGGCCGCCGAAAATACCGTGCCAGTAGGCGTCGTTACATTGGCTTCGGAGCACGAGCGTTTTAGCCTGCTCGCGCGCTGCGAGAAATGGCTTGTCGTGGCGGCGGCTTTGATCGAGGCGGCGCACTTTCCCCGACACGTGCAGCATTTTCTTGTGCAAGAGGTTCGACTCGCAATACTTCGAGAAGAAATTTCTCCAAATGCCGCCGCGCAGAAAAGGCAAGTCTGCCGGACGGTTGGCGAATTCCTCCGTCAGCGCGTGGTAGCGATTCCGCGCGGGCGTGGGCAGCGACCATTCCATCATTTCGGTATAGGAGGCGGTCGGAAGGTCGGCGCGGCCGAGTGGCGCGTGCGACGAGACGCTGTCAGCCGGCGTGCTGGTTTCCAGCCACTCGGCGTTGCGTTCAAGCTCGGAGAAAAACTTTTCGAGCCAGCGATCGCGGTAGCAGTGATCGTACGTGCCGGGCCACACGCCGAACTTCTCCATGTCGTCGCCCATGGAGGCAAATCCGCCCGGATGCTCGGCGGCAGCGCGGCGCAAAAATTGAGTGGTCTCTTCCGCGCCGCGGAACGGAATCAAGTATCGCAGCGATTTCAGGCCGGGAAGAAGTTTCACCCAATGGCATTGATCTTCGGCAGTGTAGTAGCCAAAGAGTTGTTCCAACTCAAAGCCGGCGCCGAGGAAATGGTTGTCGTCAACGAGAGTGTATTCAACGCCCGCTGCTGCGAGCGACGACGGAAGCTGCGGCTCCCACACTCGTTCTGCAAGCCATGCGCCCCTCGGACGCCGGCCGAAATGTTTCTCGATGTAATCCGCAAGCCTGGTGATTTGTTCCAAGCGATCTTCGGGAGGGATTACCACAAGGATCGGCTCGTAGAAGCCGCCGCCTACGATCTCCACCTGCCCGCTTTTTACCAGCACGCGAAGCTGCTCGAAATATTCCGGGTGCGCGCGTTCCAGCCACTCGAGCAACGCGCCCGAATAATGCAAGCCCATGCGAATCGCCGGATGGCGTTCGAGGACTTGCACAAAAGGCAAATAGGAATGTTGATAGGCGCGCTCCATCACATCGTCGAAATTTCCGACGGGTTGATGCGCGTGAATCAGGAGCGCTAGCTGAAATTTCGCCACTTCTGTGCCTCTTCGTCGTTCACAGAATAACCTGAATCCGGCGAAGTTCCCAAGAAACGGGCCGCCCGCATGTTTCCAAATATTTATCGGAAGCGCGTAAATTGCGCGATCACAGCTCCGCGTCAGCCTAGCCGACAGATGCCGGAACGCGTTACCGACGCTCCGGCGAACATTGTGAGGCGCTCGATGATGCGCTTTATCGCCACTTCTAAGGACGCGTCGATAGCGCCGGCGGGTACGTAGAGAACGATCAGGATATCCTTGGCGCTCTCCGTGATCATGCTGCGCGTGGAATCGCTTATGGGGCTGCCGAACGGACCCTGAGAATCCGCGAGCAACGGACGCCCCTGAAGATGCCACGTCTGTTTGCCGATGCCTTCATAGCTCTCGCCTGCGACTCCATGACGAAATTCGATGGGCTCCTGAATCCGCGACCGGTCGTAACAACCGAACGGCCATCCCGTTTCGATCGATCCGAGATTTCCGACGTCCACAACATTTGAAACGCGATAGAGACCTTTGCCTTGCACCACGCGCCGCAGCAAAGCCTCCGAAGACGGGCGATATTTCGAGGGGTCCATGCCCCACTCGCGGAACATCGCGCGGACGTCTCGAACCGGTTTCGAGTCCGCCAAAGATTCCAGTGTGAACCCACAGCGCTTGCGTTCGCAGACTTCGTCCATCAAATGCGCGAGCGCTTTATCGGCAGGCGCGACGCGCACGGCGTCGGCTTCGACCGTGCCGAGTTTCACACCCGGCAGCTTGATGTTGATTTCCACGGTGTCCTCGCTCCCTCGATGAGCGGCTGCTATGATGGCTCGCGATTTAGAGAGTTTAACGGGAAAAGGATTACCAGGCGATGAATTCCAGAGAAAGAGAGGAGAAATTCCAGCGGGGCGTTTTGCATTTTAACGCCCAGGAATTTTTCGAAGCTCACGAAGTCTGGGAAGAGATCTGGCTGGCGGAATCCGAGCCGGAGAGAACTTTTCTGCAGGGCATCATTCAAATCGCAGCGGCGTTTCATCATTATTGCCGCGAGAACCCTGATGGCGCGGAGTCGCTGCTCGCTGCCGGGATCGTCAAACTGTCACGTTTCCCCTCCGATCATCGCGGTCTGGAAATCGAGTACCTACGCACGGCCGCAAAACGGTGGGCACGGAGCATCGGCGAAGGCCATAAACTCGAACAGACGGAGATTCCGCAGTTGCGCTGGAGCAAGGCGTTTCCACCGGGAAGCAACAGCGGCGATGATTGACACGTGCAAGCGGCTATGAAACGCTGACTTGACTCTTAATTGCGACGGTTGAATTCCAGCGGCATCAAATGTCATAGTCTATTCGGGCGAGGAGATACTAAATGCCGATCGAACGGGAACGCATCATGGAAGCGCTACGGCAGTGTTATGACCCGGAGATTCCCATCAATATTGTGGATCTCGGGCTGATTTACGATGCGCAGTCCGACGACGCTGGAAACGTCGCGGTGAAAATGACGCTGACAACGCAAGGTTGTCCTTCTGCTCTGGCCATTCCCGAGCAGGTAAAAGCGCGGATTGCGACCATCGAAGAGGTGCGCGACGTGACCGTGGAAATCGTATGGGAGCCGGCGTGGAATCCGAGCATGATCAGTGAAAGCGGGCGGAAAGTACTTGGCCTCGAAGTCTAGCCACTCTGCAAGAAAAAACGGCGGATCACAAGATCCGCCGCGATAAATCCTCAGGCGAGCAAAATAGGTTCGCTCGCGCCAAAAAATATTAGCCTAGGCTTTCTTGTTCGTGTACCAGTCCGCGTTGATCGGTGTGAAGCTTGTCCACTTTTCGGGCAAATCCTCGAGAGCGAAAATGGCTGTCACCGGGCAGACCGGAACGCAAGCTCCGCAATCAATGCACTCGACCGGGCTGATGTAGAGCATTTTTTCGGCTTCAAAATCCGCCTCGTCTTTGCGCGGGTGGATGCAGTCCACCGGACACACGTCCACACAGGCGGTGTCTTTCGTACCGATGCAGGGTTCAGCTATGACGTAAGCCATCTCGCGTTCTCCTCGAAGCAATCATGTTTCCCGGATGGTCCCGGAGTATTGCCAATAGCCTTATGCATTTTTTATACCATCAAATAATAGCAGGCACAAGCGCAAGCCCTTGCGTCTATCGCTTGATGACCTGCGGTAGTTGCCGCTTAAGCAGCGAAACCGATAGAATAATAACCTGAGGCAAACAAACTTGAAACGAATATCGCACCATTATTATCTAGCCTGCGCTTTTGTTTTCTTGGCTTCCCTAGCGGCGGCTCATCCGGCTCGAACGGAGAACGCCGGCGGAAAGCCGGATGCCGGTGCGGCCCAGGCTGCGAAAGTGCCCGATCCGCCGGTCATTGACTTGGCGGGCTACCAACAAATTCTCGCGAAATACCAGGGCAAACCGCTCGTTGTGAATTTTTGGGCTACCTGGTGCGAACCTTGCCGCGACGAATACCCCTTGATCGTTGAATTGGCCAGCGAATTCAAAGCGCAAGGCGTGAGCGTGATTGGCATAAACATGGACGATGATTCGGACATGAATCTGGTTCGCCGGTTCATCGCACGCACGCAGCCGCACTTCCCGAACTATCGCCAAAAACCAGGAATCGATCTCGATGCGTTCTACCGAGGTGTAAATCCAGAGTGGAAAGGCACGATGCCGCAGACTATTTTTTACACGCGCGACGGACACATCGGCGGGTATTTCCTGGGCACGCGGCCCCGTCCCGTTTTCGAGCAAGCTTTTCGCGATCTTCTGACAAAACCCGCTGCCCACAATGATTTGAATCCCGGCTCAAGCAATTCAGCCGGACGTAGTTAATTTATTCAACGAGGGAATCGTTCATGCTTCAAACTCGGGGAAATAAGCTGACCTGGCTCGGCCACGCGACATTTCGCATCACTACGCCGTCCGGAAAAGTGATCGTCATTGATCCGTGGGTGCAGACAAATCCCATGTGTCCTGAGCCGCTCAAAAAACTCGAGCGTCTCGACACAATGCTTATCACGCACGGTCATTTTGACCACATTGCGGATGCCGTGGCGCTTGGAAAACAGTTTAAACCGCAGATCGTTGCAATCTACGAGACGTGCGTGTGGCTGGAATCGAAAGCCATTTCGAATACGAACGGAATGAATAAAGGCGGCACTCAGCGAGTGGATGAGATTGAAGTCACCATGGTGAATGCAATTCATTCCTGCGGGATTCAAGACGGCGATAAGATCGTTTACGGCGGGGAAGCATGTGGTTACATCATCCGCCTTCCTGGTGGCCTTAAGATTTACCACGCCGGCGATACGGCTGTTTTTGGCGACATGAAATTAATCGGCGAACTGTACGCCCCTGATCTCGCTCTTCTGCCGATTGGCGATCACTACACGATGGGTCCGCGCGAAGCAGCCATGGCCATAAGGCTTCTCGGAGTTCACGAAGTAGTTCCGATGCATTTTGGCACGTTTCCGCCGCTGGTCGGACGGCCCGAGGAACTCCGGAAAATCACACAGGACATTTCGGGGCTTGAGATTCACGCACTGAAGCCCGGCGATTCGATTGGTTAGCGATGCGGATAGAAGCTGATGAGAGAGGAATAAAATGCCCGGCATTTTAAATACAAAGGTGGAACAGTACCTCGCCGGGCTGTTGCCCAAGCGCGACGCCGTAATCTCAGACATGGAGCGCTACGCCAAGCAGCATGACGTTCCAATTATTGGCCCCGTGGTTGCGCGATCGATCTATCTATTGGCACAAGTATCCGGCGCCAAACGAATCTTCGAGATGGGTTCGGCGATCGGATATTCCACCATCTGGCTGGCGCGCGCCGCAGGCGCGGATGCCGAGGTTTATTACACCGACGGCGACCCGGCTAATGCGGCGCGTGCTCGCGGGTACTTTAAACGCGCCGGAGTTGAACAGTTCATCCAAATCATGACCGGCGATGCCGTGAATCTGATCGATCAAGTTCCGGGCGAATTCGATCTGATCTTTATCGATGTGGACAAACACCAATATCCGGAGGCTTTGCGCAAAGCGGTTCCCCGTCTGCGCTCGGGCGGATTATTAATCACCGACAACGTACTGTGGTCGGGCCACGTTACCGCTAAGGCGAAGGATCCAAAAACGCGCGCGATTCAACAATTCAACAAGCTGATTTATTCTTCGCATGAACTCTTTCCCGTGATCATTCCTTTGCGCGACGGCGTTGCAGTTTGCCGCAAGTCCTAGAATTGCTTCCGATTTCCGCAGATTCGGGGAGCCGAGTGCCTTAAGATCTGGAGACCAAGTTGCGCAGGAAAAAGGCGAGGTTAGCGGGTCGCTCGGCCAGACGGCGCATGAAGTAAGGAAACCAGTCCGTGCCGTAGGGGATGTAAATGCGAAGCCGGAAGCCGTCTCGAACAAGCTGCCTCTGCAGATCGGTACGAATCCCGTAGAGCATCTGGAACTCGAATTGTTCGCGGCCGATATCTTTCTCGCGAGCGAAATCCTTTGTTGCGTCAATCATGGCGGGGTCATGCGTGGCGATGCCATGATAAATTCCGCTGGGCAATAATAGCTTCATCAGTTTCACGTAATTGGCGTCCACGTCTGATTTTTTAGCAAATGCAATATCCGGCGGCTCTTTGTACGCGCCCTTGCAGAGGCGAAGCCGGCAACCCGCCGCAATCAAATCTAGGACGTCCTTCTCCGTGCGGTATAGATACGCCTGCATTACCGTGCCCACCGCGGCGTACTTCGCACGCACGCGCTTGGCAATTTCGACGGTACGCTCCGTGTAGGGAGAACCTTCCATGTCGATGCGCACGAAATTCCCGCGGGTCGCGGCTTGCGCGACGATTTTCTCGAGGAGTTCCTGGCACAAACTCTCGCTCAGATCGATGCCAAGCTGCGTGAGCTTGAGCGAGACGTTGGAGTCCAGTTTTTCGCGCTCAATGCGCTCGAAGATCGCCAGGTAATTTTCGGCCGCCTGGCGCGCTCCGGCTTCATCCGACACATTTTCGCCCAGCAAATCGAGACTAGCCAACTGCATCGCGCTGTTAACATTGCGAGCGACTTCGACCGCATCGTCCAGGGTCTCACCGGCAACGAATCGCCGCGCAACGCGCCGGCTCAGCGAATTGTGCATGATCAGCGGCGCGAGCCGCTTGCTCTCTGAGAGATGCAGAAGAAATGAGCGCATCAGAAGGATGCTGCGACGAATCGGCGAACAAAGATCGTTGGAACTTGCATCAAGCCGGGATTACGCACAGAGCAAAGCGCGCGCACTAGGCTTTGAGCCCGGTAAGAAATTTCTCAGCATCAATCGCCGCCATGCAACCTGATCCGGCGGCGGTAACCGCCTGTCTGTAACGATGATCTTGTACGTCACCGGCCGCAAACACGCCTTTCACATTCGTCTGCGAGCCGTGGTCAGTGAGCAGATAACCCGCGTCGTCCATCTTTAGCTTCCCCTGAAATACTTTCGTATTGGGATCGTGGCCGATGGCGATGAAAACGCCTTCGGTTGGGATGGTCTTCTTCTCGTTGGTATCCACGTTGCGGACCGTCACCAATTCGACCGACTTCTTAGTCACGTCGTGGACTTCGTCAATAACGTAGGGCGTCAGAAACTTGATCTTTTCGTTCGCGTGCGCGCGGTCCAGCATGATTTTCGTCGCGCGAAATTCATTACGCCGATGCAGGATGGTGACGCTCTTCGCAAATTTCGTAAGAAAGGTAGCCTCTTCCATCGCGGTATCACCGCCGCCTACGACTAGGATGTCGCGATTGCGGAAAAAATAGCCGTCGCAGGTGGCACAGGTCGAAACGCCGTGCCCGAGCAAGTGCATTTCCGATTCGATGCCGAGCATTCGTGCCGACGCTCCCGCTGCCACGATCAGCGCTTCGCATTCGTAACTTTCCTTGCCCGCTTCAATCTTAAACGGCCGTTTGCTCAGGTCCACGGACGTTACTGCGCCGGAGCGAAACTCAGTTCCAAATCGCTGGGCCTGCTTGCGGGTGTTCTCGATGAGCTCCGGCCCCAGGATACCTTCCGGAAATCCCGGAAAATTTTCGACCATGGTGGTCAGGGCGAGCTGCCCGCCGGGCTCGTAACCGTCGAGAACCAGCGGCTTCAGATCCGCACGTGCCGCATAAATCGCCGCAGTCAAGCCGGCGCATCCGCTTCCGATGATGATTACTTTGTGCACTGAACTCTCCTCAAGAATTGCTGTCAGTCGCCGATGCGACACCCGAAAAGATTAATTGTATCATTCCATGTCCGCGACGCCATCGTTGTGGATGGCATGATACCTGACCGCGCGGTTCGCCGCATTCGCGGGTTAAATCGCGGGATTGGCCTGTTTGGCGAGGGGAACGCATGTTGACGTCCGCAATGCTTTTCCAGCTTCTGAATGAATCCATC
Source organism: Candidatus Acidiferrales bacterium (assembly GCA_049693595.1). Lineage (GTDB taxonomy): Bacteria > Acidobacteriota > Terriglobia > Acidiferrales > UBA7541 > Palsa-295. The sequence continues at coordinate 15,685 of JBAVQA010000290.1, read as the reverse complement.
GTTTTGCTGCTCGGAGCGCTTCTAATGCTGCTGGCGGTTTCGGGACGCGTGGGATTGCCCGCGCGGCCAGCGGCTTTGGTTGCCCTTGGAATTGTCTTTATTTACTGGGGCGCGCGAGCCTGGATACGTCGTGAGCCAACGCCGGCGCGCTGGCCCTCGAAGATACGCGCCGCTTCGCTTGCGCTGGTCGGCGCACTGATTCTAGGCATTCCGCTTCTGCCTGCTCGTTACATCCCACTCCTTCTCGGGCTCGCCGGTGGAGTGCTCTTCTTGCGCGGGGTCCTGGGCGCGGCCCTTTTTGCTCGCGTGAATGAACGCTCGTGATTGTATATTTCGAAAGTGTCGACAGGCCCGCTTCCCTCTTGCTAGTCTGGCCGCTTCCCGATAATCTCACCCGCAAGTTCAGGTTCGCCTGTTTAGTTGAATCCACGAACTCGGGCTGCAGAATCCAGATTCAGGGTTTCAAGAGGACAAGAGCATGCTGAAAGAATTCAAAGAATTCGCGATGAAGGGCAACGTGCTGGACATGGCCATAGGCATCATCATCGGCGCCGCCTTCGGAAAGATTATCACCTCATTGGTAGGCGACGTCATAATGCCGCCGATTGGGCTTCTTCTGGGTCGAGTCGATTTCTCCAGTCTATTTCTGAGCCTGTCACATACGCACTACGATTCACTGGCTGCGGCCAAGGCTGCGGGGGCCGTGACAATCAACTACGGGCTGTTTCTCAACACCGTAATCGATTTTCTGATCGTGGCATTCGTAATCTTCCTGCTGATACGCCAAGTGAATCGTTGGAAAAAACCTGTTCCGGTTGCGGTGCCGGCGACCAAGGAATGCCCGTATTGTTTTTCTGCAATCTCGATTAAAGCCACGCGCTGCCCTAATTGCACCTCGGAGCTTCGAGCCTGAAAATTCTCTGAAGAGCGGGCAGGCCGTTCAAAGGCCTTATCAATTCGGTTTTGCCGGCAAATTTTTTGGCTCCACCGGAGGATTCAGCCTGCGAGTCTGAATTTCCCGAAGATGCTGGCGAAGTCTTTCGAGCACTTCATCGCCTTGACCTTCGGCGATTTCCCGTTCCAGTTCGGTCAGCGCGAAGTGAATGATGTCGTGATGGTGTAGTTCCTCGCCCGGCAGCTTTTCGCTGAACTTGAGCCACATCTTGTGCAGCACATCAATTTCCTTGGGTGTAAGGCGAGGCGCATGCGGGCCGAGGTAAAAGATATATTCCTGGCCCACCGGTGTGAAGATCTCCAAGGCCAAGCGGGGCCGCGGTTCCGGCATTCGTTCCCAGGCTAATCCAATCTCGCGGGCCTGTTCCGTCACAGGCATCTTGGACGAGCTCCCGCTCACAATCGTGCTCGACTGAAGATTCATCGCCGTGCGCAGAATGCCTTCCCACAAATTGTTGGCGGCAGCCACGGCCAGGCGCACGGGCTTTCCTTCTTTCTCCGCAATTGCCAAAACCTTGGTGAACAGCAACTGCTCAATGGTGCTGAAGAGTTGGTCGGGATCCAGATCGTATTCGCCGGAAGCAGCCCGCCGCAACATGCGCACATGCAATACCACTATCTCCGCATCCAATCCCTTTACGCGTTTCAGAGCAGCTTCCAGGTGGTACAGCGCGTAGTAGGTGCTGACCGGAACAAGGATGCTACCCGGAGCAACACCCACGCTCGTGGGAGTGAGCTCGGCTTCCTGCGCAAGATTGAACTGATCGAGCTCGACATGAGCCGCGCCGGCCTGCCGTTTGTGCATTCGATGTTCGGAAATCTCAAAGACCGTGAACAGGATCAAAGTGAAAGTAATTCCCGCCATCGTGGCATCGGGTTTCGTAAACAGGTTAATCACCGCAATCGCGAACAAAACCAAAGTGATTAATCCCAGGCCGATCGGGATTTCTACTCCGAAAATAACGGGATTCAGCGGTACGCGGTATTCGCGGTCCTGGGGATGCGTATAACGCAGCACCAGTACCGCAATGCCTTTCATCGCAAAACTCCAGATCACGCCGAACGCATAGAGGTTGCCCAGGAATGTTACGTCGCCCCGGCTTGCCAGTATGGTGATGATCTGGAAGGCTACAACCATGTTAATGATGCGGTGAGTGGTTCCAAATCGCGCGTGCGGGTGGCGAAACCAATCCGTTAGGACCCCGTCTTCTGATACTCGGTTCAGTACTCCGTTCGAGCCTACAATCGCCGTGTTCACCGCTCCCGCAAGAATCAGAACGCCGACAACTACGACGAACACGTGAAACGCAAGCCGCACCGGAAAACTTCCGACCAGATGCATCGAAAGTCCACCGATCAAGTTCTCGGTGAATTTTCCCCGCACGTTATCCGGAATGATCATCACCGCGAAGAAGGAAACCAGCGAGGTGAAAACCAGGCTGTAAATGAAGATGATCAGCCCGGCTTTTTTCAGATTGGGCAGCTTGGGATGTTCGATTTCTCGATAAACCTGAGCAAGCGATTCCTCGCCGCTCATGGCCAGCACGGAATGGCCCAGCCCGACAAAAATCGCAATTAGCGTGATCGTATGCGCCCATTGATAGCGATCCAACCAGCCAAGCGAGCCCTTATCGAGCTTCATGTTCTGGGGCAGCGGTGCAGGAGGCAGGTGCCACCCGCTGCGAGCATATAAGGTGTAAAAGCACCAGCTAATCAGAACGATCACCATGATAGTGGTGAGCTGCATGATTCGCAGCGCCTTGCCGCTGGATTCCGGCACGCCCTTGACATTTTCCCACCAGAAATAAAGCGTTATCGCGATGGCTACCGCGGCAGCGGTTCCGTTCACGTAAAGATGAATCGGAATGTGGGCGTACACGAATAATTCGTTTAGAACGCCCACCAGATATTGGCCCGCGGACACGCCGCTGATCGGCCCGGTCAGCACGTAGTCGAACATCAGCGCAGAAACCGAGAACTTCGCCAGCGTTCCGCCCAGGGCCTCCTTCACTACGCGATACACGCCGCCCCGAACGAACATGCTGCAGCTCTCCACGTAGATCGCGCGCACGGCGTAGGAAAACAGCATGATGCCCAGGATGAACCACGGAGCGGTCTTGCCGATGAACTGCTCGGCCTCGCCACCCGCGTAATAAGCCGATGACGCAAGATCGTTCAGGACGATTGCGGCCGCGCGCCAGAAGGAAATGAACGCCAGCATGGCCGTGGTGGCCACGAGGACCTTGGCTACGGGACGTACCCTTCCAGGTGTGAAAATGTGGCCGGTGGAGTCGGATGACATACGTTATAGAGATGAGGAGAAGAACTATACGTTGAATTTATCGCAAAAACAAAGAGTTGCTCGCCGGGAATTTCTTCCCGAGCGCGAGATTGCGCGTCGAAAGGCGCGACCTTCGCTTCAGGAAAGCTTTTCTTTCGGCGCCGGGCCAAACTCGCGCACGCAAGCCTCGCAGGGACAGATCTCGCGCAAATGCTCGAAGCTGTAGATGCCCGTCGCGTGGCTGTCCGAAAATTCAATCTGGATTGCGTAGTTCCCTACTGCTGTCGCGCTCTTAGCAGTCACGCGCGGCTTAAACATCGGCAATACTGAGCTAGCAGCGATGGCTCCGCTCGGTGAAGTCCCAATGCGAGCCTTCTTTTCGCGCTCGTCGTTGCATAGAGCGCACGGACAACGTTCGCGCAAGTAAGCAAAATCGTAGCGGCTCGCGTGGCCGTCCGACCAAGTGATTTCCACACCTTGGCCCGTCGATACGCGAACTTTCACATCCGTCGGCTTCTTTCGCAAATCCTGTGCTATCGGCATTTCTTCCTATTCTAGCAGACCTGCTTTGACGTTTGATCTCGGCGCAGCCGCGTTAGGTAGCGGATTTCAATGAAGCTGGAACCTGCACCAGCCTTCCATGCGCGAATTCGATGCGGCGATCGGCCAAGCTTCCGATGGAAGAAGCATGCGTGACCATAAGGATGGTATGGCCTTCGCGATGCAAATCGCGGAAGAGCTGGATGACGGTCTCCTCGTTTGCTTCGTCTAGATTTCCGGTCGGCTCATCGGCAAGTATAAGTTTCGGATGATTGATCAACGCGCGCGCAACCGCCACGCGCTGCTGTTCTCCGCCGGAAAGTTTTCCAGGCAGATGTTCGATGCGATCGCCCAATCCTACGCGTTCGAGCGCTTCCCGAGCTTCTTTCTCGTCGGTGGTACTGTGAAAGTATTGCGCCAGCATCACGTTTTCCAGCGCAGTCAGATAGGGCACCAAGTGAAATTGTTGAAAGATGAAGCCAATTTTCTGCGCCCTGAAACGGGTAAGCCCCGATTCGTCGAGCCGTCCGACGTCAACCGTATCCACAATCGCTTGCCCTGAAGTGGGCATATCGAGCCCGCCCAGAATATTAATCAGCGTGGTTTTTCCCGAGCCCGACGGGCCCATGATGGCAATCCATTCGCCTGCCTCGACGCGGAACGACACTCCCGCGAGCGCGCAAACGTTACCGAATTCTTTGCGCAAATCTTCAACTTGTACCAGCGTCGCCACTATTCCCCTCGAAAAATCACGGCCGGCTTCACTTTTCCCAGCAGCCGCAACGGAAGCGCTCCGGCCAGCGCGACCGCGACCATAAGAGCTATGGTCAGCGGAAAGATTTCCCAGCGCACCGAAATTGCAGTGCCAAAAACCCGCTGGCCCATCCAGCGCGAAAGTTCGACGCCCAGAATGGCGCCGACAAATCCGCCGGCTGCGCCCAGCACCCCAACTTCAGCCATAAATAACGCTACGATCCGCGCAATCGAGCCGCCCAGCGCTTTCATCAGTCCTACGTCCTGGCGCCGCTCCATGGCGAGAGCCGCCATCGTCGCGAGGACACAAAGAGCCGTCAGTACAAGAATCAGCAGCACCATGGAAACGATCAGCAAGCGGATGCGATTTAGGAGATCGCCTTCGGCTTCGGTTACCTGGCGGATTGGCCGCACTTCGTATGCCGGCAGCGCTGTCGCGAGCCGCGCCGCATAATCCGAGATGCTTTTCGCCGTACCCCTCACGCTTAGTTGCATTAGACCGATCTGGCCCGGTAGTCCCGCGAAGCTCTGCACCTCAGGCAATTGCAAAAAGACCTGATTGTCTTCGGCGCCGCCCGCGTCCACGATCCCGACCACCACGAGCTGCGCAGTCTTGCCCAGGTAAGACGGTTGGAGCGAGCTGTTCAGAGCAAGATGGAGTTGCTGCGCGACGTTGCGTCCAACTACGCAAGGTATTTGATCGTCGCGAGACGAAGTCCACTGCCCGTCGATCCTCCATGCCGGTTCAAGCTTGGGCAAATCCTCCATCTTGGTTCCGGCGACAACCACGGGTGTGTCATCGGCGCGTTCTACAATGTACAGGAAGGGGACAGCAGCCACGACGGCTGGGTCTTTCAAGTTCTGCATTGCGGCGAACGCTTCGCTTTCATTCATCAGCGCGGCCGGGGCGGCCCCCGTGATTTGAGTATCGTGACCCGGCGAAATCACCAGGTTCGCGCCCAGCATGCGAAATTCCTGAGTGAGCTTGCGTTCGATGTCGAATTCGAGATTCAGCAGCGCTGAAATCACCATGCCGCCGCTAACCAGCGCCAGAATCGCGACGACAAGCCGCCCGCTGCTTCCGCGCAAAAGTTTCCAGAGCAAGCGCCAGAACATTACTCGCCCCGCAGTATCGGTGCGGGATTGAAGTGCGAAGCGCGCTGCAACGGAATCAGGCTGCCCACAAACGCGACGATCGCGGCAAGACCAAGAACCACCGGAAACAAAATCAGCCGTGGCGAAGCGGGTGTTCCAAATACGCTCGCGCCCAGGCTCCGCGCTAGAATCACTCCGATTGCAAACCCAATAGCGCCCCCCGCAACCGCTAGAAGCAACTGTTCCGCCAGAAAAATTCCGGCAATCAGGGAGTTCGTTGCGCCGAGCGCTTTCATCACTCCAATTTCGGCGCGCCGTTCGAGCACGGTGGTAGCCGCCGTCGCAGCGACCGCCAGCGCCGCGGCGCCCAACGCCGCAAGCGTAACAATCCACAGCAGCGTGCCCACGCGCGAGAGAATGCGGCCTTCCGTGTCCGCCACGCGGCGAATGGTGCGAACGTCCGTTCCCGGCAACACGGTCTTTATTTGGAAGCTAATCGAAGAAATGTATGGCGAGCAGAACCAGCGATCGTATTCCGTAGGCGTCATTTTCAGCGGATCGCGTTCGGAAAACGTGTCCGCCGGTTTCGTCAGCGCGCTCACGAAAAGCTGGCGGAATTGCCCTGGGTGTCCCGACAATTTTTGCGCGATTGCCAGAGGCACGATCAACGACTTGTCCTCCGCGTCATCGGTCGACACGATCCCCACTACTTCGAGAGGAATCGCTTGCGTTGGGCCGGCTTGGCCCGGAGCTGAATCGCCAGCCGACCGGCTGGTCACGTGAAGGACCGTTCCCGGTGTCACAGCCGGCATCGTCGCGGCCAGCGCTGAACCTATCACGCATTCATTCGCGTCATCGCGAAACCAGCGGCCTTGAACTTTCCACCAGGGATGCGTGACGCTCAGACCAGTCTTAAACTTCGTGCCATCTGGGACAGACACATCCTGGGCGTACCAGGTCCCCACAATCATCGCAAGAGTGGGTTTAGAGTTTTCAGATTGCTGAATCGTTGCGGGCACATCGAGGAACGGAGTGAATCCCAGAATATTGTGGCGCCAGAAAATTGTTTTCAGTTTTCCGAGGTTAGCTTCGCTGATGTAGGCGCCTTCGTTCACCGGCCGGTAATCGACGCCGCCAATTTCGATCGGGAGCGTATCCGCTTGCGGCGTGACCAGCAGATTCGCACCCAGGCTGCGAAATTCGCGCGCCAGGCGGTCTCCAACTTCCAATGCGATAGTCAGCGTCGAGGTCGCCACGGCCATGCCTACGACCAGGGCAGCCGCCACTAGGATTTTCCTGCGCGGATTGCGAACGAAGGATTCTCTTACCAGCCGGCCAAACATCGTTCAGGGGTGAATCGTAGAGACGGCATTGGAGAGCGCCGAAACATCCACAATCACTTGTCCCCCTTCTATTCGGGATTTCACCGCGATTGGGTTGCAGCCGCCGGATTCTCCGATGGAAGGAATGTAAATCGCCGCTCCACAATTCCTGCAGATGACGCTCTGCCCTTCCTGGCGATAGCCCGCCGTGCCGCAAATCTGGCAAGCGTCCAGCGCCGTGGCGAAGTCGCCGTTTTGCTTGTGGATCACCAGAAATCGGATCACGGTTCCGTTCACGTCAGCGGTATAAAAATGCAGGCTCGAGTCCGTAAGCTCGGAGAGAGGAACGTTTACCCGGCCATTTTGCGCGACAAGCAATTTCGCATGCACCGGCGCCGTTACCGCTCGGGCATAGACGTATTCCGCCGCGAAGGACAACACCACGGCTACGCACAGAATCGCCGCTGCGAAACTCCAGCGCTTCTGCCGCCGAAATTCCCATTCGCGCATCCGCCGATCGGCCGGATTCGCTGCTTCCGCAGACGCAGGGTTCTTCGCACTGAACCATTCGCGCAGCACCACGAGCGCCGCAACTCCCAGGATCACCACAAAAAAGAATACTTCGTTTCGCACAATCGGCCCGATCGTGGCCATTTCCCTTTTACTTGACGGCAGCCACAAAGCCTCGCTCAATTCGTGCAGGCCGGTGAGCAGAAGCTGGAACGCAACCACCATCAGAATCGTGCTGGTGGCCGCAAAAAAACGATGAAGAGGAATTCGCAGAGTACCTTGAAAGAAGAAAAGGCCCACGGCGACGGCGATCGCGATACCGAGCCCGGTTCCGATCCAGACTTGCACGCCAGCGCTGGAGAGCTCCACCGCACGCAAGATCAAAACCAGCTCCGCGCCCTCCCGCACCACCATCAGGAACACAAAAAAACCGATTCCCCAGCCGGCGGCGCGTGTGGACCGTTGTGCATACGTTTCCACCTGTTGCTCGATGTGCTTCTTCAGGTGGCGCGCCACGCGGTTCATCCAGACGATCATGGTTACCACCAGGACGCCCGCCGCTAGCATCAACAACCCTTCAAAACCGTCCTCGCTCACATGCCAGCGTTGCAGGAGCAATGCCGCGGCGACACTGGCCGCCGAGGCGAGAATCACACCCGCCCACACGTAGCCCGTAAGCGCGCGACGCCCCGTTCGATTTAGATAGACGAGGACGATACCGACGACAAGCGCGGCTTCGACGCCTTCACGAAGTGCGACAAGGAGAGCAGATAGCATGAAATTCTAGTTGTAAACGTGTGTCAACTAGCATTCCCAGTGTATCTCACCGCAATGGCAACAGCAAGGGAATCCAGACGTGTTCGCCGCCCTGCGCTTCCCTGTACAATCATATGTGTAGAATCGCGGCGAGCGCTCCGGCCTTGATAACTCAGGCGGGAATGCAGCGTCTAATCACTTATGCTATCTGCTCGCGGTACCAGGTCGCTCAAACTCTTCGCAGCTCTGGCTGCCCTCCCGGTAGCTCTTTGCATCGGTTCTCTTCACGCCACATTCGCCGCGCGCGCGAAACTGCCGGCCGCTCGAGAGCCTCAGTCGGACAGCGCCAAGCCGGCTCAAACGCAGCAATCGCAACCCGCCAACGCCCCCGATACCACAAGCAAGCCAACTCCACCCGCCGTGACCAACTCTTCAAGCACTCAAAGCTCTCCGCCCATAAAGGCCGACCTGAAAAAAGCCAAGCAGGCTAACAAGCAGGGCCTTCGCGCAGAGGAGCAAGGTGACTGGCAAGCGGCCTACGAGGCCTACTCCGACGCGGTTAACTTCGCGCCCAATGATGCCGATTATTTTTCTCGCCGGGAAATAGCCAAGAGCCACGTGGTCCAGATGAAAGTCGATTTGGCCGAACGGCACGCGATTTCTGGCGAAATTCCCGCTGCATTGCATACGCTGCGCGAAGCGCGGGAACTCGATCCCGCCAACAAAGTGATCCGCGATCGATTGACGGAACTCGCCGCCCTGGATCCCAGCCAAGCGAAACAAGTTCTTTCCGGCCCAGAGCCCCCGCGCGAAGTGCATTTGGAACATTCACTCGGAAAGCAAAATTTCCAACTGCGCGGCGATACACAAGCGGCTTATGAAGAGATAGCGCGAAAATTCGGCGTGGACGTGGCGTTCGACGTGGATCTGCGCTCGCGGCAGGTGCGCATTGACGCGAATGACCTGGACTTCGCAACCGTACTGCGAATCCTCGGCGAACAAACCCATACTTTTTGGCGCCCGCTGACCAAACACCTGTTTTTTGTGGCCGACGACACAACCCAAAAGCGCAAGGATTACGATGTTTCGATCGTGCGCACCATCTTGTTTTCCGCCACGGAAACTCCCGAGCAGATGACGGAAATCTCGCATCTAGTGCGCGACATTGCAGGAATCACGCGCATCCAGTTGGATACGCGCAGCCGCACACTTTCCATGCGCGCTTCTCCCCAGGCGATTGCCGTAGCCAGCGGAGTAATCGATGACCTCGACCAACCGGTCGGCGAGCTGGTGCTGGAAATAGAAATACTTGAAGTGGATCGCAATTATGCGAGACAGCTTGGTATCTTGCCGCCGCAGACTTCCACGGTTTTTCCGATTCCATCAAACGCCGTGACCGAGGCGGAATCGGGACTCACGGGACTGATTGCTGTCATTACCCAAATCTTCGGTGGCTCCACGCTGGGAGGTCTTTCGCCGTCTCAACTCGGCGGATTGCTGGGTTCCGGTCAGGTAAATGTGGGATCGCTAATTCCTCCCATCATCGCCTTCGGAGGCGGAGCGTCCACGTTTCTGGCCACCCTTCCGGGCGCGGCGGCGAGTTTTTCGGAAATGCTTTCGCTGGTGCGCCATGGTCGCCGGATTTTGCTGCGCGCTGAAGACAACCAACCTGCCACGTTCTTCGTGGGTGAACGCTTTCCTGTGTCGCTGGCACAATTTTCCGCAAGCTTGGGAACGAGTGGGGCCTCGGGCGTAAGCATTCCAGGAGTGGGCGCCGGAACCTTACCGATCACGACGCTTGCAACGGGAAATGCCCCCGATTTCGTCACAACCGCCGACGTGAACGGCGACAATTTTCAAGATATTATCGTCGCGAACTTCACGGATAACACACTCTCTATTTTTCTCGGCAATGGCGATGGAACTTTTCAGAACCCGGTTACCCCCGCGCCCGCCACGGGCGCAGGACCCATTTCGATCGCAACCGGCACCTTCAACTCGAAGAACAATACGAATGTGGGCTTGGCTGTAGCCAACCAAACTGACAATACGCTTTCAATTCTTCTTGGTAACGGCGATGGGACGTTCACGGCAGCTTCCGGTTCACCTATCAAGACCGGAAATCATCCGGTGTCGGTCGTCACGGCAACGCTGGTCACGGGCGGACTACTCGATTTGATCGTTGCCAATCAGCAGGACAACACTGTTTCTATCTTCATGGGCAACGGAGACGGAACCTTCGCCGCTCCTGTAAACCTAGCCACGGGCCATGCGCCGACGGGCCTGGTGGTCGCCGATTTCAATAACGATGGCAACTTAGATCTGGCCGTTACCAATCAGACCGATAACTCGGTTTCCGTCTATCTGGGAAAAGGGGATGGAACCTTCCACACTCCTATTAGCTATCCCACCGGGCAAGCTCCGGTCTATGTGGCGGCTGCCGACTTCAACGGCGACAACATCCTGGACCTCGCGGTCGCAAATAATGGCGCGGGAACGAGTACCCTTTCCGGCGCCTCTGTTTCGATTCTCCTGGGTGCCGCCAATGGCACCTTCGGCGCAGCCACCAACTTCCCTGCGGGCAATGGTCCCACCTCGATTGCGATTGCGGATTACACCGTGGACGGCTTTCAGGATCTGGCCGTCACGGCGCAGACGGACAATTCCGTAGCCCTTCTCCTCGGCCTCGGCGACGGAACATTTTCACCACCTGTTGAAATCCCCGTCGAGACGAATCCGGTCTCGGTCGCCACCGCCGTATTTACGGACTCCGGGCAGCCGGATCTAGCCGTCGCCAACAACGGCTCCAACACCGTATCGGTCATAATTAATTCTGCGGAATTTTCAGCCGCCGCCGGCAGTACCGCATCCACCGGCACTCAGTTTCCCAATGCCGAATACATCGACGTAGGAGTCAAGGTAAAGGCAACGCCGCGCATCCACCAAAATGACGAGGTCACGCTACAGCTTGAATTCACCATCAGCAGCCTCACCGGTACGATTCTGAACAACATACCCGTAGTGGCGAACGAAGAAGTCCATCAGACCGTGCGCGTAAAAACGAATCAGACCGCGGCCTTGGCGGGATTCCGCTCACCTCAATATACGCGCGGAGCGAACGGAACACCTGGACTGGGAGAAGTACCTGGCGCTGGGCTGTTGGCGGAGTCCGAGGATGTGCAGAAACAAGATACCGAAGTGCTGATACTCATGACCCCGCGAATAGTGGCGCTCTCACCGCGAAAAGATCATCTGATTTACGCGGGCCGCGGCGCGCTCGAAGGTGTGGGCTCGCAGGGACCCACTCACCAAGAGCGTCAGGCGCCGCCAAGAGGCGCACAGCCCGAGGTTCCCCCCCCAACTCAGCCGCAACCAGGGGTTCAGCCACAGCCCGCGCCCGAGCCAGAGCCGGGAACTCAACCACAGCAACCGCCACCGCAGCCCCCGCCGCAACCGGCTCCGCAGCAACCGCCCGAACCACAACCACAGTAGCCGGGAAGCGGCTGGAATTCACCCGCCCGCAATGGTCAAGACTGTACAAACAATTTCAGGGAATCGCTTCCAGGACTACAACCGGCTGGTACGTGCGTGGCACAACAGGCTCAGCAATGGCGATCAATTGTCCCTGCTGATTAAATACGCGTAATCGAGACGGCTTCCATTCGCCCGAATCTAGCTGTGCGGGAGCTCCCGGAATCGAATTCGTTTGGCCAGGTTGAATCTGAGCCAACGACAAATTGAACTTTGCCCCGTGCCGTACGCGTTTTTCGACAATAGGCAGTATCGTCGCGCGAGGCAGCTCAGACAACAGACTTTCCAAGCGAATGATGCGTTTTTCCAAACGGCCGGTCTTGGCCTCCTGGTCGAGCTCTGGAAGTTGGCCGGCCTGGTCCAACGTAAACTCGCCGACCGCCGTGCGAGTAATCTCCGCCAGATGCGCGCCGGAGCCCTGCAGCGCTCCGAGTTCGTGTGCCAGAGACCGAATATAGGTTCCCGCACCGCATTCCACCACGAACCGCGCGATAGAACCTTCCACGCCCGTGAGCCTGAATTCGTACACTTCCACTTCCACGGCCTCCAACTTCACCGGCTTGTTTTTTCGCGCCAGCTCATGGGCGGGCCGCCCGTGAATTTTTTTCGCGGAGAAAGACGGCGGAGTTTGCATGATCTTGCCGAGGAAGTGCGCCGCGTATTCTTCCAGTTCTTTCGGATCCAGTGCTGGCGCGGCGTCAGGACCTAGTGCCTCGCCGTCCGCATCGTAAGTATCGGTGGAAAATCCGAAACGCACCGCGCAGGTGTACCGCTTCCGGCGTCCGCTGTAAAAGCGTGCCAAGCGGGTAGCGCGCCCCAGCGCAAGAACCAGCACGCCGGTTGCGAGCGGATCCAGAGTTCCAAAGTGTCCAATGCCGCGGAAACCAACCAGGCGGCGCACGGCTTCCACGACGTCGTGCGAAGTTTTTCCGCGCGGCTTGTCGACCACCAGGATTCCGTCGTATGGCAAAGTCTGAGGCGTTCGGGGCATTTTTTAAGGCGCTTCTTCGTTACCGCGTTTTTTCAAGGGACGAATTGCGTTTTCAGGCTGCTCGAAGACAAAGCAAGAACCGGAACGAAGCCGCCTACAAAGTTTCCGGCGGCTTCGCCTTTCTCAGGAGTTGATCGATATGGTGGCCGTACTCTTCCGATTCGTCGATTAGGAAAATCACTTCCGGCGCTCTCCGAAGCCGCAGGCGTTCCACCAGTTCGTGCCGCACGTAGCCGGAAGCAGCTTTCAACCCTGCCAACGTTTCCGCGCGTTCGCTGTCGTCTTCCGCTAGTTGCACGAACACGCGCACGGTGCGCATTCCAGCGCCCAAGCGGACCTCCGTCACCATCACCGGTCCGGCCAACCGTGGATCTTTCAGCTCTCCCGCGAGCATTAAACTCACTTCGTTCCGAATTTCTTCCGCAATACGTTCCGAGCGGTGTCCGCCGAGCATTATTCACTGTCCTCGAAATAATCTATTTCCTGGGAGACCAAATCGCGTCCGAGCAATCGCTCCGATTCCGCGGCGACCGCTGCAAGTGATTCTTCCAGATGTTTGCCGTCCCCGGAGATGCTCACTACGCCTATCTTCGACCGCTGCCATAAGTCCTGATGCTCGAGCTCCGCCACCGCAACGTTAAAATGGGCGCGCAGGCGGTCTTTCAGGCTGCGCAGGACTTGCCGCTTGTCTTTGAGAGACTGCGCTTCGGCGATGTGAATTTCAAGAGTGAGGAGACCGATCGGCATTTTCGCCCCCGTAAATTCGGTCGAAACGGGCGAGTAGAAAATTACCTTGGAACGATTTCGCCGTGCTTACGCGCTTTCCTGCCGCCCTGGACGTTCCTGCCGGCGCGGCCGTTCGCTGGGGGGAGGCATCTCCAGCGCAATGGTCTTTTCCATCTTGAAGCATTCGAGAATGTCTCCCACTTTCACATCCGCAAAATTCGACACGCCGACTCCGCATTCGAAACCTTGGCGCACTTCGTTGGCGTCTTCCTTGAAGCGCTTCAATGAAGTGATTCGCCCGGTGTAAATCACAACGCCATCGCGCTGCACGCGAACTTCCGCGTCGCGCTTCATGATGCCGTCTTGCACCGAACAACCAGCGATGGTTCCCACGCCCTTGACCTTAAATGTGTTGCGCACTTCCGCGCGGCCAAGATAAGTCTCTTTGATCACCGGCGCGAGCAAACCGGACATGGCCTTCCTCAATTCATCCTGCAGCTCGTAAATAATCGTGTAGGGACGAATGTCCACGCCCTCGCGTTGCGCGAGCTCCGAAGCTTTTCGCTCCGGCTTCACATTGAACGCGACGATCACCGCGCCGGAAGTCGATGCCAGAAGAACGTCGCTCTCGTTCACCGCTCCCACGCTCGCGTGAATTACTTTCAGTTTCACTTGATCGGTTGAAAGTTTCGGCAGCATTTCGTTCAGCACTTCCACGGAACCCTGCACGTCCGCCTTCAACACCACGGGGAGTTCTTTCACTTCGCCCACTTTCAACTGTTCGTGCAACTGGTCGAGTGTCAAGCGGCCGCTGGCCGATTTCGCCAGCGAAGCTTCGCGCTGCTTGCCTTGGCGGTATTCAACAATGTGGCGGGCTTTGGCTTCGTCCGCTACCTGAAATTGATCCCCCGCTTCCGGCACGCTCTGCAGTCCAAGAACTTCTACCGGCGTCGAAGGACCTGCCTGTTTGATCGCCGCACCGCGATCGTCAAACATCGCGCGAACTTTTCCGTAAACCGCGCCGACGATGAACACATCTCCCACGTGCAGAGTGCCGTTCTGCACCAGCATCGTTGCCACCGGGCCACGGCCCTTGTCTACGCGCGATTCCAGCACGGTTCCGCTCGCGGGCACGTCGGGATCAGCCTTCAACTCGCGAAGGTCGCCCACCAGGAGAATCATTTCGAGCAGCTTCGGAATGTTCGTCTTCATTTTGGCCGACACTTCCACCATCACAGTGTCGCCGCCCCATTCTTCGGGCATCAATCCTTTGTCTGAAAGCTGACGCTTCACGCGTTCCGGCTGAGCGTCCGGCTTGTCGATCTTGTTAATCGCGACCACCATCGGAACTGAGGCCGCACGAGCGTGCGAAATCGCTTCTTCGGTCTGTGGCATGATGCCGTCGTCCGCGCCTACTACCAGGACGACAATGTCCGTCACTTTCGCGCCGCGCGCGCGCATGCGAGTGAAAGCTTCGTGACCCGGAGTATCGATGAACACGATGCGCTTGCCTTGCACGTGCGCTTCGTACGCGCCGATATGCTGCGTAATTCCGCCCGCTTCGCCACCCGCTACGTCGGCCTCTCGAATCACATCAAGCAAGCTGGTCTTGCCGTGGTCCACGTGGCCCATCACTGTGACTACCGGAGCGCGCGGCACTTCGTTACCCGTGCGTTCTTCCTTGATCTTTTCTTCCTGAACCACCTGCTCTTCAAACGTAACCACTTGAACGATCCCGTTGAATGCTTCGGCTAGGTTTGTCGCCGTCGGCACGTCGAGCGCCTGATTGATGCTGGCGAAAACACCTCGGTCGAGCAGCGTCTTCAATAATTCCTTGGCGCGAATATCCAGCTTCTCGGCCAGTTCGCGAACCGTAATTCCTTCCGTGACGGTGACTGCGCGGGGTTCACGTTTAACCGGCGGGGCCTGTTCAATCTGTGTAGCGCGTCCGGGTCCTGCGCCTGCACGAGGACGCACAGGATGAAGTTTGCGCTCCCCTTCAGCATAGCGCTTTTCAATCAGCGGACGCCCACGCGCGGGCGGCTTGCGAGCATATAGCGGCTTGCCTGGTTCAGCCTTGGGGATGCCCGCCCCCGGTCTTTGGCCCCCTACAGGATCTTGCCCCGGGCGGCTGCTGCCGGGGCGTTGCGGAAACCGTGATGGCGCTCCGCCTCCTGGCCGAGGAGCGCCGGGGCGACCTTGTCCCGGAGCACTTCCGGGCCGAGC
>JBAVQA010000289.1:0-6337 GCA_049693595.1 Candidatus Acidiferrales bacterium | reverse complement strand
TATGTCACCAACGTCGGCGCGTTCCCCGTGGCGGTGAACGACACCTCCAACATCACCGGCATCTGCGCGAACCCGCCCGCTTGCTCGGCTTTCACTCCCATCACCAGCCTCAAGCAGTTGAGTTTTCCCGCAGGCGCGCTCGGCGACTTCTTCGGCCCCGGCACCACCGTAGGCGGGCCCTTCGCCGCGCAAATCGGCGGCCGCTTCACTTTTTAGCGCACGCGACGCCCGCGGAGCAATCTCACTTCATAGGCATTTGCTTTCAGCCAATCAGGAACTGCCGGCGGAACGATGTGATATCAGAAAGCCGAGTTTTTCTTGGCCAATCGTTGAGCCGTATTATAAACTTGCAGATTCGGCGGAGAGTTGTTGTAACTTGCTTCATACCCATGCTTGAATTTCCGTTTCGTCGGCTCGTGAGCTGAGCGACCCTAGAGGTTGCGGCGCGTCCGCAAAATCACTCGTCGCCAGAATCCCCAGCGTGATTTTCAATTTGCGTCGTTTTTTAGTATAAACATTTGTTCGGATTTGCCCGGCGTTCGTGCCGGTCTTACGAGAGCGGGAGGAATGCATTGATAGAAGTTCAGGATTTGACGAAAGCCTACGGCGCCGTCACGGCCGTGGATCACGTTTCTTTTACGGTAAACAAAGGTGAAATTCTAGGTTTCCTCGGACCAAACGGCGCCGGCAAGACCACCACCATGCGCATCCTCACCGGGTACATGCCGGCCACCTCCGGCACCGCGAAAATCGCCGGCTTCGACGTCTTCGGCGATTCCATGGAGGTCCGCCGCCACATCGGCTACCTGCCCGAAACTCCGCCAGTCTATCCGGATATGACTGTCGAGGACTATCTCGACTTTGTCGCGCGCATCAAGAACGTCCCGGCCGATAAACGCGCCGCGCGCGTCACCGAAGCGATGCAGAAGACCAACTTGGAAGATCGCCGCGCGCAGCTGATTAAACGCCTCTCCCGCGGCTACAAACAGCGCGTAGGCATCGCGCAAGCCCTGGTCCACGATCCCGATGTCATTATTCTCGACGAGCCCACTGTCGGACTCGATCCCAAACAAATCATCGAAGTGCGCAACTTGATCAAGGGCCTCGCCGGAAGTCACACCATCATTCTTTCCACGCACATTCTTCCGGAAGTCAGCATGACCTGCGACCGCGTGGTGATCATCAACAAAGGCAAGATCGCCGCCGTGGACACACCGCAAAACCTGACTTCGCAGCTCAAAGGCGGCCAGAAAATCCGCGTCGAAGTGCAAGCTCCGGAAAAAGCGCTGCGCGACGCGCTGACGCAGGTCTCCGGCGCCACCCGCGTGGAAACGGAACAGCTTCCCGCCGAAGGGCACCTGGTGGCCATCGTCGAAACCGCGCAAGGCGCCGACATTCGCAGCGCCGTCGCCGCAAAAATCGTGCAGAATGGCTGGCCGCTCTTTGAATTGCGCGGCGTCAGCCTCAGCCTGGAAGATATTTTCCTGGAATTGACCACCGACGACGCCGCGCACGCGCAGGCATCCTCGAACTAACTGGCACCACAGTGCGGAATTTTTACCAAGGAGTCTGAAAAACGATGCGCAACCTCTACGCCATCTATCGCAAGGAAATGCGCCACTATTTCGTCTCGCCGGTCGCCTACGTGTGCATCGGATTGTTTCTGCTCCTGAGCGCGGTCTTCTTCAATTTCTTCCTGTCCGCGGTCATCCAACAATCTTTCCAAATGGAAATGCAGAGCATGCAGTTTGGCGCGCCTCCCCAATTTGACGTTCCCGGCCAGGTGATGCGCGCATTCCTGGGCCTGCTCTCCACCCTCATTCTCTTCATCACGCCGTTTCTCACCATGGGCGTCTTTGCCGAAGAGCGCAAACGCGGCACGATGGAATTGCTGATGACGTCGCCCATCAGCGAAATTCAGATCGTCCTCGGGAAATTCTTCGCTTCCTTATCACTCTTCGCGGTCATGCTTCTGCCCACGGCCGGTTACGTGGTTTACATGTATCTCCATAGCGAGCCACTGCCACAGTGGCGCTTGCTGCTCGCGGGCTACGCCGGAATTCTGCTCCTCGGTGGCGCGCTGCTCGCGCTCGGCATCTTTCTCTCGTCGCTCACCGAAAATCAGCTCATCGCCGCGGTACTCACGTTCGTGGCGTTCCTGTTGCTCTGGGTAGTGGATTTGGGACACACCGCGGAAGGCGGCCTTGGTTCGGTGCTGCAGTATCTTTCCGCCAGCCGTCATTACGAAGATTTCTCCCGCGGCATCATTGATACTTCCGGCCTCATTTATTATTTCAGCTTCATGATTCTTTTCGTTTTCTTGACCGTGCGCTCAATTGACTCGATGCGCTGGCGCCGGGCTTAACGAAATCGCGCGTGGCTCGCAATTCATGGAGGAACTTGCAGTATGAAATGGGATCGCGAAGAGATAGCTAGTTTCATCGGCACCATCGGCGTGGCGATGCTCATCGCCAGCGGCGTGCGTTATTCCATTCAAGGAGTATTGCTCACCACGAGCAAGGTGCTCCTGATCGCCGGCGGGATTTTCGTGCTCGCTGCGGTGATTTTCGGCTTCCGCGGCATCGTCAGGGCGTTTTCCGGCCGCACCGCGCAGCAGGGAACTAACACCTCAATTCTCACGCTAGCCGTAATCGCAATTCTCGTCGTCATCAACTTTGTCGGCTTCCGCCATCACAAAACATTCGACCTCACCACCGAAAAACTCTATACGCTCTCCGACCAGACCCGCAATATCGTCAGCGGTCTGAAACAAGATCTCACCGTCGCCCGTTTCGATAAGGCTCCGAACCCAGCGTTCGACGACCTGATGGCCGAGTACAAAACCCTCAGCCCGCATTTCAAATATCAATTCGTGGACCCGAACCAGAAGCCCGAGGTCGCGCAGGACTTCGGCGCAACACGACCGGGCGACATCGTCGTGGCCTATGGCGCGCGCAAAGAGCATTTGGCATCCGGCCAGCGAAGTGAGCCCGGAGAAGAAGACGTAACCGGCGCCATCGTGAAAATCACCAGCGACAAAGTGAAAGAAATCTGCTTCGTCACCGGCCACGGCGAAAAATCGTTAACTGATAGCTCGCAGGACGGATTCAGCCAGGTGGATGCCGGCCTGAAGAAGGAAAACTACGCCACAAAAACCGTCAACCTCATCGCCGAAAATGGCGTCCCCGCCGACTGCAGCGTTCTGGTGATTGCCGGTCCGAAGCAAACGTACTATCCGCAGGAAACCGCGATGCTCGGAAAGTTTCTGGACGCAGGCGGTGATGCGCTAATCCTGGTTGATCCGGCAACGGATCCGAAGCTCGACGACCTCTTCCAGTCATGGAACGTCGCGGTCGGCGACGATGTAGTCGTGGACGCCAGCGGCATGGGCCAACTCTTCGGCGGTGGCCCGATTATTCCGGTCGTCCAGGATTTTGGCTCCAGCCCTATAACTAAGGGTTTTCAAGGCTCAGTAGCATTCTTCCCGCTGGCACGCACCGCCTCGATCGCGAATAAAAGCACGGCGATTCCGCAGACGGTCGAGCTGCTAAAAACCTCCGAGCGCAGCTTCACCATTCCCAAGCTCGAACCGGGCCAAAAGAAAATTTCCTTCGATCCTAAAACTGACAAGATCGGGCCGCTTTCCTTGGGAGTCGCCGCTAATCGCAAAGTTGGCGACAAAGACGCGCGCCTCGTCGTCATCGGCAACTCTCAATTTGCCGCGAATCCCTGGGTCACTCAGCAAAGGAACGGCGATCTCTTCTTCAACTCTGTTGATTGGCTCACGCAGGATGAAAACCTGATCTCCATCCGCCCCAAGAGCCCCACCAACCGCCGCGTCAACCTGTCCGAAGCCCAATCGTCCGCTTTGCACTGGATGGACCTGGTCTTTCTTCCGGGACTGGTGATTTTCTCCGGCGTTTACATCTGGTGGAAGCGCCGCTAGCGCTCTCTCTCAGTGAATAAGGAACATTCCCAAAAGCCATGATCAAGAAATCCACATTGATTGTCCTGCTAGTCGCGATCACCGTCGGAGCCGCTGCCTACTATTTCGATTGGAAGCGCGGCCAAAAAGAAGCCGCGAACTCCCCGGCGGATTCCACCAAACCTGCATTTACGCTGCAGGCAGACGACATTTCTTCGCTGACCATCTCCTACCCGGCCGATCCGAAATCCCAGCCAATCCACTTCGAAAAACAAAATGGCGTCTGGCAAATCACCGCGCCGCTGCAAACCGGCGCCGATGATCCGTCGTTGCAGGGAATCCTCCAGCAGCTCGCGTCTGTGCGCGTCGCCCAAACCGAGCCCGGCACGCCGGATCGCCTCAAAGTGTTCGGGCTGGATGCTCCAGTGGTCGCGCTCGATTTTCAAATGAAGAACGGCGCGAAGCATTCGCTGACGCTAGGCAAAAAAGATTTCACGGGGGTTTCGGTGTACTCCATCGTTGACAACGCCAAGGACGTAGCCCTGCTCCCCGAATCGTTGCTGGTCAGCGCCGATAAGCCTCTGCAGGATTTGCGCGATCATTCCGTGCTCCATTTCGTGACCGACGATGTGAAATCGCTTGCCCTCAAGAACTCATCGGGTGAGCTGGCTGCGGCAAAAGATCGCGACGTCTGGAAGTTCACCAAGCCCGCAGCTGCACCCGCCGACGGAGATGCCATCACCGCGCTGCTCTCGGCCGTCGCCAATGCCAGGACCATCACCATCGTCAGCGAAGTCCCAGGAGATCTGCCGCGGTATGGCCTGGCATCCCCAGCAATTTCGTTCAGCGTGGCGGACGCCAAAGGCGGCATCGCAACACTGCTCGTCGGAAAAAAGGAAGGTGACGAGTATTTTGCGCGAGACGCCGCGCGCCCGACCATCTTCCGCATCAACCAGGCTCTGTACAAGAAGCTCGCGGAAAATTTCAGCGACCTGCGCGACAAGAAACTCGCCCATTTCGATCCCGCTACCATCACTCATGCCGAGATTCATAACGCCAGCGGCACGATCCTCGCCACGCGCAAAAATGAAACAGATTGGGCTTTGGACGCACCGACTCAGAAAGACGAAACGCTGAGCGCCAAGCAGAAAGACAATCAGCAGCCCAAGCCGCTCAGCCTAGACAAGCTCTTCGCTCCGCTACAGCAAGCCACTGCCGAAGAAATCTTCGACAAGCCCACGCCAGCCATCGTCGCGAAACTAGCGAAGCCCGAGTTCGAGGCGATTCTCACCGACAAGAGTGGAAAAATTCTGAAAGTTGAAATCTCGAAGGAATCCGGTGGGTTCGTTTACGCGCGAACGAGTGATTCCCAAACGATCTACAAATTGAAGCCACAAATTGTCACAGACTTGAGCTTCAAGCCCTCAGACCTGACTTTCTAGCCGTGTGCGCATCAGCGCCACCAACACATGCGCACGCTACCCCGCGCACGCCAGATCAAGCCGCGGCGTGCGCTCCTTCCACCACATTTTCGCTAGGCCAGGTAGCCAAGAGCAGAACTTTTCCCGTCACGGGAGAGATGTGCACATAGAACACCTGTGCGTCGCTCTTAATTTCGAATAGTTCAGGATGTTTCGGATCGGGAATTGCCGGTGTGCCGCTGGCCAGTAAATCGCCCAGTTCGGCGATCAATTCCCTCGGATGGTCCCGCAAGTCTTCAATCTGCATGTCACGTTCCCAGCGCATCACCGTGTCCCTCCCCGCGCCATTCTCTCCTGCACCACTTACTTATACGGTTGGATGCCGCGGAATGTTGCACGGCTTCTGATTTTTTTCAATTTGAAGCAGCCAAATTGGCGCCCAACCCCGTCACCACCGCCAGGAAAAGTATAGGAACGTTAATCTCTAACTTGTTACTTGCGCGGCCTTCGCAAACTTGCCATAGTCCCCACAGCGGAGGGACTCACCCAAAGTGACTAAGCATAAGCTCAAGAAGACCAGCCGCATGAAGCGCGACAAGCGTCGCAAGCACCACCACTGGCAAGTGACTGTGTACTACGCTGACGGCGAAAAATTTGCCCGCGTTTACATTGACCGCGATCGCGCCCAGAAGTTTGCCGAGCGGCAGAAGAAATCCCCGGTCGTCAAGGCCACTCGAATCATGGAAGTTGATTAGCTCCCACGTCGGCGGCGCCGGCGCTCGCGTATTACGCGACGAAGACGCCCGCCGCCCCTTCCATTTTTCCTTCCACGCCCGATAGCGATTTCGATCGTTCGAAACAAAATTTTCGCGCGGAACCATCTCGCCCGATCCGTCACGCAAGTCACGGTCTTGAATCTATAGCGGCCACTTTTAGAGCCTGTGTGACAACCACTGTTTTGCGTCCGGGCACGGCTTTAGCTGTGCCGTAA
>JBAVQA010000288.1:0-10369 GCA_049693595.1 Candidatus Acidiferrales bacterium | reverse complement strand
CTTATGACACCGTCTTTCGTCGATCCGTTCACGTTGCAGCGATGGTCGATGCGCATGAATCAGGCATTTCCAACTTTCTTGAAGCCATGGGGAAATATCGCCGATTCTTTATTTATCATGAGGTTCTTCAAGAACCGGCCTATTTGGCGACCGAAACGCCGCGCCTACCCGGCCTCGACGGCCGCCGCATGGCGAAAAGCTACGGCAATGCCATCTGGCTAAGCGATCCTCCCGCCGAGATTCGCACCAAAGTTCTAAAGCACATGATGACCGACCCGCAGCGCGTCCGCCGAACGGATCCAGGCCGTCCGGAAGTCTGTCCCGTGTTCGCCTATCACAAATTATTTTCGCCCCGCGACACAATTGCCTGGGCTGACCAAGGCTGCCGCACCGCGGGCATCGGCTGCGTGGAATGCAAGAACGCGATGGCAGATAATCTCGTCAAATGGATCGAGCCGGTTCAGACACGCCGCAAAGAATTTGAAGCGCATCCGCAGCGGGTTTGGGATATCCTCGATGCCGGATCGGACGAGGCGCGCAAAGCTGCAAAGCGCACCATGAAGCGCGTGCGCAACGCAATCTTCAAATGGGAAGATGCGCGAAAGCGGCCTTCCGCTGCAGCAGGGAACGCGCCAGGCGGTAGTTAAAGAGCACTATCATCCCGAGCGCAGCGAGGGATCTGATTTTATCTTGATGTTCGACCGAGGCAGGTGGAATGGCGTCACCCTATCGCATAAATTTGCCGGTATACGAAGGCCCGCTCGATCTTCTGCTCGATTTAATTCGCAAGCAGGAGATGGACATCCACAATATTCCCATCGCGAAAGTCACCGAGCAATATCTCGATTATCTTCACCAGCTCGAAAAACTTGACGTCAACGTCTCCGCCGATTTCATTTACATGGCCGCTTCGCTGATTCACATCAAATCGAAAATGCTTCTGCCCCCCGATCCGCTCGCCGGGCCGGAAGAGCAAGACCCGCGCGACGAACTCGTGCACCGGCTCCTCGAACACGAGAAATTCAAGAATGCGGCGCAGCTTCTGTACCAGAAACAACAAGTCGAGGATCACGTCTGGTCGCATCCCGACCGCACACTATATGCCGGCGACGAAGTCCAGGGCGAATTGGTGATTTCGCTCGTGGATTTGGTCAGGACATTTCAGCAAATCCTCGAACGCAAAAAAGACATCAAGAAATTCGAGCTGCACCATGAAACGGTCACCATCGCGCAAATGATGGACCGCCTTCGCCAGCGTTTGACCGGAAACGATGAGCCCATTTCGCTGATCGATTTCTTCGAAACCTGCGAAACGCGCAACGCGATGATCGTTGCCTTGCTCGCCGTACTGGAAATGGTGCGCATGCAAGCCGTCATGCTGGTGCAATCCGAACTCTTCTCGGACATTCGTTTGCGCAAACACAAAATGTTCGACGCGGTATTCGCCGGACCCGATGCCATATCGCAAATCGAGGAGCAATATCTGTGACCATGACGCCACAAGAACTCCAAGCCTCACTGGAGGCTATTATTTACGCAGCCGACGAGCCTGCTACGCTCGACCAGATCGCTAAAGCGCTCGCAGTGGAAAAATCCGAAGCCCGCGCCGGGCTGGACCTGTTAGTCGCCACTTACCAAACGGACGATCGCGGGATCGAAGTTCGCAAGGTCGCCGGCGGCTGGAAATTTTATACCAAGGCCCAGCATCACGACGCCGTCCGGAAATTCATCAAGAGCCTGCAGCCGCCGCTGCGGCTCACCATGCCCGCGCTCGAAACTCTCGCAGTGATCGCCTACAAACAGCCGGCCACAATTCCTGAAATCAACGAAATTCGCGGCGTTAACGTGGGCGGCGTAATCAAAACGCTTCTCGAAAAGCGCCTGATCACCACGGCGGGCCGCAAAGAAGTGATCGGCAGGCCGATTCTTTATCGCACTTCGAAGCAATTCTTAATGCGCTTCGGCCTTTTCGATTTAGACGAGCTTCCTAGCTTGAAGGAATTTGAGGCTCTCGCACAGGCCGCCCTCGGCGACGATACCGGCATCGCTCCAGCCGAACCGGAAGACCACGCTATCGCACCCGAAGCGTCGGCTGAATCGGTGTCGATCAGCGACAAAACAGCAAGTTCAACTAAAGCTCCGGCTGAGTCGAATCCGAACGGCACCGAACATTCCGCGGACGAAGCCGACAACGCGCGCGCGGCGGTGGCATCTGCCGGAGAAGGTTCATCCGGGCAGGGAACCTAACTCGAAAAATGTAATTTCGCGTTCCGTGCTAATCTGTACTGTCGGTTCACGTCCCAATTTCATGCTCGAAAGACTCCAAAAAATTATCGCGCGCGCAGGAATTGCCTCCAGGCGGCATGCGGAGGAGCTCATCTCTTCCGGAATGGTTACGGTCAACGGGCGCACCGTGACCGAGATGGGAACCAAGGCGGACGAGTCGCGCGATCACATCAAAGTAAATGGAAGGCTCCTGCGTCCGGAAAAAGAGCGAATTTATCTTCTGCTGAACAAGCCTCCGGAAATTGTTTCCACTATGAGCGATCCGGAAGGGCGCCGCGCGCTCAGCGACCTGCTGCACGGCGTTACCCAGCGCGTATTTCCGGTCGGCCGGCTCGAATACCACGCCATGGGACTTGTTTTTCTGACCAACGATGGAGATTTGGCAAATTTGATGTTGAAGGCGAATTTGCCGCAAACGTATAGCTTGAAGCTGAAAACTCTGCTGACTTTTGAAGAAATCGAAAACCTTGCCCGCGTCACCGGCGCACATATCGTGCGCATCAAGGGCAAGGACGCTCCATGGTACGAGGCGACTCTTCCCGAGACGCGAAGCGACGCGCTGCGCAATCGCCTTTTTCAAACTGGACACTTGGTCGAAAAGACCAAACGCGTTGCTATCGGGAATCTCGCGCTCGAATCGCTAGCTCCCGGTCACCACCGCGCGCTTTCGGAAGCCGAAGTGGCGACGCTATTGCGCTCCGTGCAGCCGAAACCAGGCGTCATAACACCTCGGCGCATGCGCGTAAAGCGTCGCCCTTTCACGCCGAAACCAAAGCCCTCTCGCAAAAACAAAAGACCGGTTGTAGGGGCACAGCATGCTGTGCCCGCTGCGCCGGGGGCCGGCAGTAACGGGACAAAGAATTATTCGCCGTCACAGCGTCGCCTGACCTCTAAGCCGCAGACACCCACGCGACCGTTGCGAGATCGCTCGGAGCGGCGCCCGCACCACAAACACCCGAGGCAGGGCCCGGCTTCGCGTCCCGAGAAATATAGTTGAGGCCCGCCCACGCATGACAGATTTCACGCACGAACTCGTTCCGCCGTACATACGCGAACTTGCGCCTTACGTGCCTGGGAAGCCAATCGAGGAGGTTGAGCGCGAATTGGGCATGCACGCCATCAAACTCGCGTCCAACGAAAACCCGCTCGGCCCTTCGCCGCTTGCGGTCGAAGCTGCGCGAAAAGCTGTTGCGGTTTCTAATCGCTATCCGGATGGAAGCGGATTCTACCTTCGCGAAGCGCTCGCGAAAAAGCACGGCATTCCGGCGGACAATATAATTCTCGGCGGCGGTTCCACGGAATTGATCGATCTCTCCGCGCGCATGGCGTTAGTTCCAGGAGATTGTGGAGTCACTTCTTTCGGATCCTTTCCACTTTATTACATCGCAATTCGCGCGACCGGCGCCAGCTATCTCGACGTCCCCATGCGCGATTATCATTTCGATTTGGAAGCGATCGCCCGCGATTTGCCCGAAGAGACGAAGCTTATTTTTCTAGCCAATCCCAATAATCCCACGGGCACGATGTTCAGCGCGGATAACCTGGATGCTTTTCTCGCGCTAATCCCGGAGCACGTTCTCGTCGTCCTCGACGAGGCCTACTGCGATTACGTCGACGATCCGAACTATTCGCGCTCGATAGACGTCGTTCGTGGCGGCCGCAATCTTCTCGTGTTGCGCACCTTCTCCAAGGTGTATGGTCTGGCGGGACTGCGCATTGGTTACGGCATCGGCCCCGCAGCGCTCCTCGCGGAAATGAACAAGATTCGCGGCCCGTTCAACACCTCGGTCGTGGCTCAAGCCGCAGCTTTGGCTGCTTTGCACGATGCCGAACACGTGCGCCGGTCCGTCGAATCCAATCGCGCGGGAGTCGCGCAGTTGGCATCGGGTCTGCACAGCTTGAAGATTAAATTCGTGCCTTCGGTGGCAAACTTCATTCTCATTATATTTGGAATGGACACTGAGCCTCTCGTGGAGGAATTGCTGAAGCTCGGCGTGATTGTGAGGCCTATGCGCTGGATGGGTTTTCCCACCGCGATCCGCGTGACGGTGGGCACTCACGAGGAGAACGAGAAATTTCTGCACGCGCTTGCGCAGGTGCACGCGTCCTTGCCGCTCAAGTCGGCAGCCCACGCAAGAACAATCATCGAGGGAGACACCCAAGGTATTTAATGGCTGACTCCGCGGATAAGCCTGATCCCGCTTTTAATCCAGATTTCGAGCTCGCCAGCCTCTCCGAGTCCGACGCTATCACGCAAATCCTCAAGTCCGGCAAAACGATCGCTGTTGTGGGCCTTTCGAGCCAATGCATGAGACCGAGCTTCGGCGTGGCTCAGTATCTGCAATCTGCCGGCTACCGCATCATTCCGGTAAACCCGAACGAAACCGAAGTGCTCGGCGAAAAAAGCTACGCGCGGCTGCAGGATGTCCCTGTGCCCGTGGATATCGTGGACATATTTCGGCGCTCGCAATTCGTACCGGAAATCGTGGAAGCGGCGATTCAGATCGGGGCTCGCTGCGTCTGGATGCAGGAAGGCGTGGTACATGTGGAAGCTGCCGAACGCGCCAAGCGCGCCGGAATCTTCGTGGTCATGGACAAGTGCACGTTGAAGGAACACGCCAAGCGGGCGCGCGAACTGCAGCGGCCGACAAAATCTTCCTAGTTCAGACCGTAAACCAAGAGAGCTCGTTTCCCGGGTTCCGTGACGGCCACAAAGCGCCCATCCGGTGAGATTTGGTAATCGCGAAATTCAAGATCGTGCAGGAGCGGGTCGAACTGCCCGTCATACAGACCCACCCAGGTTAACCTCGCAGATTTTAGAGGATCGCCGCGCTTCAGCAAAACTCGCTTCTCGTCGTGACCCCATTGAAACTGGCCGATAGCCACTTTCACCTGGGCCGGCTTGCCGCCTGGATTCGTAATATCCCGGACTTCAAGCGTGTCGCCGTCGCGAAAGTATCCGACTTTTTGCGCCGACGGCGAAAGCGCAAAATCGCCGGCATATTCGTCAATGGGCACAATGGGCGTCCGAGTTTCCTTCACGAGATCCAACTGCACGAGCATGGGAGAGCTCAAGACCCTCAAGTTTTCCTCAATTGCAAATGCCCGGTTGTTCTTGGTGTCCCAAGCCAGAGCTGCAAACGTATGTCCCTGGAAAAGAGGCTTGCTCTTTCCGTCGGCGGGCCGCAATGAATTCAACTCGTAGAAATCTCCGCCTGTTTTCGTGAGATACACCAGCGTTGTGCCGTCCGCGAGCCATGCGGCGTTGTATCCGTCGTTAAGCAATCCGTCCTTCGTTCCTTGAATGGGGATCTGATGTCCTTCGGAGTCCATCAGATAAACGCCGACAGCTCCGCGCACGGTCTGCGGTTCGTCCAGTTGCTGATCCACTGTTCCTTTCGGCTGAGTCATTTCCCCGGTTTGCATCATCACGGCGATGCGGCGGCCGTCCGGCGACCACGCGAACGATTGCACTTGATAACTCAGCAAAGGATCGGCGAAAAGCTTTTCTCCGTCACCGATCTTTTTCTGCTTACCATCGGCGGAAGAGATCCACAGATCGTCGCGTTCCAGGTGGACTTTCTTCACCCTGCGGATGTGCTGAACGGAATAAACGATGCGATTGTCAGGCGCGATGGCAAACGACTGGACGTCTTCGTCAATCTTCACAAGCGATTTTCCCTGCGCCTGGGAGGGCAGCGGTAAACACAATGTTAGCGCTAGCATCACCAGCATCGGCGGCAGAATTCTTTCTCCCCGAAGCACACCGCCGTTTGCTTTCTCGCTCATGACTGTTCCTTGGTATCCCGAGGCTTGCTCTTTATACGCCGGATTTCTTCGAGCCTCTGCCGTATGCGCGCTTCAAACCCTTGATCGGTCGGATGGTAGTACACGCGATCGGCCAAGCTCTCCGGCAGGCAAGTCATGTCCGTAACTTTTTCTTCCGCGTTGTGCGCGTACTGATAGCCTTTACCGTAGCCAATATTCTTCATCAAACCGGTGACGGCGTTGCGCAGGTGCAACGGCACAGGCTCTGCCATGGTTTTTTGCAGGTCCTCTTGGACGTCGCCATAAGCGGTGTACACCGCATTCGATTTTGGAGCGAGCGCGAGATACACCGCGGCTTGCGCTAGCGCGAGATTGCCTTCCGGCGGGCCAAGAAACTCGAACGCCTGCATCGCCCCAAGCGCCACTTGAACGGCGTGAGGCTCCGCCAGTCCAATATCTTCGTTGGCCATGCGAACCAGCCGGCGCGCGACATACAGTGGATCCTCACCAGATTCGAGCATTCGGGCCAGCCAGTAAAGAGACGCATCAGCGTCTGAATTTCGCACCGACTTGTGAAGAGCCGAAATTAGATTGAAGTGCTCTTCGCCGGATTTGTCGTAAGGCAGAAGCTTTTTCTGCAAGACATCTTCGAGACGAGCTTGCGATAAAACGCGGCGCGAATCCGCGTCCGGAGTTGTGCCCATCACCAGCGCTTCGAGCGTATTGTACGCGGAGCGTGCATCGCCGTTGGCGAGGACGGCGATCCGGTCGAGAATATCGTCCGCCGCTTCCACTTGTTCTTTGCCCAATCCACGCACGCGATCGGCAAGCGCGCGCCGCAGAAGTCCCACGATTTGGTCCTTCGTGAGGGCGTGCATCACGTAAACTCGCATGCGCGAGAGCAGCGGAGCGATTACTTCAAACGAAGGGTTCTCGGTGGTCGCGCCAATCAGCAGAATGTTGCCGGCTTCGACGTGTGGCAGAAACGCGTCCTGTTGCGCGCGGTTGAAGCGATGCACTTCGTCCACGAAAACAATCGTGCGCATTCCATAGCGGCGCGCGCCTTCCGCTTTCGCCATCACCTCTTTGATTTCTTTTATGCCGGCAAGTACCGCGCTGAAGGGAACGAAATCCGATCGCGTGCTCTTGGCAATGATTCGCGCCAGTGTGGTCTTGCCGCAGCCCGGAGGCCCCCAGAGCAGCGTCGAACTCAGATCATCGCGCTCGATTTGGATGCGAAGCGGTTTGCCCGGGCCCAAAAGCTCTTCTTGTCCGATGAACTCGTCCAAGGTTCGCGGACGCATACGATCTGCGAGCGGACGCCCCGCCTGCGATTCTGCTTCGGGCTCGACAGTTTGAAAGAGACCCATGCGATTTATGCGCCTCTCCGCTGCCGCGCTGCTTCGAACAAAATCACCGACGCAGCGACGCCTGCGTTCAGCGACTCGACATCTTCGTTCATCGCGATGGAGATCCAATCATCGGCGGCGTGCTCTGCTTCGCTAGGCAAGCCTGCGCCTTCGTTGCCGATAAAAATTGCGCACCCGCTCCGCATGTCAGGGATTGGCGTTCCTGCATCTCGCGCCGCAGCCGTTGCATTTGGTCTCGACCCGGCGGCCAGAATTCTTACTCCTGCTACGCGCAGTTGTGCGAGCAGAATCGGAATGGCCATGCCTCGCAGGAGCGGTACGCGTAGCGCGGAACCCGCCGATGCACGCAGCGCTTTCGGTGACCACGGATCGGCAGCGCCTCGTGTGCCGACAACTCCCGAAGCTCCGAAAGCTTCGGCCGAACGAACAATCGTGCCCACGTTGCCGGGGTCTTGAACCGCCGCCATCACGACAATCAGCGGTAAATCGCCGCGATATGCGCCATCGAAGTTTGCGCGGCCACGCATTACGTCATCAAAACTCCATTCGTGCTGGCGAAACAGAGCCGCAACGCCCTGCGGCGCCTCCGTCCCTGCTACGCTTTCGAACAGCTTGTCGGAGGTGCGGAAAATTCGCGAGCGTGGTACGCCGGAGTCGCTCTCGCTTGCCGCCAGGAGTATGCGTTCCAAATGGCGCTCGCCGTTTTCACTCACTAATAGAGCCTCGGTTTCAAGCCCCGAACGCACGCCCTCTTCCACGAGTTTCGGCCCTTCGGCGGCAATCGGCTCGCCCTCGGCCGGACCCGTGCCACGCAGTGCGGCTCGAAATTGCTTCAACCACTTGTTGTCGCGGCTCGTGATGCAGTCGGCTGAGCCAACGTGGGCGCTGGCGGTGGATTGATTCGATTGCGCGCGCACTGGAACGCTTTCCGGCGCAGGTTGTGCTCTCTTGTCGGAAGGGAACTGTGGCGCCATGCAATAAGCGTAACAAACGGCTGAGCTTGCGTAAACCGGCTGAGATGCGGTGGCTAGTGGCCCTTCCTTAGTCAGGGCAAGCGAGAGACGCGATCCGTGGACCGTGAGGCGCGACACGTGTCCCTCGAACGGTGTTCCGTGAACGGACTTCGGTGAGAACTTCGACTGATTTGAACGCTTACGTGCGATTCTAGAACCGGTTAGAATCTGCGCGGTTCTTTGTTTTGAGTAAGTTACGGCGATTTCTGTTTGCGAGCCAGAACCGGTTAGAAATGCAGTGGCTAGCAGTAAGTGGCTAGTGGCTAAAGGCCGCGATCCGTTGACCGTGAGACGGGACCGGTGTCCCGCGATTCGTGTTCCGACATTCCTCCCCCAAGCACGCAATTCGTGATGTTGCAGAATGTGATTTTTTGGCGATTTGAGCAGATCACAAGTGTTTATTTTCTGGGACTTGGAGCGCATTCTGTTTACGGCAATTTGGCGATTTAATCCGGCGGAATTTGTGCAGAGCGGGGTGCGAAACGATGGAGACCCTTCGCCGAAATCGCTCAGAGTGGACCAGTCGTCCGAAACAATCTGATGAGCGAGATCCTGGCAAGTAAGCGGACGAAGAGCGTCCGCCGGCCCTGCACTGCCTACTGCGCCGACATTTTCTATGCTCCACATAGCTTCATTTCCAGACTAACACACGATGCAAATCCGAGTTCGTGTGAGCATTTTGTAAATCTTTTCGGGAGTGGTGGTTGGAGGGGGCAATTCCAAACTGGGAAACTGCGATTTTTGGGCCTCCTTTGAACGACTGCTCGCTGCCAAACTTGTGTAATTCAAACAGCTTGGGCCGTTTCCGGATTCGCGGCGACACCTTGTTGACGCGTCAGTTTCCGATTATCCGACTCACGATGCACTGGCGCCAAAACATGATAAATTTGGCCCAACGATGCTCGTCTCGGACGACAAACAATGGCGACAACGTTGCCCAGGGTACTTGATCCCGCGCAACTTGCAGAAGAGCGTCACTTGGCCTCTTTTAGTGGTTATCGTCTACGCGTGCTCGTATGTTTACGCCCATCCGCAAGCCGCAAAAATTACCAAGATTAAACTTGAAGACTACGGCTGGCAACCGGTTCACGAAAGGCCGCAATTTGGACATACGTTTAGGCCGAACCTTCAGATGGATCACGAAGGCCGAGTTTTGGTTGGATTCACGGTGCGCGAGAGCGATGCCCCGGCCACCAGGAGCCATCCTGAACGTTCGTTCCATATCGTACGATTCACCGCGGAAGGCAAACTGGACCTTTCCGTCGCCTTGCCCACCAATAGCTGGGACAAGAACGGGCTCTATTTGGGCTCCGAGGACCAAATCTTGGCTAGAGCTAACGATAGACTTCAGTTGTTTTCGGAAGACCGAGGCCAAGGACAGTCCGGATTTTGGCAGCTCCTCGCACCTTGTCCTGAGACTTGCTTTATCAGCCAGTCGTTCAGTCGCCGAACGTTGATCCTTGGAGTTGAACTTCCTGTCGGAGGCCGCGACCACTTCGCCTACACAATCCTGGATGCATCGTCTTCACCTCCGGGCGTTGTTAGAACTTGCTCTCAGATAACCTCATTGCAGATCACGGATAAGTTTGCATACCGGACGCACTACGATAGAGATGACGATTTCATGGTCCGCTTCCCGTTTTGTGACGTAGACAATCCCGAAGAATTGCCTATGTTGGGCCGAAGACCATGGGGCTACATTTTGAATGACGATATCTTTCTTAGGATCGTCTTTTTTAACCTGCACGGAGCGGTGAAGGCAGAACTCGTTGGAGTCGATGGGCGAATCAAGTTTTCAAAAGAGATGCCGACGCACGACTCTATCGACCCTAATAAGATTGCGACCGACGATGGCTACGACCGCTTTTCATTTATGGTGAATACGGAGCACGGCGCACGTCCCAGCCTCGATATTGGCGGGCATCTGATTGC
>JBAVQA010000287.1:0-3703 GCA_049693595.1 Candidatus Acidiferrales bacterium | reverse complement strand
CCCGTTCGCCACGCGCCCACACCCTGTATTGCTACAGAATGCTGCGCGTTCGACTTGCATGTGTTAAGCACGCCGCCAGCGTTCGCTCTGAGCCAGGATCAAACTCTCGTTTGAAATCTGGTGTTTCGACCGTAACAATTTCCGGTTTGCACCGGGTTGCTACGATCGATACGAACTTTAAATCGCTCGGTTTATCTCAATTCGCCTTGCTCCGGTACACTTGGAACAAGGCAGTAACCAAACGGGTTCTGGCATGTATCATCCGATTGTCAAAGAGCAGGTACTCCCAGGTCAACTGGAAGAACTACAGACGAACCCCCATCTTACAGAAGCACATTTCCAGAGTCAAGCATTAATCCTAGGAAAAAAATGTGCACGACTTGGGCAGGTTCTG
Organism: Candidatus Acidiferrales bacterium; assembly: GCA_049693595.1. GTDB lineage: Bacteria > Acidobacteriota > Terriglobia > Acidiferrales > UBA7541 > Palsa-295. Next base: position 3,309 of record JBAVQA010000287.1, on the reverse strand, counting down.
ACTAACATCCATCGCCGTGTTCCCACATTTCTATCCGGCACACGCTCACATAGCCAAGCATTTGCGCAGCGAAGCATCTCCGTGAATTTGTGTTTGACGAAATTTCTCGCGGTTTGCTGGAGCGACGCTACGCTTGCGAATCGACCGGGTGAGGAGCTTTTAAATCCTTCAACGACGCTTCGAATGGGGGGCGGGCTACACCGCGTTCGGTGATGATGGCGGTGATGTAGCGCGCGGGAGTGACGTCAAAGGCAGGATGCGCTGCGCGGACGTCGGCTGCGATGCGCACTCCGGCTAGATGCGTTACTTCTTCTTCGGAGCGCTCTTCGATGGGAATTTGATCGCCGGAAGAGAGGGAGTAGTCGATGGTGGAAAGCGGCGCGGCTACGTAAAAGGGCACGCTATTTTCACGCGCGATTACCGCGATTCCGTAGGTGCCGATTTTGTTCGCCGTATCGCCGTTGCGCGCAATTCGGTCGGCGCCGACTACTACGGCTCCCACGCCGCCGGTCTTCAGGAAATGGCCGACCATGTTGTCGGTGATCAGGGTGAGGGGGATGCGGTCCTGGTGAAGCTCCCAGGCGGTGAGGCGCGACCCTTGCAGATACGGCCTGGTTTCCGGGACGATCACTTCGATTCGGTAGCCGCCTTCGACGGCCATGCGGATGACTCCCAAGGCAGTGCCGATGCCGGCAGTTGCAAGCGCGCCGGCGTTGCATTGGGTCATGACGCGGCCGCTCTTGGGCAGGAGTTCGGCGCCGAAGCGTCCGATGCTCTTGTCGCCTTCGCGGCGCTCTTCATGGACCTTTAGGGCTTCCTTCACCATTTCCGTGCGGATCCGTTCCAGCGCTACGGCTTGGTCTTTGGAAGCCAGGCGCGCGAGGTCTTCGAAGCGGAGTTTGAAGCGCTCGATAGCCCAAAATAAATCAACGGCGGTGGGGCGAGTATGCGCGAACGTTTCACAGATAACCGGAAACTCGGCGCGCAAGTCGTCGAGCGATTTTGCTTTGGACCTCTGGACGGCGAGGGCGATGCCCATCGCGGCGGCAACGCCGATGGCCGGCGCTCCGCGAATCACCATGTCCTTGATGGCCTTCGCGAGATCACGATAATCGGTGTAGGTGTGATGGATTACTTCGCTGGGGAGTCTTCGTTGGTCCAGCAGAACGACGCCTTCGGGCGTCCATCGAATTGGTTCCACCGTGTGCAATTGTTATCTCCGAGAAGCTCAGCATTTCTGAAATGCCGGTTCGCGAACGGGATTAATGCAGGCCCGACATATGACGCAGGCCGTGCGTCGCAACAAGCAGACCGATAACCTGGACTAAATTATAGCTCGTATGAATTACAAAACCTGTGACGACGGTTCGCGAAAAGGCGCGCGCGAATGTGAGCACAATTCCGACGAAAATCAGCAGAGCGATCTGGCCCCATCCGCCCCACAACTGCTCGGCGTGTAACAGGCCAAAAAGCGTCCCAGTGGCCACGATACCCCAGACCATTCCAAAGCTGCGGCCGATTACGGGATAAATATAGCCGCGGAAGATGGTCTCCTCAACCAAAGGAGCGAGGAAAACAGCGATCAGCATAAACAAAAGCGTTGTATTGCGATCCTGAAACAGAACTTCTATGGGCAAATCCTTGTTCGGGGGGAATAATGCGGAGCCAAGCGAGACGATTATTGACAGGAAAAAACCGGCGAGAACAAGTCCGAAATAAACGGCGGCTCGCGGGAACCGGCCAGTCTCGAGTTTGCGCCAGCCGATGGCGCGCCAGAAAGGCGAACGAAATCGCACGCGCATCTGAACGGCGAGATAGGCGAGCAGTCCTAAATCGAGAATCACTTGAATCAATATGTTCAGCAGGATCACTTCGTGCGGAGATTTTTGGAGGCGGCGGATGTCGACGCCCGATATCGCGAGGCCCGTGCTGATCAACAGGCTCAGAAGGAAAAAACCTGCGATTGCGAGTACTACGAAGGCGGCTAGATCTGCCCAGCCCCAGGGCACGCGAAAATCTTCGGGGATGAGATTGACGCTGGGGGGAAGATGACTTGAAGTGTCCGATGTCCCGGCGATGTCGGTTGATTCGGCCAGCGGTGACGCGGCGGGTAAGGCGACGGGCGAAGAGTCAACCGCTCCGGATTGATTGGAGGGCAGCGCGGGTACTTGCTCGAACAAATTATTTTCGTCAGGATTCATCGAAGTTTCAGCTCGACCGCTTTCCGTTGGCTAGAATGCCATTCGAGCCGTTGCCGTTCAATGCGCGGGCGAGGATCTGGCCGGTGTAAGATTTCTTCACGCGCGCGACCTGCTCGGGCGTGCCTTGTGCGACGATGCGGCCGCCTTCTTCGCCGCCTTCGGGGCCGAGATCGATGATCCAGTCGGCCTGCTTAATCACGTCGAGATGATGTTCGATGATTAGGACGGTGTTGCCCAGTGTAACCAGACGGTTGAGCACGCCCATTAATTTTTTCACGTCATCGAAATGCAGCCCGGTAGTGGGCTCGTCGAGAATGTAAAGCGTGCGGCCGGTTTGGCGGCGAGATAGTTCGCGGGCGAGTTTTGTGCGTTGGGCTTCGCCGCCGGAAAGCGTGGTTGCCGATTGACCGAGCTGAATGTAACCGAGGCCGACGTCGACAAGCGTTTGGAGTTTGAGCTGAATCGAGGGAATGTTTTCCATCACTTTCAGCGCGTCTTCGATGGGAAGATCGAGCAAATCGGAGATGGAATAGCCTTTGTAACGCACCGCGAGTGTTTCGGCGTTATAGCGTTTGCCGCGGCAGACTTCGCAGGTGACGTAAACATCGGGCAGGAAATTCATCTCGATTCGGCGCAGTCCATCGCCCTGGCAAGCTTCGCAGCGGCCGCCTTTCACGTTGAAGCTGAAGCGCCCGGGACGATAGCCGCGTTCGCGCGATTCCGGCAGCATGGCAAAGATTTCGCGGATGGGCGCGAAGACTCCGGTGTAGGTGGCCGGGTTCGAGCGCGGCGTGCGGCCTATGGGGGCTTGGTCGATTTGAACGACCTTGTCAATGTGCTCGATTCCATCGATAGCGCGGTGGGCGCTGGGTTTTTCCATGGAGCGATAGAGTTTTGCAGCCAGCGCACGGTAGAGAATGTCGTTCACTAGAGTGGACTTCCCCGAGCCCGAAACCCCAGTTACGACGGTGAGCAGGCCCAGCGGAAAAGTGACATCGATATTTTTTAGATTGTTCCCGTGCGCGCCGAGGATTATGAGGGATTTCCCGTTCGGACTGCGACGGTGCTCGGGGACCGGAATCGTAACTTTCCCGGAGAGGTATTGGCC
>JBAVQA010000286.1:0-9011 GCA_049693595.1 Candidatus Acidiferrales bacterium | reverse complement strand
AACTAGGCTGCGGGAGCGCCTGTCCAGACCGGGACGAGTCCAGATTTCCGCAAAGACCTGGTCGACTGCGTAGGCAGCGATCGGGGCACCGAAGGTGTTTGAGTCAGCGGAAGCGCTGAGTTTTGCGGCCGCCTGGTCGCCCATCATTTCGCGGACTACATTGATTCCGGCTTCTCTATTCGTCATGATTGAGTCCTCTTGTAAAGCTCAAGTGACTTCTCCAACCCAATACTACCCGAACGGCTTGAGGACACATAAGTTCCGTAAAACGCGCTTGTAACGACTGATCGCAGCAGTTTCTGGTCCGTAGGCAAACTTGAAACTGCACGACTACCCCAAATCCACCTAACTTGAAGCTTACGTTTCAGGAATTCTGCGCGCCTCTGCGAATGGCTACCCATTCCAGAAATCGTTCGATGCGGTCGCGTTCCCGCCACATCAGCCGAAAGAATTTTCGCGCGTCGAGCTCGGACGCCTGTTTGCCGAAGAATGTTTCCATCCGCCACTGAATGTACGGCGAAGCCCACGGGCGCAGACGATAGCCGCGCGCGATAATCCAGTAATAGCGCAGAGCGTTCAGCATGGCACGCAGACGGGATGGCCTGCCCGCCGTCCTCTCGCTGCGAAGGAGCCATTCTCAAAAGTTCGCTCGCGCCGAAATGGTAGAATCGAAGCGCTTATGAAAAGGTTTTTGAGATGACCGCGGAAGACCACTACTACGCTGGAATTGATTTCTTCGGCGAAGGCAAACTCGACTCGGCGATTGAGGAATACAACCGCGCGCTGGAGATCGATCCTAAGATGATCGACGCGCTTCATGGCCTGGCGCAAGCGTATCACGCCCGCGAAGATTTTCACCGCACGATTGAAGCGGCGCGGCGAATTCTGGTTCTGGAGCCGGACGACATTCTCGCGTGGACCACGATTTCGCGCGCCTACCAGCGATTGGGGATGGTTCCGGAAGCCGAAGAAGCCGGAAACAAGGCGCGAATCCTGGGGTGGAAACAGCAGCTTCGAGAACAGAAGCCTAAAGCGCAGTAGCGGCGATACTGTTCGGGGAAAATAAAAAAGGGGCCGAGCGATGAACTCGGCCTCTTTTCATTTCTAAAGCGGCGCTTAAAGCGCGCAGCAGACGGACTTGACCTCGGTGTAATTCTTGAGGACTTCGTGGCCCATCTCGCGGCCCCAGCCGGACTGCTTGTAACCGCCGAATGGGAGCGCTGCGTCGAATACGTTGTAGCAATTGATCCACACGGTTCCGGCGCGGAGCTTGGACGCGAGCGCATGCGCTTTCTTGATGTCGCGCGTCCAGATTCCTGCGGCGAGACCGTACACCGTGTCGTTGGCTTTCGCGGCAATCTCGTTGATGTCGCTGAACGGGATCGCCGTAAGGACCGGCCCGAAAATTTCCTCCTGCACCACTTTCATGTTATCGGTGGTGTCGACGAGGACCGTCGGCTGCACGAAGTAACCTCGGTTGCCTTCGCGACCACCGCCCGTCACCGCCTTGGCGCCTTCTTTCTTGCCGGATTCCAAATAACCACAGACTTTGTTGAATTGCTCTTCGGAGACGAGCGGGCCCATGTCGCTATCGGGGTCAAATCCCTCGCGGACGCGGATCTTGCTCGCGACCTGCGCCACACCGTCAACAACCTTGTCGAAGATTTTCTTGTCAACGAAAAGGCGCGAGCCTGCGCAGCATGTTTGGCCCTGGTTGAAGAAGATGGCGCTGGCCGCACCGGGAATGGTGGCCTCAACGTCGGCGTCTTCCAGCACGATGTTCGGAGACTTGCCGCCTAGTTCCAGCGAAACCTTCTTCAAGTTGCCTGTCGCTGCGTGCACGATCAGCTTGCCGACTTCGGTTGAACCCGTGAACGCGATCTTGTCGACGTCAGGATGCGCCGAGAGAGCTGCGCCGGCCGTTTCGCCGTAGCCCGGAACGATGTTTACGACGCCTTCGGGGAATCCCGCTTCCATAATCAACTCGCCGAGACGAAGAGCAGTAAGCGGAGTCTGTTCCGCCGGCTTCAGTACCACGGTGCAGCCAGTGGTCAGCGCCGGAGCGATCTTCCACACCGCCATCAGCAGCGGGAAATTCCACGGAATGATTTGGCCTACTACCCCAACGGGCTCGCGCAAGGTGTAAGCATGGAACGCTCCCTGCTTCGAGAGGCCCATCGGAATCGTGTTGCCTTCGATTTTCGTGGCCCAGCCCGCGTAGTAACGGAGGTGATCGATTGCAAGCGGAATGTCAGCAACTCGCGCGATCTTGAGCGGCTTGCCGTTGTCCAGCGATTCGAGCTGCGCAAATTCCTCGGCGTGTTTTTCGAGCAGATCAGCAAGCTTCCAGATTAGTTTGCCGCGATCGGAATGGGAAATCCTTGACCATTTGCCGGTTTGGAAAGCTGCGCGCGCAGCTTTCACCGCCCGGTCGATGTCTTCTTTGTCGCCGGCGGCGACGTTGGCGAGAACTTCGCCGGTCGCCGGATTGTACGTGGGAAAAGTCTTGCCAGAGGCCGCTTCGACCCATTTTCCGTTGATCAAAAGCTTGACCGTCTTGGAAACGAAACCAGTAACGCTGCTATCTACTTGTACGACTGCAGTTGCCATGTGATTTTCCTCCGCTAATTTGATTTAGAAATTCTGCCATCCAAATTCGCCGTCAAAATCCTATATTCCGGCCGCGCCTGCGTGGGATTGCGCCCGTCTTTGGGCGCCCGCCACGGTGGGCAGGCCCCACGCGGAATGATGTCGTGCCTGCGAACGAGCTAAATGGGCGAATCTAAAGTTACTCCGGCGGGGAGGAAAATTCAAGTCGTAGGCCTTCCTGCTTGGCGCATCACTCGTGGCGCAAGGCGACCATGGGGTCGACGTGCGAAGCCCGGCGGGCGGGCAGGAAGCAGGCGGCCATTGCCACAGAGACGAGGACTGCGGTGACACTCAAGTAAGTTGCTAAGTCCGTGGGCTTCACGCCGTAGAGCAAGCTGGACATCAGCCGGGTCAGCCCTAGCGCGGCTACGGTTCCGATCGCTGCTCCGGCGAAAGCGAGCCTGGCTCCCTGCCCCATGACTACACGGAGGACATCTTTTGGCTCTGCGCCCAGGGCCAGACGGATACCAATTTCGCGGGTCCGCTGAACCACCAGGTAAGCCATCACTCCGTAGATTCCGACCGCCGCAAGGACCAGCGCGAGACCGGCAAAAATGCTGATCAGAAGCATGCTGAAGCGCGCGCCAGACAACGAGCGACCAACTAGCAAGTCCATTGACGTTACTTCCGATACCGGCTGGTCCGGCAAGCGCTTTTGGATTAGTTCGCGGACCGTTTTCGCCAACGCGAGCGGATCGCCGGAAGTCTTGACGGTTAACACCAGGTCCGGATTCCAGCCTTCGTTGTGAAATTGAAAATAAGGAGCGAAAACAGTCGAAAGCGCTGGCTGGTTCATGGCCGTGTCTTTCATATCCGCGATGACGCCGACGATCGTCCGCAGGGGCGCCAGATGTTCGGATATGCGGTCTCCGGGCGGCAAAAGAGCGAGAGGCGGAGTCATGCGTATAGCTTTACCGATTGGATTTTCATTGGGGAAAAGCTGGTGCGCGAGAGCCTCGTTGACGATCGCGACGCCAGGCGCTTGTTGATTATCCTGGTCGGTAAAGAAACGCCCTTGACGCAACCTTGCGCCGATTGCCGGCATGTATCCGGGACTGCTTAGCTGAAAGCGGACGACCGGAACCTGATCGAGCGAAGTGGCCGGTGCATGCCCCTGCACGTCAATTAACTTGCCCCAGCCACTGCCGAATCCCAGAGGCAACGTGGTTGTAACGCCGGAGTTTTTGACGCCGGGCAAAGCGTTTACCTGAACGATCAGATCCTGGCAGAATTGAATGGCCTGATCGACGTGGCCGTCCGGAAAATATGCGGGTGAGAGCGGAACGCTCATGGTGAGGACGTGCGCGGAAGAAAAACCCGGATCCGTGTGACGCAGAGCACCGAAGGTCGCGATCAGCAGGCCCGAACCAACCAGCAACAGCATCGCAAGCGCCAATTCTGCAACGACCAGTACGCTCCGCAGACGGCGGCGGCCCCGCCCGTCCGCGCCGCTTCGGCCCCCTTCACGCAGGGTGCTCTGGACGTCGCGCTTCGACGCGTGAAGTATGGGAGCCAGCGAAAAGAATAGAGCGGTCAACAAAGAGAGCGCCGCGGTGAAGACTAATACCGGAGTATTCACTCCGATCGGACGAAACTTAGGAAGCGAACTTGGCATAAGAGCCTCAAGCAAGCCCATCCCCCAGATTGCGAGCAATATTCCGCCCAGGCCTCCGGCCAAGGCGATCAGCAGGCTTTCGGTGAGCAATTGGCGCACGAGGCGACTGCGGCTGGCTCCCAGCGCAGCACGGACTGCAAATTCCTGCTCGCGCGCGGTGGCTCTAGCGAGCATCAGATTGGCGAGATTAGCGCAAGCGATCAGCAGAACAAATCCCACCGCGCCGAGCAGGATCTGCAGGGCCTGCCGCACGTCACCGACAAGCTGTTCGCGCACGGGCACCACTTTCGCGCCGAGGCCTTTATTAACGGGAACTTCTTTTTCAATTTCAGAGGCGACACCGGAGATTTCCGCCCGCGCCTGCGGAAGCGTCACGCCCGGCTTCAGACGCGCCACGATATACAGATAGTGGTTGTCGCGCGTGTTCATCTCATCCTTAGGCGCGTACGAAAGGGGCATAAAAAGATCTACGAGCGGCAGGTTGTCAAAGAACGGCATTCCCTGCGGCATTACGCCGACGATGGAATAGTCCTGGCCGTCCAGGTGGATGGTGCGGTTGAGGATATTTTTGTCTCCGGCGAACTTGGACTGCCACAGGGCATAGCTCAGAAGGACGACGCGATTCTTTCCCCATTGCTCCTCTTCCGGCAAAAACCCGCGCCCCACGGCAGGATTCATTCCTAACAGCGGGAAAAACCCGGGCGTCATGGCTACAGCCCGGAGTCGCGCGGGCTCTTCCCCTGGGGCTGAAAGATCGACATTGGCATAGTACGAAGCAGCCATATCGGAGAAGACGCGATTGCGAGCGCGCCAGTCGCGGAAGTCCGGCGCCGAGGAGCCGGATATGTCGATGCCCTGCGAAATCATGGTGGACCACACGAAGACAAGCTTTCCAGGGTCTTTGTAAGGCAGGGGTTCCAGCAGGACGGAATTGACGACGGAGAAGATGGCGGTGTTGGCTCCGATGCCGAGAGCCAGCGTTAGGACGGCGATAATCGTAAAGCCGCGATTCTTCGCCAGCATCCGGATCCCGTAGCGAACGTCTTGCCAAAGAGTTCCCATGGTGATCGCCTCCCGCACACTTTTGCCCGGCTGCAGATTGCACGCGGCGGGCCGAATTTCAGTGCGTGGAAGGTGTGGCAGCAAAGAACTTAGTTGGAAGGCGACCGCATAGGATTTCAGTCCATGCGCGATTTTGGGAATCAGGTGTAATCAGGCGAACACTGCCGAGGGAGCTAAGTCAAAAACAAGTCTCCGGCCTGAAGGCCGCCGCTACAAAGGCCAACAGCGAAACGCGCCAGGGAAAAAGTCAGGGCACGCGGCGGACCCAGAGGCGCTCGGTGGCTGGTTTGCCCAGGTGGATACGCGCGGAGCGATGGCCGACGGATACGGCCATGGTCTCGTCATATTCGCGCTTGTGGACGCGCAGGCGCGTGCCGGGGCGGAGCTTGAGGCTTTCCATAAACTCGAGAAACTTGGGGTCTTTTTCGAAGACGCGGAGAACTTCGTAGGAGCGGGAGACCTCGGCATCAGACAGCCGCACCGCGCCGAATTTGCGGCGCAGCTTGGACATGCCGCCGAAGAGTGGAACGCCGTGCGGGCAACGGACGTCGCGGCCGAACCGCTTCAACAACAACGCTGCGACCTGCGGTGAAATGCCGTGCTCCAGGCGCTCGGCTTCTTCGTGCGCGCGCGACCAATCAATGCCGATGACGTCGGTGAGAAGTTTTTCAGCGAGGCGATGACGAAGAACCAAGTGCTGCGCGATTCCCTGCCCTTTCACGGAAAGGACGATGCGGCCGTCGCGCCGGACGTGCAGGTAGCCCGTGCGGGCCATGCGCTTCAGCGCATTGGTTACCGCGGGCGGCGTGACGCCAAGGTCTTCGGCCAGGCGCGCGCTGATCGGCGCTTGCTCTTCCTGCACGAGCTCCCAGATAGCTTTTAGATAATCTTCCTGGGATACGCTGGTTTTTTCGCGCCGCAAAATTGGCCTCGCAATTTCAAAAAACAATCACAGAACGCAACGGATTTTCGTAGCGCCGGCGTCTCGCCGGCTCTTTTTGTTTTCTGAAGCGTCTCATCTAAACCTGCCGGCGGGACGCCGGCGCTACGAAGACGCGCCTTCCGACCGCTCTTCCGGATTCGCAGCCCGTTCCGTCTGGGCCCGGCGCAAACGCGCTGATAAAGCCTTGACGCGAGCCTCGATATCATCGCAGACGCGACGGTGGATTTCTATATCTTCGCCGAAAGGGTCTTGCACCCGCCAGTCTTCAAACGCCTTGCCCGCAAAAAGAGAAGTTCCGGGAATGCCGGACATGTTCACGATCAGATCCGGTTTCTTCAGCGTGTGCGTACGGAGTCCTTTCGAAAACTGTCCTTCGAACGAAACGCCGCGTTCGCGCAGAACCCGCTGCGTGGTGTTGTCGATAAATCCGAGTGGGGAAACTCCGGCGCTCTCTGCTTCGATAATGTCGGAAGATTCGTGGCGCGCGATCGCCTCCGCTATCTGGCTGCGGACGCAATTCCCCATGCACACGAAAAGCACCTTGACCGGCTGCGGCATAGCTTAGGAGGGGCTCTCGGCCATCTTCAAAAAATATTCGTGGACGGACGAGTCGCCGGTCAGCTCGGGATGAAAGGTGGAGGCCAGAATCTTGCCCTGACGCACGAGTACCGGATGCCCGGCGTCTTCCGCGAGCACTTCCACTCCTTTACCGACGGATTCAATAATCGGCGCGCGAATGAAAACCATTTCCACGGGCGCCTCGGCAATTTTTGTCTGTCCCAGGTGAACATCGCTGGCAAGCTGGCGTCCATAGCCATTTCGCAGGACGGAGACATCCAGCAGCGCGAGCGATTCCTGCGAGGGGCCGTGAACTTCGCGCGCGAGAAGGATCGTTCCGGCGCAAGTTCCGAAAAATGCGCCTCCGTCGGAAGCGAACTGCTTCAGCGCATCGAAGAGGCCCTCTTCCGTCATTACTTTCAAATGCGTGGTGCTTTCACCGCCCGGCAGAATCACGCCGGAAACGCCCTCCAAGTCTTCGGGGCGGCGAACGTAGGTGTGGGCGACGCCGATGCGATCGAGCATTTTGGCGTGCGCTTCGTAGTCGCCTTGAATCGCCAGTATTCCAATGTTCATGTCGAGGTCGCGCTTACCAGCCGCGAGTTTGCATCAAATCTTTTTCTTCGAGCTGGCGAATATCGAGGCCCTTCATCGCGTCGCCGAGCTCTTCGGAGGCTTCCAGCACGACTTTCGGGTCCTTGTAATGCGTGGTGGCCTTCACGATGGCCCGAGCGCGCTGCGCGGGATCGCTCGACTTGAAAATTCCCGAGCCAACGAAGACCGCTTCGGCGCCAAGTTGCATGACCAGCGAAGCGTCCGCTGGAGTGGCGATGCCGCCTGCCGAAAAATTCGGCACGGGCAGTTTTCCGTTTTTCGCTACCCACTGGACCAGCTCGAATGGCGCGCCCAGTTCCTTCGATTCGTGCACCAACTCTTCTTCACCCAACAAGGTGAGGCGCTTCATCTGGCTGACGATCGTGCGCAGGTGGCGAACCGCTTCCACAATGTTGCCCGAGCCGGCCTCGCCTTTCGTGCGAATCATTGCGGCGCCTTCCGTGATGCGGCGGAGCGCCTCGCCCAAATTTCGCGCGCCGCAAACAAAGGGCACCTTGAAGCCGTGCTTCCAGACGTGGTGCTCTTCATCCGCGGGCGTGAGCACTTCGCTCTCGTCGATGTAGTCGAGTTCTAGCGCTTCCAGCACTTGCGCTTCGGCAAAATGGCCGATGCGAACTTTGGCCATCACCGGAATCGAAACCGTACTCATAATTTCGCGAATGATGCGCGGAGCGGCCATGCGAGCCACGCCTCCGTCCTTGCGAATGTCGGAAGGCACTCGTTCGAGCGCCATCACCGCGCAAGCTCCGGCTTGCTCGGCGATTTTTGCTTGTTCGGCGTTGGTGACATCCATGATCACGCCGCCTTTCAGCATCTCGGCCAAGCCCACTTTCACGCGCCACAGATTGTTATTCATCAGATCCATATGTTTCTCCTGTTATAAGGTCGGATTACGAAATCTTTTTATCGCTTGCGACATCTGCCGTGTCTTTAACACGCGATTCCCTAGGTTCAATCACGACGAATCGCCCGCGGCCGCGCGCAAGCAAATCCCCTGTTTGATTGCGAATCTCTCCAACAAAATGCAAATTCCTTCCGGTCTTTTCCGCTTCGTATGCTTCGATTAATAAAGGCGCGTCCACGAGCACGGGCTTCAAATATTCCACGTTCAGCTCCGCCGTCACCGCGCGCACTGCGCGAAAGCGGCAGAGCTTGCCCATGGCTTCATCGAGAACGGTGGCGATAATTCCGCCGTGAATAAATCCCGGGCCGCCCTGATATTCCGCGCCCAGCTTGAAAGCTCCGCGAATGCGCTTGGTAGCGTCATCCTGCTCGAAGGTGAGCTTCATTCCACGGTCATTCGCGCCGCCGCAGCCGAAGCATGTGTTGGTCGGATTGGGTGGAAGCAGCATGTGCCTAGACGAAAGCCACGCGCGACGGCAATTCGCTTTTCGCGCCGCGCTGGCGTTTTTGGAATTCAACTTTCAATAGCTCGCTAAACGTCTGCACGCCGCGAGCAATCTTCTTCTCGTCCAAGCCTGCGAAACCCAGCCGCAAGGTATTCGGTTGCGGATTCTGCAGATAGAAATAACGTCCAGGGACGAAAAGCACGCCGCGCTCGCGAAGATG
>JBAVQA010000285.1:0-9840 GCA_049693595.1 Candidatus Acidiferrales bacterium | reverse complement strand
GCGTCAGGCTGGTGCAGATTCCCACCACGCTGGTGGCGCAAGTGGACAGCTCCGTCGGCGGGAAGACCGGCGTGAACCTGCCGGAAGGCAAGAATCTGGTGGGCGCGTTTTATCCGCCTAAAGCTGTGATTGCCGATTCCGAGATGCTTGCCACCCTGGCGCATCGAGAATATCGGTCGGGCTTGTACGAAATAATCAAATATGGGGCGATCGCCGATGCCGGACTCTTCACGTTTCTCGAGCGGCATATGCTGGCGCTGCTGCGCCGCGATGCGTCCGCACTGGCGTGGGTGATTCCGCGATGCATACGCATTAAGGCACGCGTTGTGGTGCGAGACGAGCGTGAGAGCGGACTTCGCGAGATACTAAATTTTGGGCACACGGTCGGGCACGCTTTGGAAGCCGCCACGGGCTACCGGCGTTTTTTGCACGGTGAAGCGATCGGCTGGGGAATGTACGCAGCGACTTTGCTGGGGCTTGCTACAGGAAGGATATCGGAAACGGACGCGATGCGCATCATCCGTTTGGTAGCGAGCGTCGGGCCGTTGCCTCCATTGGGCGGCATTCCCGTTGCGAAATTGCGTCGCGTTGTTGCAGGTGATAAAAAAGCGCGCGACGGGGAAGTTCGCTGGGTGCTGCCGCGAGGAATTGGAAAAGTGCGGCGCGGCGTCGAGCTTCCATGGAAACTCGTTGCGGGCACAATTTCAGAATTGCCGGATATAGACGCGAAGGCCAGAGGTTAATCGCAGCATGCCGATAATGACCACCCCGATATTTCCGCCGCAGGCGCCGGGTTCGCGTCCCAAAGGCGCTCGCAGCGAACGCGAGGCTTCCGCGCATGTCCGGAAAATGTTCAGCAGAATCGCGCCGCGCTACGATTTCCTGAATCACTTGCTTTCGCTGTCGCTCGATCGCGTGTGGCGCAGGCGCGCCGCTAGCAAGTTTCAGAGAGTGCTGCGCCGCACCAACGCTCGCGTTCTGGATTTGTGCTGCGGCACCGGGGATCTGACGTTCGCGATGGATCGGGTACGGATGAAGGCCTGGCGCGACCGCGGAGCGTACCGGATCCCGATGGTCGGCAGCGATTTCGCACAGCCCATGCTGGAGCGCGCGCACGAAAAGGGACGCAAGCATCATCGAGCGGCGGTTTTCGTTGCGTCGGACGCTCTACGGCTGCCGTTTCCGGATGCTTGCTTCGATCTGGTGACCACGGCGTTCGGCTTTCGCAATCTTGCAAATTACGAGAATGGGCTGCGCGAAACCGCGCGCGTGCTGAAAGAAGATGGCCAAGTGGGTATCCTGGAATTTTCAGAACCTAAAGGAGGACCCATGGCGGTCATGTTTCGATTGTATTTCCGCCATATCCTTCCCAACATCGGCGGAGTAATTTCCGGCAGCAAAGAGGCCTACAGGTATTTGCCCGGATCGGTAGCGAAGTTTCCGAGCCGCACGGAACTAGCCGAGATGATGAAAAAAGTGGGCTTCGTCGATGTAAAGATCTTTTCGTGGAATTTCGGCAGCGTTGTCCTGCATTCCGCTCGCATGCCCGAGCGTTTTTCCGAGAACGTGCCGCAACCGCAAAACGGGAACTTCAGCGGCTAAAGCCGCCGAACCCCACACCCTTTGTGTCGTGGCTAAAGCCACGACCCACAAAGCCTCCCGTCATATCTTTGTGGGTCGCCCCTTTAGGGGCGACATTTGCCAAGCCGAGGAAAAGGGGCTTCCGCTCCTGAAGATCTTTGATAAGCAGAATTGCAAGGCGAATCACAAAGTTCAGGCATTACCGTTAGTTCTCCAGGCCCAGCGCGCGGATTTTGTGCAGAAGCGTTTTGTAGGAGACTCCGAGTTTTTCGGCGGCGCGGGTTTTATTCCACTTTGATTCTCGCAAAGCGTTCTGAATCTTGAAGCGCTCCACATGCGCGACGGCGCGCTGCGAAACATCTTCGAGCGGGCCTTCCCACAGAAATTTCTCTTCGAGCATTCCTTCGGGAAGCTGCTCGGCGGACGGCTTGGCGGCCGGCAATTGAAGAGCGCTCGCGTCGATTTCGGGGCCGTTCGCGAGGATCGCCGCGCGTTCGATTGCGTTTTGCAGCTCGCGGACGTTCCCGGGCCATGCATAGGTCGCCAAGCGCGCGCGCGTTTCCTCCGAGAATTTCAAGGCCGGCTTGCGAAACTCGCGGCGGAACCGCTCCAGGAAATGTTCGGCCAGAAGAAAAACGTCGTCGCCACGGTCGCGCAGGGGCGGAATGGTGATGGGCACAGCCGATATTCTGAAGTAGAGGTCTTCGCGGAAAGTTTTCTCGGCTATGGCAGCGTGCAGGTCTTTGTTCGTGGCTGTCAGTATGCGCACGTTGACTTCGATTTCTTGGGTTCCGCCAACTCGCTCGAAGCGCTTTTCTTCCAGCACGCGCAACAGCTTGCTCTGAATGGCGAGTGGAAGTTCGCCGATTTCGTCGAGGAACAGTGTCCCGCGATGCGCGAGCTCGAGCTTGCCGATTTTTCGCGCGCCTGCGCCGGTATAAGCGCCGCGCTCGTGGCCGAACAATTCGTTTTCAACCAAGCCTTCGGGGATCGCCGCGCAATTCAGCGCCACAAAGGGATGATCGGCGCGCGGGCTTAGGTGATGAACCGCGCGGGCGAAAAGTTCCTTGCCCGTTCCGCTTTCTCCTAGCAGCAGGACGGTGGAATCTGTTGCAGCTACGCGCTGCGTCATCTGGCTCGCATCTTTCATGGAAGGATGTTCGCCGACGATGCGAGGAAAACCGTAACGCAGGGCGTATTCTTCGCGCAGCAGAAGATTTTCGCGCAACAGTTCCTGTTGGCGCGCGGCTCGCTCGAGCAACAGCTTCAAATGATCCAGGTCTACAGGCTTCTGAATGAAATCGAACGCGCCATCTTTCATGGCGGTGACGGCCTCTTCCACCGAGCCGTAGGCGGTCATCAGGATTACGGGAAGAGTAGGCTCAACGCGCCGCGATTCGCGGAGCACATCCAGGCCTGAATTTCCGGGCAGTTTCAAATCGGAAAGAATCAGCTGGTAACGGCGGCTTCGAATTTTGTCGATTGCGGTATTTCCGTCGGGGGCTTCCTCCACCGTGTAGCCGTTGCGTTCAAGGGCCTTGCGCAACATAGCCCGCAACTCGGCTTTGTCTTCAACAAGGAGGACGGGTTCCATCGCAGAAGGCGCTAGCGCGCCCAGCCGGAATCGCCGCCTGCCTTGCGCAAATCATCTTCGGCGTCGGAGATGGCCTGCTTGTCCGCTTCGATTTGCTGTTTCTTGGCTTCGATGTCGCTGGTTTTCTTGTTGATGTCTTCGCGCGTTAAATCCTGCTGCAAGGCTTTTACCGGATTGTTGTAATACTGGATGTCGAGTTGGCCCAGCTCGCGCTGCATCACGTCCAGGTTCTGTTGATCCTGTTCGAGCTTGTGACGAAGTGTCGCAAATTTGGCGCGCCAGGTTTTCTCATCACTGGCCGAAGCCGCGTCGTCTGCAGGCGCTTTGCCGTCGCCCGCGGGATTTGCCCCGGTGGATTGACCTACGGAAGAAACGCCGCCGGCAGTCGGCAGATCGTCGTTGGTAAATACTTTAGCCTTGGGCTGTTCTTTCTTTTCCTCGCGAGAGCGGCGCGCCGCGTCAGCTAACGAGTCTTGTTGCGCCGCCGGAGCGGCCTGGGGCGGTTGCGCTGCGGGCTGCTGCTGGCTCTGCGCAGACTGATTCTGTTGGTAAGCAAATCCGGTCGCCGGCACGAACAGCAACACTGCCGCTGCGACGCCCAAGCTAAGATGTTTCCGCATGGCTGTAGCCTCCTGAGAGGCACTTCTGCCTAAAGGTGTCTATTACAAGTTTAGATGCGGGCTGCCCGGGAGGCAATCGGGGATGGTGTAGGCTCCTGCCGCAAAGGTAACCATAGCAAAAACTCGGCTCCGCCGTCCGGGCAGTTGCGCGCTTCGATGCTGCCGGCGTGCTGCAGCGCCACTTTCTGAACCACGGCGAGGCCCAAACCGGTGCCTTCGGACTTGGTTGTGTAGAAGGGCAGAAAAATTTTGGGCAAATCCGTGGCTGGTATTCCCGGGCCGTTGTCCGCGACGCAGATTCGCTGCCATTTCCGGCCGCCGAGATCTTCGATGGTGCCCGAAATCGTGACGCGCGGCGACTTGGTGGATTCTTTCGCGGCTTGCGCGCCATTTCGCGCCAGGTTCAACAGGGCTTGGCGAAGAAGCGCTTCGTCGCCGGGAAGATCCTGAAATGTTCCTTCGAATTGCAACGCGCATTCGGGGATCGTTTCGTGGAGTTCTTCGGCAACTTTTTCCACGAGGGTCTGCATGGGAACTGTTTCGTAGCAAATTTCGAGCGGTTTGGCGAAACGCAAGAATTCCGTGACTACGTGAGTCAGGGCGCGGGTCTGGTCCAGAATGCGCTCGGCCGATTCTTGCGTTTCGCCGGGTTTCGTTTCGCTGCGGATCATCTGCGCGTAACCTGAAATCGTTGCCAGCGAGTTTTTGAATTCGTGCGCGATGCCTGCGGACATTTCTCCCAGCGCCGCCAGATTCTCTTTCCACCTCATTTGTTTTTGCAGCGCGGTGAGCTCGGTCAAATCGCTCATCAGGCAAAGCGCGCCGCTCACTTTCATGTCTGGAGCGGCTGGAAGGGAGGGGTCTAAGTTGGCGCGCGCCACTGTTCGTACGGTGCGGTAGATGGGCGAGATGGTCACGCCCAGGCGGCGGACTTCGCCGTCGGCAGTCATGTGCTCCACTTCGCCGCGCTGAATGGTTTTAGCGTCGCGCAAGCAAGCGGTAAGCATTTTGGTGAGGTCCGAATCTCCGCCCAGTATTTCCTGGTACGAACGATAGCGTAGCGTTCGGATGCCGAGCGCTTCTTCCGCCGCCGGATTAGTGGAACTGATCGCTCCGGTGGCGTTTACCAGAAGCAGGCCCGTGGGCATGTTGCGTGTGACTTCTTCCGTTAGGCGCTCGGATTCTTGCGCGCGCTCCTGCGCGAGCAAATGCAGGCGCGCGAGTTCCTTTTCCTGCGCTCGCAGTTTTTCAATCACACCTTGCATCGACGCAGCCATAAATGCCGAAGCGTTTTCAGTGTCGGGATTTGGGCTGGCCCAGTCGCCAGTTTCCATGCGCGAACCTTCGCGCAGCATCTTGCGCATCATGTAGAAGAGCGCTACAACGCCGAGCACAAGCACCACCAGCAATGCTGCGGCGTAGTCCAGGTTGAACGGCAGAGGGCCGGGAGGTCGTGCAGGAATGCGCGGGGCTAGCAGTAGTGTAATCATCTTTATCGCAACATCAGCAACGATTGGTACCAGTTTACGACCGGCGTGCCGAAGAAAACCACCAGCAATGCGGCCATTCCCAAAAATGTTCCAAATGGCAACTCGTAGTCGGCTTCCTTGCGCCTCGCCACAATCACGGCTACGCCCAAAACGCTGCCCAGTAACGAGCCGGCTAGGATCGTGAGCAGGGTGCGCTTCGTACCTAAGAAGGCTCCGGCCATTAACATCATTTTTACGTCGCCGAGGCCCATGCCTTCGCGGCCGCGCAGACGAAAATAGGCTTCCGACACCAGCCAGAGCAGGCCGCTGCCGAATGCTGCGCCGAAAATTGCGTCGGCGAAAGAAAGCACAGGAGCGGGAGGAGGGAACTCGAACATGTGGTTTGCGATCCAGAGCGCTGTGCCATCGGTGGGCTTGGTGAAGAAGCTGAGCGCGAGTCCGAGCGCGAGGCCGGTGTAGTTTACGACGTCGGGAAGCAGGCGTTCGCGCAGGTCGGTGAAAACGAGAACGATCATAATCGCGGAGAAGACTGCCCATTTCAGCGATTCGATGGTTAAGCCGAAGGCCAGATAGCACGCCAAAAAAAGAAGGCCGGTGAGCAATTCAACGAGCGGATACATGGGCGAAATGGGCGTCTTGCACGCACGGCATTTTCCTCCCAGGATCAGATAACTGATGACCGGGATGTTGTCGTACGGGCGAATGGGCGCGGCGCATTTTGGGCAGGCTGACGCAGGCATCACGATCGATTTTCCGCCGGGGATGCGCAGGATGCAGACGTTCAGGAAGCTGCCGATGATCAGGCCGAACAGGAAGACGAAAATACCGATGAAGAGTTCAGGGGGCACCTCTCGAATTTGCCACATCCAGCGAGCGCGCTCAAGCCGCGCCATTCGCACCGTGCCCGACTGCTAACAGTAACCGGCTGTGGCCGGGTCATTGACGCTTGGTGCAAACCGTCCTAACCTATGCTGCTGTCCATGCGAAATCGCACCTCGAACATCCTCGCCGTGCTCGTCGGAATTTTTTGTATGGCTGTCTCGGTTCGTCCGCTTCTACACCACCGATATGTTTACTTCGACAGTCTTCGGCAGTCGTGGATTCCAACTTTTTTTTTGCTTCTGGGTGGAGTTTGGTTCTTTGTGTATGGCGTAATTGGCTTGGTTCGAGGTAACCGAGGCGACCCGCCCGATTAGTCGTAAAGCCTGCCCGTCCGACAAATGGAAACTGTCCAAAATCCCCCCAGCAGAGCAATTTGATTGGGTCGCGGCTCTACGATATATTCGATGGTTTGCAAACCATGGCTTGGCTCGAACAGAAGATACGGCGGTACGAACACATGCGCTGGGCGCAGGAGCCCAACCGGCGCACGCTTCCGTTTGCATGGGGGCTGGAACACATCGGCGGCAGCGCGAAAGAGCCGGACCCGCGCGGTTTTCTTGACCAGTTCGTCGAGCACACGCTCGCGCACAGTGACGAATGGTATGCCGTTACTCCAGCCGACGACTATTTGCTGGCGGACGATGTGCTTACGTTTACCAGCGCGCTCGAATCTCCGTGGCCGGGAAACAATCGTGTACATGCGCAGGTTTTTCGCGCACGGCATACCGGGCCGGCGGTGGTTGTGCTGGCGCAATGGAACGCGCGTTGGGAAGAGCAGCAGGATGTTTGCCGCTGGCTCAATCGTTTGGGGATCACGGCGGTGAAGATGAGCTTGCCGTATCACGACCGCCGCGCGATTCCGGATCATCCTCGCGGCGATCATCTTGTGGGCCCGAATATCGGGCTCACGCTGCAGGCCAACCGCCAGGCGGTGATGGATGTGCGGCGCACTCTTCGCTGGCTCGACAGCCAGGGTTACGACCGGCTGGGAATTCTCGGCACGAGCATCGGGTCTTCGATCGGGTTCGTCACCATGTGCCACGAACCTTTGCTGCGCGCGGGAGCATTTTTGCACGTGGCAACATATTGCGGCGATGTGGTGGCCAGCGGCTTGACCACCATGAATGTGTGGGAATCGCTCGGGACGAAAGTTTCGCATGAGGACATTCGGCGGTATTGGTCGCCGATTAGTCCGTATCCTTACATTTCCCGGCTGGGCGGAACGAACAAGAAAATTCTGGCCATTACCGGGCGTTACGATCCGACGTTTTGGCCGGAATTTACGGAGTCGTTCTTCCACGCGGCACGCCGCGAGAAATTGCAGGTGGAGAATTTGTCGCTGTCGTGCGGGCATTACTCGATGGGGGTAGCGCCGTTCAAGTACGCGGCGGGGTATCGGTTCGGCACGTTTTTGTTTGAGGCGTTGGCGTAACACCGCGGATGTTGCTTGCGTTGCAGCGGGCGCAGCATGCTGCGCCCCTACGAGTGCGAGCCGAAGGTTTTGTAGCGCCGGCGTCTCGCCGGCGGTTTGCTGAGCGGTTAAGAAAATCAAAAGAGCCGGCGGGACGCCCTTCCCTCGTCAGGGTAAACCGGCGCTACGAAGGGCGGCGCATGCAAAGGCTTCTTGCAAGCGGACTATCGCAGGATGGCGCTGAAGGAGCCTTTGTCGATGAGACGCGCCACCTCTGCGATGTCGGGCGCGAGGGAGCGATCTGCTTCTAGAGTCGGCGAAACTTTTCTTACGAGGTCATGAGCTTTTTGCGCTTCTTCCCCCGTGCGAAGCGGGGCGAGCAGATCGATTCCCTGGCACGCGCTTAGCAATTCGATAGCTAGAACATTCCGCAGGTTCGCCATCATCGGTTCGATTCGGCGCGCGGCGGCCATGCCCATGGAAACGTAATCTTCTTGATTGGCGGACGTGGGGATTGAGTCCACGGAATGGGGAACAGCCTGCGTCTTCATTTCGCTGGCAAGCGCGGCGGCGGCTACCTGCAAAATCATGAAGCCGGAGTTTAGTCCGGCATCGCGCACCAGAAACGCGGGCAATTGGCTGGTTTGAGGATTGGTCATCTGCTCGATGCGGCGCTCGGAAATTCCCGCAAGTGTTACCAGCGCAACTGCAAGCTGATCCGCCGCCATGGCGAGAGGCTGTCCGTGAAAATTTCCGCCGCTGATTACTTCGCCTGCGCCCGATTCCGCGCCCGGCGCGGAAAAAACAAGCGGATTGTCGGTGGCGCTGTTTAGCTCCACTGCGATCGTCGCGCGCACTTGCGCCAACACGTCGCGGGCTGCACCGTGAACTTGCGGGGCGCAACGCAGGCTATAAGGATCTTGTACGCGCGGATCTTTTGCCGGGGCGCGATGGGATTCGCGAATCGAGCTGCCGCGATTCAAGCGCCTTAGATTCTGTGCGGAAGTCGCATGCCCCGGATAGGGCCGCACGCGCGCGATTCGCTCATCGAACGCAGCGGGGCTTCCGCGCAGCGCGTCTAGCGAGAGAGCAGCAGCCACGTCCGCGGTGTCGGCTGCAATTTCCGCGGCGCGCAATCCCAGAGCGAGCAACGCGAGCATCGCTTGCGTGCCGTTCAGCAGCGCAAGGCCTTCCTTCGCTTCCAGCACGAGCGGCGCGATTCCGGCGGTCTGCATGGCCTGAGCGCCCGCGACTCGGCGGCCTTGCAAGACGGCTTCGCCTTCGCCAATCGCAACTTGCGCAAGATGCGCGAGGGGCGCGAGATCTCCAGAGGCGCCCACGGAGCCTTGCGACGGGATCACCGGATGCACGCCCTTGTTCAACATGGCGCAAAGCGTTTCCGCGACAACTGGGCGCACACCTGAAAAACCTTTGGCGATGGCGTTGGCACGAAGCGCGATCATTGCGCGAGTTTCGTGCTCGCTCAAAGGCGCGCCGACACCGCAGGCATGGCTGCGAACCAGGTTCACTTGCAGCGCGCGAATCTGCTCGCGCGAAATTCGCGCGGAGGCCATTTTGCCGAAGCCGGTGTTGACGCCGTAAACGGCTGCGTCCGATTCGAGCAAGCGCTCCACCACCGCGCGGGAAGCGTTCATGCGTTCGCGCGCGCGCGGAGCTAGTTCGACCTGTGCGCCTTCGAGCACGACGCTGTAAAGCTGCTCCAGCGTGAAATTGTCGCCGTCAATTTGGATTGGCTTCATCGCGTGGTTGCTGGAAAGTATTTTCGATATTTTTCGGGCAGCGACTTTGGTCTTCCGAGTCCGTCGCAAAAAACGTGCATGGTGTCTCCGGTTGCGATCAGCTCGCCCGAGGCCTGATTTAAAATTTCATAGCCGAAACGAACGGTTCGCCGCTGGGATTGGGTGACGGTGGTGCGAATCACCAGGACGTCGTCGAATCGCGCGGGGCGCTTGAAGCGGCAATGCGCGTCCGCGACGACGATGAAACTATCGTCCTCGATCTCCATGCGCTTGTACTCGAAGCCGAGCTGGCGGCAAAGCTCGACGCGACCGACTTCGAACCAGGTGAAATAGTTTCCGTGATAGACCACTCCCATCTGATCGGTTTCCGCATATCGCACACGAACGGTTGTTTCAGCGTATGGAAGCATCGGCGGAAAAGTGTATCAGAGTGCCGGAGAGAGCGTGAGCATCGGCTGCGCTAGCGCCCGGTCCATTTGGGCGGGCGCTTTTCGAGGAACGA
>JBAVQA010000284.1:0-6193 GCA_049693595.1 Candidatus Acidiferrales bacterium | reverse complement strand
GTTCTCGATCAACACGGCGCACACGGATGAGCACTATGGAAATATGGTGACCTACTTGCGACTCAAGGGCATCGTGCCGCCCACAAGCGAAAATCAGCCCGCACCGGCACCGGCACCGAAGTAAGAGGCTGGAACACCTGACTCAGCGAACCGCCATGTCCTGCTACGTATAATCTCGTGCGCGCAACTGGGGAGCAGAACATTTGAACGTACAAGAACAAATCAAGAAGTATATTACCAGCCAGCCGGAGCCAAAACGCAGTGACATGCGAGACTTGCATCGGCTCACACTTCAAGTGTCACCAGAATGCAAATTATGGTTCTTCGATGGTAAAGACAGCAAAAAGCGTACTGTTTCCAACCCTACGATTGGATATGGACTTCACACAGTAAAATATGCCAATGGAAAAAGTAGAGAGTCTTTTCAAATCGGTGTGAGCGGAAACAAAACCGGAATCTCTGTCTACATTCTTGGTCTCAAAGATAAGAAGTACTTAGCCAAAACGTATGGAAAAAAACTAGGCGAGGCGAGCGTGACCGGATATTGCATTCGGTTTAAAGCCCTAAAGGATATAAACATCGATACCCTTGAAGCGGCAATACGATCTGGACTTGCAACTCACCCCGGCAGCATGCGCACGTAGCCGGGTGGCCCATCCTTTCGCATCGCTGTGCATTTTCTTCGTCTTGATCCATGACGAATGCGGATGATGCCGCTGGGGTAGTTGACGTCGAAGTGGTTTGGATTGCTTCTCCTGTTGAACTTGCTTTTGCGGGTGCCGCATTCTTTGCGGGTTGGCAAAGGGTGCGGGTTTTGGATGGCGGCATTGGAGAACCGACTCGATACGATGCAACAACGAAAGGTCAAAACCCGCACCCTTCAAAAACCGAAGAGTGCGGCACCCGCAAAAGATAAACGTTCACTTCAGTGATGCGGAAGGGCCGGCCACCCGCCCGAGCCTAGGGGGTAACCAAAACAGCACCTTCTCAAAGTCTCATCTGATCTATATACTGCGCCGACAAGTCTAGCAGGAGGGGCCATGACACTCGCGCTTTTCTTCCAGCATGGAGGCGGAGGTGGCGGATTGGCCAAGGTCGTCGTCGGAGGCATCGTGAGCATAATAGTCGCCTATATCGGCTACAAAGCGGCTACCCGAAAGCCGCCCGACCCTCCGGCTCGTTGAATGACCATCCCCGGGCGGGTGGCCAACCCTTCCACGCTGCACCGGAGTTCACTTAACCACATTTGAAACTCGCGGGGGTGGCGGGTGGCTAACCCTTCCGCGCGGCAGCGGAATTCACTTAACCACTCCTGAAGCTCGCGGGGGTGCCGAACCCTTCGGTGTGTGAAGGGTTCGGGTTTTGAAGTTGCGCTCGAAATTCTTTGTGGGTCGTGGCTTTTTACCCTGAGTCTTCGAAGGGCAGCCACGACATAAAAAAATCCGCAAACGACCTGCTTCCTTTCGGCGGATTTTTCGCCGAGCCTTGCGCTTGTCACCAGTGCCTTGCGACCACTCGAGCGGATACGAAAGTCAAAGACCCAGCGGCAAGCCGGCGTCTGGAGAGTGAGGTTGGTCGGCTGCGCTGGAGCGGGCGCAGCATGCTGCGCCCCTACGGGGTATTGCCGCGGCAATACGTTGGGCGAAGAAAGCGGGAGCAAGCCTGGCGGCAGGCCGGCGGTACGAAGAGCGAACAGCAGGTCCCTCAGGTCTATCCGCGAAGACGCGCATTTCGGGATGACAAAGCGAAAGAAACAAGATGCCGGGCTGAAGGCCCCGCCACGGCGGGCAGGCCCGGCGGTACGAAAGGCGAAAGATGCTTCGCTCGGCTGGATCTAAACCAGGCAAGATGCCGGGCTGAAGGCCCCGGCGCTACATTTAAACCTGAGGCAGTGCCGACCTCGATGGCCACGGCATTGACAGGTTCTCCCGGCTGGCGCAAGATGGCGCGCGCCCAAAATGATTCGCCTGGAACAAGTAACCAAGCAGTACGACTTGCCGTCCGACAAGGGCGGGGAACTGGTCGCCGCGGATCGGCTGGACCTCGACATCGCCGACGGACAACTCTTCGGGCTGATCGGCCCGAACGGCGCCGGCAAAACCACCACGCTGAAAATGATTTGCGGCCTGCAAGTTCCCACCGCCGGCCGCGTCACGGTGAAGGGAATTGACGTTCAGCTCGAACCCGAAGAAGCGCAGCGCAACATCGGCTACCTCGCCGATTTTTTCTCGCTCTACGACGACCTGAAAGTCTGGGAATATCTCGACTACTTCGCCCGCGCGTACAAAATGGAGCCGCACGAAATCCCCGGCCGCGTGGACGAAGTCATCCGCCTGATGAATCTGGAAACCAAGCGCGACGACTTGATCCACGGCCTCTCGCGCGGAATGAAACAGCGCCTCGGCATCGGCCGCGCCATCATTCACAACCCGCCGCTGCTGGTCCTCGACGAGCCTGCTGCCGGCCTGGACCCCAAAGCGCGCGTCGAATTAAAAACTTTGCTGAAAGCTCTTCACGCTTCCGGCAAAACTATTTTCATCACCTCGCACATTCTTTCCGACCTGGAAGAAATCTGCACGAACATCGCCATCATGGAAAAAGGGCGCCTGCTGCGCTCCGGCACTCTGGAAGAAGTGATGCGCGAAGGCAAAAGCGTCCGCCGCTATCGCGTAAAACTTGCCGCTCCGGGATTCGGCCTCGCCATGTGGCTCGCGGGGCGCAAGGACGTTACCGGCGTCGTCTCCGAACCCGCCAGCGCGCAATTCGTACTCGATGGCGGCGACGCCGAACTTGCCGAATTGGTGAAGGACCTGGTAGCAGCGGGCGCGCCCGTCTGCGGCGTTCAGGAAGAAGTAGAGAGCCTCGAACGCCTCTACTCCCGCATCTCCAGCGGAGAAGTAATGTGACCGCGCCCTGGGCCAATCCCGAACTCCTGCGCAACGCCCGCATCCAACTGCGCCCCGGCCGCGCCATCGCCGCCGCCATTATCTGCGCCGCGATTTCGCTCACCATGTGGTATTCATTCGAGGCGCGCCCGGTGGTGGGCTTTCCGCTCGTAAACGAGTCGATTCAGATGTTCACCGCTATTCTGCAACTTCAAGTCTTCGTATTATTAATCGGCGGCGGAATCTACGAGTTGCTCACCGTTCACCGCGAAAAAGAATTGAACACCTTCGATTACCAGCGCGTCACGCGCCTCTCGTCCTTCGAGCTGGCTGTCGGAAAACTTTTCGGCGCGCCGATTCTCACTTACTTCATCGTCCTGTGTCTCATGCCCATCGCTATTTTCGCCGCAGTTCTCGGACATGCTCCGCTCGCGGCGGTAGTCGAGGCATACGCCATACTGCTCGTCGGTTGCGTTGCATTTCACCTTCTCGCTCTCCTGATCTCGACGACGTTGGGACGCGGAGTCTCCGCAATAGCGGTTCTGCCTTACCTGATTTTAGTTGCCTTTACATCCACTGATTATTTCCCCGAGCGGGGCAATCCCGCCATCATTCAATCAAACTGGGCTTTCCACCAACTCAACCCGTTTGCCGCTTCCGGGGCATTTCAGTCCGACCCGCCGCGGGCTTTAGTTGACATCTTCTTCGGCGTCTCCGTCTCGCACTTCATCGTCCTGATGGTGATCTATGTCACGCTCGGCGCATGGTTCTTGCTCGCGATCGTTCGCAATTTGAAACGCGACCCCGCAGTTTACGAGCTATATTCGCCCATGCAAGCTTTCGGGTTCGCCATTTATTTGAACGTGTTGATGCTCGGCTTCTTTAATTGGAAATCGCCGGCTGGCCCACCGATCTTCGGCCCGTCCGGTCAGTTGAAAGGTTTCGAGCCGGTTCCCCCGAGCCAAATCGAAGAAACACTTCTGCGCATCAGTTTCTGGCTTTTCGCCTTGCTAGGAATAGTTCTGCTGCGCAATCGCGAACGCGTGCGTCAAAGAATCCAAGTGCTGGGCGACCGCGCGGCGGGTTTCTGGGCCGCACTTTGGCCCGCTCCCTATGTGCTGGCGGGCATGATCGTCGCGGGGCTTGGAATCCTGGAGCTAATCCGCGTTTATAGAAATGTCTCGACCGGTGATTGGGATTGGGGACTCGCGCTGGTGAGCATCGCCTTCTTCGCGCTTTGGCTCGCGCGCGACTTGCTGTACTTGCAGTGGATGGGCTTGCGTCGCACGCGGCGTCCGCTTGCCTCCGCCATAATTTACTTGATCGTGTTTTACACTTGCACCGGCATCATCTTCGGAGTGGCTCACGTCCTACTGCGCCAGTCCGTCGCCCCATATTCGGCCATGCTGATTCCGTCAGGAATTTCGTCGCTGTCAGTCGCGGACTGGGCAGCTCACTACCAGCTATGGCTGGTCGCGCTCGCTGTTCTGGCCGCCGAAGCCTTCCTCTTCGCATTCCTCCAGCGGCAAAAACTCCGCGAATTCATCACGCCCGCGGTTGTCGCTCCGGTGGTCACTCCGCGCAAACCCAGCCTAATGGAACGCTAGCAATGACGCTAACTCCCGGACTAATCGTCTAATCAAATTGCCGTGGAAGTTGTAGCGGCGGCCTTTAGGCCGGCAGGTTTTGCCCAACGATGCGACGAGAAAGCTGCCCGCCTAAAGGCGGCCGCTACAAAACCATCTCCGCTCCAGCGTCATGCCCGCCTGTTGCGTCTCTGCTCCCATCTCGGGCATGCTCCCGCTCCCCTACGAAGAAAGGGTGCGGCCGGAATCGTGGCCGACCGATGTTTACACCTGGATCAAAACGCTGCGCCTTTACGGAGCCAAAACGGTTCTCGTGTTTTCGATTTTCTTGGCTCGGACTTTGGGCATGCGTATGCCGAGGAGGCCATTCGACAGGATGGCCGTGCATCGCGCAGGGTCTACTTCCGCGGGGAGTTCCATGATGCAAAAAACGTGCGATGCGGGATGCGCCGGATCGGCGGTCCGTGCCGGGAAATTTTCGCGGGACGCGTGGGCGCACATGACGGCGAGGGAAGCGGCGTCCATGCGCGGCGGCCCGCGCAACGGGTCCAGCGAGCGCACCAATGCGGGCGCCTCCTCGTGATCCTCGGATTCGTGACGGCCAAAAATCAAAATCCAGCGCGGTTCGATGCCCAGTGTGATTTGCGCGCTTCGGTACCCGGGCAGCGAAGCCAGCGCGGTTACGAACCCCGCGGCTTCCGCGACGTCCACGTCCATCAGACCCAGAATTTCCTGCTCGGCCTCCAGCCAATCTTCGAGCTCGTTGCCGGTTCGAGCTCCGCGATCCAAGAATTTATCGTAGGCTCGATGCGCAACCTGGTCGTAGGCGCAGAGAAGCGACTCGGTCAAATCCGACTGGGGGACGAATTCGCGCAGCGCGGAAGACGGCAGCGTTGCCTTCAACTGTTTCGGCGGAGCGAAGACGCGTCCTCCGGATACGACTGGCTTCATGGTCCCTCCTCTAAGCGGATGCCGCACTCGGAACTTTCTGCCGGCGCAACTTTGCTCTGGCCTTCAACCGATGTTAGCGAAAATCTCGTCGCGGCACGTCGCCGCGCGGGATCGCACCAGGTTTGGCAGGTTTACGATTTGATGGTTCGTCAGGGACAGAAATCGCAGCGGCTGCGGAAGGTTTGCGTGGCGAAGGCAGTAAACGCTCTAGTCGCGCGGGTTCGAACTGCGGCCTTATCCCGTCCGGACCCTTGCGGCGGTCCATCGCCAAAATGGATAGACGAGCCGCGCGGTCCGCAATGGAGGTGGGCGCTTTGCGAGCCATCGACGATGTTCGAGTCCCGGCGATCGCCGTCAGCGCCTCTCGAACTTCCAACTGCAGAGTGGAAGCGTTTAGCGCCCGGTCGCCGAGAGTGCGTTTCCCGCATTGGACTACCGGCAGCCACAGCGTAGCTTCCGAAAGCGCAATGGAAACGAGCAACGTACCCTGCAATTCCAAAACGGAATTCGACAGGTCGTAGCCGCTATCGGCGCCGATATTTTCTTCAGCCAGAACGACGTCGAACCGGATTATTTTCAACGCACCTTTAGCTTCCACGACGGTGTCAACGCGGTGCGAGCCCCAGCCTTCCTGCTCGAGTAATTGAAGCGTCGCAAGAGTGCTGGGAGAGGCGTGACCGACAACAAGGATTCGAACTGCAGACGCTGACATAGTTTCCCCTTCCGCTGGGGAACGGGCGACCATGACGGCGCGAACACGCGGTTGAACGC
>JBAVQA010000283.1:0-8973 GCA_049693595.1 Candidatus Acidiferrales bacterium | reverse complement strand
CACCGATAGTGATGGAGGTGCCGGCAATACAAGTGGAACCACTGGCGGTCGGGTGGCCGGAGGCGTTGGGGGATTCAAGCTTGTCGGTATTTTTATAGGCGCGTTCGTGCACTCGCAGCCGCTTGGCATGGCGATGGGTGCATATGGCGCAAGCATGTCGGTCTATTCGCACTTCATCGCGCGCGGACGCGACCTAGTGTTCCCGAAAAACACAGCCATGGAAATTGCTATTGGGACGCATGCGCTCGCTCCTCAGAAGCCGACAGCTGAATGATCGCATGGATATTAATAGGTGTGCTGGTGCTTTTGGCCTTTCTTTGTCTCTGGCCTTCTGGTCGAGCGACTTCCGAAAACGCCGTCGCTATTGTGTGGGTCTTTGGGGAGTTGTGGGATGACACTGGTCATTCGTATGAATACTGAACTGATTTCGAGACGGCCGCGACACTGGAAATGGGTTATGCTCGGCTGTTAGAGTGTACATCGTGGAGGGTACATGAAGATCGCCGTACTTGGTGGAGACGGCTACTGCGGATGGGCTACAGCTTTGCATCTATCGGCCAGGGGACACTCGGTTGCCATAGTCGATAACTTCGCGCGCCGCCAGTGGGATCATGAACTCGGAGCGCAAACGTTGACTCCGATCCTTCCGCTCGCGGACAGGCTACGCGTTTGGCAGGCGCTTACAAGCAAAACCATTGAACTTTTTGTCGGCGACGTGACCGACTATGAATTTCTTTCTTCAACGATCCAGGAGCTTGAGCCGGAGGCGGTTATCCATTTTGCCGAGCAACGAGCCGCGCCTTACTCAATGATCGACCGGAAGCACGCTGTCTTCACACAAGTGAACAATGTCGTCGGAACCCTGAATCTGTTGTTCGCGATTCGAGAATTCGTCCCTGATTGTCACCTGGTGAAGCTCGGAACCATGGGCGAGTATGGCACTCCGAACATTGATATCGAAGAGGGCTACATTAAGATTGAGCACAACGGTCGAACAGACGTGCTCCCCTATCCAAAGCAACCCGGCTCTTTCTATCATCTTTCGAAAGTGCACGACAGCCACAACATAATGTTTACTTGCAAGGTTTGGGGACTGAGGGCCACCGATCTCAATCAGGGAGTTGTCTATGGAACGGTGACCGATGAGGTGGCGTTGGACGAGGCTTTGGTCAACCGCTTTGATTACGATGAAATATTTGGCACGGTCCTGAACCGCTTCTGTGTTCAAGCGGCTATCGGACACCCGCTCACCGTTTACGGGAAGGGCGGGCAAACGCGCGGCTTTCTCGATATTCGAGATACCGTGCGGTGTATTGAGATCGCATGCCTGAACCCCGCCGCTCGGGGTGAATGCCGCGTATTCAACCAGTTCACAGAGCAATTTTCGGTCCTAGAAATTGCGCAAATGGTGAAAATGGCGGCGAAAAAGCTCGGCGTGACAGTCCAAGTCACTCATTTGACGGACCCTCGAGTCGAGGCAGAGGAACACTATTACAACGCGAAACATTCAAAGCTTCTCGATCTTGGCTGGGAACCTCATTATCTTTCTCATTCACTGTTGGACTCTCTTCTGAATATCGCTCTGAAATACCAGGACCGCATCGATCCATCTCTGATCCTGCCCCACGTGAACTGGCGGCGTGCTCGCAATGAACTCCGCCACCAAGAGAGCGCGGCAGTCGGTACCGTGCCATCCGAGTCGCAGTTTGAAAACGCGGGTGCGTTCGATCGCAAGATGAAACAAGCTCCAGGCCGGGCATTCAGAACAAAGAAGGCCCGGGCCGAGTACAGTAAGTCTTGATGCTGCAGACGTCCGCAAAGTGGGATTTTGTAAGCCTACGGCGTTCGCGCCGATTCCGAAGACTCGCACGGCATGCCCTTAGCTCACCAGCAAGGTTCCGCTGCTCCTGATGAAAAAATCGAGAATTCAGACAACATCCTATCCGTCGGCGGATGATCGCATCCCGGAAAAGTACTGGTACCTTTACTTGGCCGTTCTGCTCTTTGCAGGAGCAATCTATCTGGGCTGCATCATTTCTCCGCCGTCCCTGATGGATGACGTGGATGCGGTGCACGCTCAGATCTCTCGGAACATGCTCACTTCCGGTGATTGGGTGACGGCACATCTGGATGGCGTCGCTTACCTTGAAAAAGCGCCTCTTGTTTATTGGCTAATTGCCGGATCCTATAAAATCTTCGGCGTGCATGACTGGTCTGCGCGAATCCCCATTGCGCTTTCCGCCATGGGTGTTGCTTGGTTGACAGCTGCTTTCGGCGTCTGGGCATTCGGGAAACGGGCGGGTTTCTATGCCGGGTTATGCATGGCGACAGGCATCGGACTCTTTCTGTTCACACGAATTCTGATTCCGGATGTCATGCTGACGCTAACTACAGCTTTGGCGATGTGGGCGTTCTTGCGCGCCCTGGACGACAAGGAACCTCATCCGCGCGTTTGGGCTTTCGTCCTGGCCGCTAGCCTTGGAACTGGACTCTTATTGAAGAGTCTGATTGCCATTGTTTTCCCGGTTGCTGCGGGGGTCATCTATCTTTTTTTTACGCACCAACTCTTTTCCGTCGAGACTTGGAAACGGCTTCACGTTCTTACCGGAACATTAGTCGTGCTCTTGATCGCGGTTCCTTGGCACTTCCTGGCCACATTGAGGAACCCTCCCTACTTCGAATTTACGCTGCACAGCGGGCCCGGCCAGTACCATGGATTTCTCTGGTTTTACTTCATCAACGAGCAGCTCCTCCGTTTCCTGAATTTACGCTATCCGCGTGATTACAATACAGTCCCGCGTCTTTACTTTTGGTTGCTGCATTTTGTCTGGCTGTTTCCTTGGAGCGTTTACTTCCCAGCTGTCGCAAGGCTTTCTTTCAAGCCCATCGATCGTGCAGGACGAACCAGATTGCTTGCACTGTGCTGGGCGGGGTTTGTACTCGTCTTCTTTACGTTTTCCACGACGCAAGAGTATTATTCGATGCCTTGCTACCCAGCGCTCGCTCTGCTACTGGGCTCTGCGATGGCGCTAGAAGGGACTTGGGTGCGGCGAGGAACGCGCGTGATTTCCGCGATCAGCGGATTGGCAGCTCTAGCGACGATCGGTATTTTCTTCTACGTGCGCAATATCCCCACGCCCGGAGATATCTCGAAGGCGCTTACCTCACACCCATCGTTCTATACACTCTCGCTTGGCCATATGGCAGATCTCACGCTCGAGTCGTTTGCCTATCTTCGCATCCCTTTGCTGGTTGCGGGGATCGCCTTTCTTGTCGGCTCACTGGGGACGCTTCGAGCGACAGGGCAGCGCGCGTTCCTGGCTGCCGCTCTGATGATGGTCGTCTTCTTTCACGCAGCTCGCTTGGCGCTTGTCGTTTTTGACCCCTACTTATCCTCACGGCCGTTGGCGGAGGCAATCCTGAAGTCCCCTGACGGTACCCTGATCGTGGACCATCACTACTACACTTTTTCTTCGGTATTTTTCTACACAAACCGAACCGCTCTGCTTCTGAACGGTCGCCGGCAGAATCTCGAATACGGCGCCTATGCTCCCGGAGCGCCGGACGTGTTCATTCAGGACTCGGATTTTAGGAATCTGTGGCTCGAGCCGCAACGTTGCTATATCGTGGCAACCCAGTCAGAGGTTGGGCGGTTGGAAGAATTGGCCGGGCATTCACAACTTGCGTTAGTCGCCGAAAGCGGTGGCAAATATCTCTTTACAAATCACCCGCTGGTGAGTTCTGCGCCTCAATGACTTCAAATGTAGCGACCTACGTCTTCCTTGGTTTAGCGGCCATCCCTTTCATCTACTATTCGGTTGTTCTGTACAGTTCCTGGCGATTCTTTCGGCGGTCCCTAACGCAAAACGTGTTCACACCGCCAGTGAGTATCCTGAAACCGATCCGCGGGCTTGATCCCGAAGCCTACGAAAACTTTGCCAGCTTCTGTTGTCAAGATTACCCCGAGTACGAGCTTCTCTTCTGCGTGGGCCAGACTGACGATCCCGTGATTCCGATCATTGAAAAACTCATTCGCGATTTCCCTGAGCGTAGTATTCGAATTCTGTTTAGCTCTGGCAGCACCGCTTCGAACGACAAAGTCGCGAAATTGAGCCGCCTAGTCGGAGAAGCGCAAAACGAAGTTCTGGTCATGGGTGACAGTGACGTTCGAGTTCCGCCCGATTATTTGCGAACTGTAGTCGCTCCTCTCGCCAACCCTAAAGTAGGAGCGGTGACTTGCTTCTACATGCCCGCTCATCGGCAAACCTTAACGGAGAATCTTCAAACCATCGGGATGGTTTCAGACTTTTATGCCGGAATCCTGGTCGGTTGGCAATTGGACGGAGTCAAATTCGCTCTCGGTCCCACGATTGCAACTTCACGCACACGGCTGGCGGAGTTCGGTGGCCTTCAGGCGATCGAAAACCAGCCGGGCGACGACCTCTTGGTGGGCCGGCTGATTGCCGAGCACGGCCACGAAGTTAAACTTCTCCCTTATACCGTTTTGAAGTTTGCCGGATATCACTCTTTCAGAGAACTCCTAGACAAACGCATGCGCTGGATGGTCGTGATGCGGCACATGCGTCCTTGGGGACATTTTGGTTTGCTTCTCACGCAAGGCCTGGCGTGGTCGCTGGCAGCGATTGCGATCCATCCTTCGGCGGGAGTGGCTCTGGCCTATGTCGGTACTTACCTGGGGTTGCGGGTCGCCATGACTTGGAGTATTGGCATTCGCGGCCTGAAGCAGCCCGGCTTGTGGAAAGAATTGCCATCGATCCCACTATGGGATGCCTTTGCCCTCGTCATCTGGGTGGCCAGCTTTGTTCGCAAGACGGTGCGCTGGCGCGACGGCGAATATTACATTCGCGACGGTTTGCTCCTCCCAGTAACTTCGAGTTCTGTTGAAAAGTGACCTCTGAGGTTGGTTTGTTGGGACATTTTCGCCCTGCACCGCTAGGTACCTAACGACTTCCCAAATGTCCGGCACCTAGCTTGAGTGAATACCGCAAGGCTTAAGCGGAAAACCATTCCTACTTTCGACCTAAGAACACCAGCGTCACTCCGATGCAAACGAGTGCCACGCCAGCCCACCGTTGGAGCGAGACGCGTTCCCCGAGAAAAATTTTTCCACCCAGAGTGCCTGCTGCATAGCTAATCGCTGTGACCGGCACGACGAAGCTTACATTCTCAATCGAAAGCGCCCCAAGCAGAGCGAGAAAGGCAATAATCGACAACAGGAGACCGATCCACATCCATCCAACGTGCATCGCGCGGATCATCACGCGAAACAAGTTAATGGGGCGGAAATCTGTTACTTCGCCAATGGTCTTCATCGTTCGCGAAATGCACAACTCGCCTCCTGTTCCGGCGATTACAATCAAGAGTAAGAGTAGGATTTCCCAAAGCATTAGTTGTGTTTGTGTCCCGTTGTTCGAGGGTGTGTGTACCCTACGACAAAAACACCCACGCAAATGATCAGCACGCCCAGCCACCGAGTCGGTTTGACAGTTTCGTGCAGTAGAAAATGACCCCACAAGGCTACAACGCCGTAGGCAAATGAAGACGCTGGTTGGACGTAGCTATAGTCTGCCCAGGACAAGACCAGCATATAGGATAAAAAGAACATCAGCAGAGATCCCATGCCGAGCCAAATTACCCCCGATGAGAAAACCTGATAGAGGATGTGAAGAAAATCCGGAAACGTCCGAATTGTCGCCGGGCCGATGTGCTTCATGCCTTTACTGAGGAGGGCGTTACCGAGCGGACCGAAAGTCACCATCAACAGGATCAGTAGGAAAGTCTTAGAGTGCAGACCGGACGACGACTTCATGTGATGAGGCGCTCGCAGCTCTGGCTAGATCGGAAGTCCGCGGCCCGTACCAAAGAACTCGCCGGGCGCATCATCAGAAAGAGAAAGTGTTGCAGAAGATCCCCCCTCTATAAGCGTTTTTATTTTACACGACTTTTTCCGAACCGAAATGATGATTAGTTCGATGATCTCTAAGGTTCTCGGTCACACAATGCAAGTGTGCCCAACGAATTTGTCTCACCACAGGGGGTCATCTCACAATCTGAGAACAAATGGGGAACAAACTGGAAACAGAATACCGAAGAACAATCCGTGAAATAGAGAGAGCTGGGACCATGTAAGTCAATGAGAAGCAAAGACGGGCGAATCGTTCGTTTGGCTCATAACCCGAAGGTCGCGGGTTCACGTCTGACCCGCGTATCGAATTCCACTTTCTCCGCGTCGTTGCCAATCCGTCCGCCAATTTTGGTTTCGGAATATCCGACGCTTCGAACGCGGGAAGAATTCGGGAACAATAAGAGTTCCCTACCCTTCTAACGTGTTTCTTTCTGTGCCCTCCCGTTCTCCGTAAGTGCTTGAGTTTCCATTTCATCTTGCCTGTCACGGCAGAGTTCGCGAGTTCGAGTCTCGTCGTCCGCGCCATTTTTTTCCGTGACTTAGTTTGGTCTCGCGATAGAAGGCGCGATCAAAGGCTTGTTTCGGAAAGTTATTGGCCTCGGCTTCCCCGGGTGAATGCCGGTTACTGTAACCAGCGGTCAGGTATAAGCATGTGATAGTAAGAGACTAAAAGGCACAGCTGCACAAGGATTGCACAGAATGAGCGAAACAGGAGTCTCCAGGAGAGCGAAGCAGGTTGTGAACGTGACGATGGTATATGGCCACCAGCGGCGTACAAATCGCTTGCCGGTCAGCGAGGAGTCCAGTGCGGATGGCTGGTGAGCAGTCCATTCACGAAGCCAATTTCGTAAACGAGAAAAAGACCGAAGGCCACGCTGATTAGTCCGGAAGCAATTCGCAATCCTTGATTAAGTCGCGAGAATCGTTTGTCCGCGTAGGCAAAGGGCAGGACCATCGCCCCGGTAATAAGCATCATTCCTGCAATCGTGCCGATTCCAAAAACGAGGAGATATGCAACCGCCCATTTCGGATTCTGAATTGTCGTCAAGACCAACAGAGCAACGGCGGCAGAACCAGCCAGGCCGTGGACGAGTCCTACGATTAGAGGCCGCATGACTTGATAGAGACCGATTCGGCCGAAATGGCGATCGAACCAGCCCAGAGGAGTTTGTTCTGACGCGTGCGGGTGGTCCTCGGGTTCGTGTTGGTGTGGATGAGTATGAGTGTAGTCACCATGGCTATGAGGGTGAGAATGAGCTGCTCCCGATATTGCAGCACCGGGAGAAAACGTGTCGGTAATCCACTGGAGCATGCCGGTCAAGTTCAGGACACCCAGGAGAATCAGCATCAATCCCACGGAGAATTCCATGGAGAGACCGACGCGAGTTGGAATAACCCAGCCGAACAGAATGATTCCGCTTCCCACCAACAGGATCGTGAGGGTGTGGCCCACGCCCCACAATGCACCGATCACCGCAGCGTGGCCGATCTTTCGGTACCGTGCGACGATAGTTGTAACAGCGATCACATGATCGGGATCGGTGGCATGCCGCATCCCGAGGAAGAAGCCGAGCGCGACGATGGAGATTAGGCCGATCATTTTTGTGTAGTGCGCTCGCCCTGCACTCGGCAGCCTCTATTAATCGGGCGCCGCGAAAGCTCTTGCACGTTGAGAAGCAGCTAGAACCCGAGCGGCGTTGCGGCGCGATCGCAGGAAATCAAGAAACTTTTCCACGCCCTCGCCGGGCCGCAAATTATTTCCGCTTGATTCGCAAAACTTGTGAGGAGAGTTCCGCTGCGTAAAGCAGATCGACAGTTGCAGTCCGCCGTTCGAGGACTGCGCGCTGGTTCAGCGAACCCTTGTCGGTGATTTCGCCCGCATCCAGTGAAGGAGGCTCGTGCGCCACGATCGCGCGCGTGACGCGGTTGGAACTCCCTGTGGCGTTCACGGCAAAGCTCTCGAGCAACTCTTGAAAACGCCGGTGCACGTTTGGATGTCCGAAAACCTCCGCTGCAGATGAGGAGCGCTCAAGCCCGGAGCAAAGAGCGCGACATTCATCGATATCTCCAAAGATCATCAGACCAACCTCGTCTCGATCGTGGCCGGTTACAACGACGTCGCGGACAAATGGGGCGAAGTGGCTCAGAATCCCGCCACGGAGAACGCCTACGTTGACCCATGTCCCGCTCGCAAGCTTGAAATCCTCCGAGAGACGCCCATCGAATTCGAAACCTTTGTTCACGTCGGAAGGATCCACGAAGCGAAGAGCATCTCCGAAATTGTAGAATCCGTCCTGGTCAAACGTCTTTCGCGTGAGCTCCGGTTGGCGCCAATAACCTGGAGCTACGTTTGGTCCGCGAACACTCACTTCGAGTTTCTTGCCGCGCGGCACAAGTCTTGCCTCCACTCCGGGAATAGGAATACCGACGACGCCGGCCCGATCTGTTTCCCAGGAGGTTTGAATGGCCATCGGAGAAGTCTCCGTGGCGCCGAGACCCGTGACCATCACGATTCGTTCGCCGCAGGTCTCAAGCGCCAAAGCTCGGTAAGCATCCCAGACCGGTTGTGATAGGCCTGCGCCTGCATAAAACATCAGGCGCAGACGGCGAAAAAAGTTTTCACGGAGCTCGTTTTCTAAGCGCAGGGCCGGCAGCAGATCCTCATAGCCCTTGGGAACGTTGAAGTAAACCGTAGGAGAGATCTCGCGCAGGTTTCGAATGGTTTCGGCGATGAATCCGGGACCTGGCTTGCCGTCATCAATATAAAAACTCCCGCCGTTGTAAAGAGCGATGCCCACGTTGTGGTTTCCGCCAAACGTGTGATTCCAAGGCAGCCAGTCCACCAAGACGGGAGGTTCGTCCTGCAGAAAGCAAAATACCTGCGCGATCATTTGCTGGTTGCAACAGATCATCCGGTGGGTGTTGATAACGGCCTTGGGCATGCCGGTCGAACCGGATGTGAAGAGAAACTTAGCCACGCTGTCAGGCTGTATCTGCTCGTGCGCAACTTGAACAGCCAATGTCGGCGTGGTAGCCAGGAGCTCGGC
>JBAVQA010000282.1:0-24808 GCA_049693595.1 Candidatus Acidiferrales bacterium | reverse complement strand
GAATATACGCACTTGTTTGAAGCGAACGGCGCCGATCGTGAAAGCGCCCGGAAATTCTCCGCGAAAGTCCGCGACATTTCCGAATTCCTGGCCGAACTCGGCCTCGTCGCGCCCATGCGGCCTCTTCCCATGCGCGTCACCTACCAGGATTCCTGCCATCTCGCGCACGGACAGAAAATTCGCGAAGCCCCGCGAAAGCTGATTCGCGCCATTCCTTCCGTGGAATTCGTGGAGATGCCGCTCTCCGATCTTTGTTGCGGCTCCGCCGGCGTTTACAATGTGACCGAGCCGAATGCCGCGCTCGATCTTCTGACCGACAAAATGGCTAATGCGCAGCGGACCAACGCTCAAGCCATCCTCACCGCAAATCCCGGATGCATTTTGCAGTTACGCGCAGGCGCCGCCATTCACAACACGGGGCAGGAAGTCCTGCACGTCGTGGAACTTCTCGACCGCGCCCTTTTTAACCCGGGACCGCCAATCTCCTGATTGGCGCCTTTTCAAATTTCTAGTGGGTGACTAGCGCAGAGGGGGGGCTTGCGGGCGAAGCGTGGGTGGGGGTTCCGCCCGCAAGTTTTGACTGCATCGGGGTAAACTCGTTCGGCGAACTAGCCGTTATTCCTCAGCTGGCGGCAACGGCGGGGTCGTATTGCGCCCGCCGCGGCCCTGCTTTACCGTGTAATCCGATGGCACCTGGAAGAGCGTAGCCGCCGGTTCTTGCCTCTGAATATTCGTCACCTGCGAAACCGTCTCGCCCATGCGCGGATCGGTGCGCTTGGTCATCACTGTGATCTGCAACTCGGGCGAATACCAAGTCTCCTTGACGATAACGATAGGCTTCTCGTTCCCCATTTCACCCGCAGGGATGGTGCGTGTGGTGCGCGTGCCTTGCGCTGAAACCCCGTTGATCGTTTGTGTGCCCAGTGACTCGGTCGTTGTATTCTTCTGAACTCTTGCCGCCATGCTCGCCGCGCGGCCAGCATCCGGCCCGTGGTTATGAGCTGACATTTGGTGCGCCGTTTTTGTGTTTGCTTCCAGAACGTAGTGCGTTCCCGCCACCGGATCATTGATGAACGACACCTGCGGCGGAGTCTTGCCCGAAGCCGCCCACGGCCCGATTGCTGGCAGCGTCATGTCGCGGCGAGTGCGGCCTGCAGTGTCACGCGCAATCGTGCCCGTCGTGTTACGCTCGATTTTGTTTCCATCCGTCAGTGTTTCCGTGGTTTGCGTTGAAAAGCTTGCCGAGAAAGGTGCGCCCGTCACGGTCTTGCCTGCCAGTCCGGCCTCGAAACCCACAAACCCCATGCCATCGAATCCCGGCCCCATTCGCTCGAACATTGCTCCCCCATGGTGTGGCGGGGGCGGCGGAGCAGGTTCCGTCGGCTCGGCAGATTGCGCCCAGGCACTGAGGCTTACTGTCAAAAACAACACTGTCATCGCGCCCATGCTCAGAAACCAGTTCCTGGCTTTCATTCGAACTTCCTCCAAATGCTTTTTCTCACTCTCAAAAATTAATGTTTGGATTTGCGTCAGACACCAGCCGGATAGCCTGCGGTGTTCCGTCTTCGCTCACCAATAGGTCTGCGAATACCCTGTCCGTGCCGTCACTCTCCGTAACCGGCAACCCAAACGACGGGAGCGCTGATCGCGGAAGCGTCACTCGCACAATCGCCCCGCCTTCCAGTGCAGCAGGATCATCCGCATACGGCAGCGGCACAAACTCCTTCGCATATTCGTCCTCGTCCGCTTCGCTCGCAGCCGCTTCGTGCTGCGCTGCCGTTGCAGAAGCCTCCGTCCCAGGAGCTGTCGCCAAATTTGCAGCCTGCGGTGTTGCCTTATGCGGCTGGGACGCAATCCGGTGCTGCACGCCCAATCCCAGCGCCAGCAGAATCGCAGCCGCAGCGCCAAGCGCGGCAAGCTGCCCGTGAACTCTCCGCCGCGACCCTGCAAGTTTCGACGCCTGGAATTCGCGCAATAGCGCTGCTTCCACTCGCGGCGGCACCTCGCGGCCCGCATTATGCTGAGTCAAATTGCGCAGAGCGAAATCCAGCGCTTCCCCGTCGGTAAGCAGCAAACCACAGGATGAACACGACTCCGCATGCGCCAGAGCGCGCTCGCGAAACCGAAACCCCGAAGTACCCGGTCGGTCCAGATCCTGATAAATCTCGTTGAATTCCACGCAATCCATAGCATCTGCCTCGTTTTTCATTCGCCCACCGCCGACGCCCGCCGCATCGGCTGGCTGTCGTGCAACTTCTCAACCAGCAACGCACGCGCACGGTGCAGTCGCGACCGCACCGTACCCACCGGGCAATCCAGCGCCGACGCCGCATCTTCGTAACTCATTTCTTCCAGCTCGCACAGGATCACAACTTCCCGATAATTCTCCGGCAGTGTCGAGATGGCTTGCCGCACCCGCCCCACCGTTTCCAATGACGTAAATTCATCCCGGCTCAGCAAAAATGGCCCGCGGCCGTTGCCATTGCCGTTTCCGCTTGAGAGTCCGTTTCTTCCAACGCGCGCAGAAGAGGACAACAGCGAATCGAGTTCGTCCGCGTCGCCTGGAAGAGGCAACGAGTGCCGTTCCTGCTCCCAGCGCCTGCGCAGATGATTCCGCGCAATCCCAAAAAGGAAGCCGCCGAGCGTTCCGCGCGCCGGATCAAATCTTTTCGCGTCTCGAATCAGCGTCATGAAGACCTCTTGCGTCACGTCTTCCGCCAAAGCCACGTTTCCGCTCATATGCAACGCAAAGCGATAAATCGCTGGATGCCTGCGGCGGTAAAGCAGCGTGAACGCCTCTTCATCACCCGCGATCATCCGCCCGAGCAACAAACCGTCGCCCATCAACTCCGTCTCGCTCTTCATCTCATGTCGTTTGACGGCTGGCCCCGACTCTCGTTACATATTCCCGCGCGCACCCCGAAAAGTTCCCCAATTTTGCCCGGTTTGAGGTTGCCCCCTTCGCTTTTCCACCGGCACAGGCCCAATCTCCCGGGAACGCCAATCTCCCGATTGGTGCCTCCCCGCCGTGTTGGGCCGTCTCCGACTCGACTCGGCGCGCAAACAACTCCGGTCGGCGCCGCACCGAATCGCACGCGCGAAAGCGGCCGCAAGCCGCCGCAGCAATATCCCGTAGGGGCGCTGCTTGCTGCGCCCGCCGCGAATGCTTGGCAAATTTCATGGATTGGCCAAACACTTTTCTCCGGCAATGATTCGCGACCCGCCCACCGTGGCGCGCTATCTGCGACGCCGGTTTTCGTAGCGCCGGCGTCCCGCCGGCTCTTTTCGGCTCCCCATATCGGTCACCCCGAAGTGTCCTAATTTGCCTCGCGAACATCCACTGCCGCAGTTTTTCAGTGGGTCGGAGCTTTAGTTCATCCTGAGCGCAGCGAAGGGCTCCGACAAAAAAAGCCGGCGCGCAGCGCCTTCCTTTCGCGGTGCAGTTCCCGCGAGTTGTCGAT
The DNA here is from genome assembly GCA_049693595.1 of Candidatus Acidiferrales bacterium. Classification (GTDB taxonomy): domain Bacteria; phylum Acidobacteriota; class Terriglobia; order Acidiferrales; family UBA7541; genus Palsa-295. The sequence goes on along the minus strand of JBAVQA010000282.1, from coordinate 21,347 downwards.
TTTTCGGCTTTCCAACGCTAGGATGCTACCGTGTAATCGCGGTTCTTGACCAAACCGCCGCTCTTGAATAATGTAGGGGCGGGCGAGCGGTCCTTTCGCAGTTCCTGCCACCGGCCGCGGCAGGCTTTCGGCGTGCGCCCGGCCACCGGAGAAGCCATGCTAGAATTCGACCCGCACGTCCTCGAAGAGAAGCCCATCCCGCCGCCGGAGGACTTCAGCAAAAAAGCTCACGTCAAATCCCTCGCAGAGTATCGAGAGATGTATCAGAAGGCCTTGGCCAACCCCGAAGAATTCTGGGGCGAACAAGCGAAAAAGATCGATTGGTTCAAGGCTCCCACCAAAGTCCTTGAATGGAATCTCCCTCACGCGAAATGGTTTGCCGACGGCAAGCTCAACGTCTCCTACAACTGCCTCGACCGCCATCTCGAAAAGAATGCGAATAAGCCCGCCCTGATGTGGGAAGGCGAAGACGGCTCAACCGTTCAGTTCACCTATGCCGAGTTTCACGAACGCGTCTGCAAATTCGCGAACGTTCTTTGTTCACTCGGCGTGAAGCCCGGCGATTGCGTCACGATTTACATGCCCATGATCCCCGAACTCCCCATCGCCATGCTGGGTTGCGCGCGCGTCGGCGCAGTGCACTCGGTGGTGTTCGGCGGATTCAGCGCTACCGCTCTTGCCGATCGCATCGTGGACTGCAAATCCACACTGCTCATCACCGCCGACGGTGGATACCGCCGTGGAAAAATCGTTCCGCTGAAGGAGACTGCCGACGCCGCTCTGGAAAAGTGCCCCACTGTCGGAAAGTCCATCGTCGTTCGACGCACGAAAGAAAAAGTCGCCTGGAAAGCAGGACGCGATTTATGGTGGCACGAGCTCGAAGAGAAAGCCGAGAAAAATTTCCCCGCCCTCGAGCTTGATTCCGAGCATCCGCTGTACATTCTCTACACCAGCGGCACCACCGGAAAACCCAAGGGCGTCCTGCACACCTCTGCCGGCTACTTGCTGCAATGCATGTGGAGCACGAGACTGGTTTTCGATTTGCGCGATCAGGACGTTTATTGGTGCACCGCCGACATCGGCTGGGTCACCGGCCACAGTTACATCGTTTACGGCCCGCTCGCGAACGGCGCGACCATCGTGATGTACGAGGGCGCGCCCGATTTTCCGCGCAAGGACCGCTTCTGGGAAATTATCGACCGTTACAAAGTTTCCATCTTCTACAGCTCCGCCACCGCCGTCCGCGCTTTCATGGCTTGGGGCATGGATTGGCTCAAACCATACGACTTGTCCAGCCTTCGCGTTCTCGGCACCGTCGGCGAGCCCATCAATCCCGCCGCGTGGAAATGGTATTTCGAAGCCATCGGCAAAAATCGCTGCCCCATCGTGGACACTTGGTGGCAAACCGAAACCGGCTCGATCCTAATTTCTCCGCTCCCCGGCGCGACGCCCACAAAACCCGGCTCCGCCACCCTGCCGCTTCCAGGCATCGCCGCTCGCGTTGTGAATCTGAAAGGCGAGCCCGTTGGCCCAGGAGAAACCGGTTACCTCACCATCCAGAAGCCGTGGCCCTCCATGCTCCGCACAATTTACGGCGACGACGAGCGCTACAAGCGCGAGTATTGGGAACGAATCCCCGGCGTCTATTTCGCTGGCGACGCCGCTCAATGTGACAAGGACGGCTACATCTGGGTCCTCGGCCGCGTGGACGACGTCATCAAAGTCGCCGGCCACCGCCTAAGCTCCATGGAAATCGAAAGCGTCCTCGTAAGCCACGCAGCAGTTGCTGAAGCTGCCGTCGTCGCGCGCCCCGACGAAATCAAAGGCGAAGCCATCATTTGCTTCGTCGCCCTGCGCACCGGCCACACTCCCAGCAAGGAGCTCCGCTCCGCGCTAATGGATCACGTCGCCACAACAATCGGCTCCATCGCCAGGCCCTCTGACGTTCGTTTCGCCGACGGGCTGCCCAAAACTCGCAGCGGCAAAATCATGCGTCGCCTCCTCCGCGAGCTAGCCCACAAAGGCGGCATCTCCGGCGACACCACCACCCTGGAAGACCTTACGGTGATCGACCGCCTGGCCAAAGCCCAGGCCCAAGACGAAGAGTAGGAAGAATGAAATCTGTACGCGTCGGGGCACGGCTTCAGCCGTGCAGAATCGCATGCCTGGCTCAGGGGTTTTAACCCCTGAGGCCCGAGTCCGAAGGCTTCTCCGACCGCCGCCAGCCCGGCCTCGCTTTTCGTAGCGCCGGCGTCCCGCCGGCTCTTTTGATTTTCAGGGGCTCGGAGCTTCAGTTCACCCTGAACGAAGTGAAGGGCTCCGACTTACCACTCGCCCATCCTCAGGGGTTTTAACCCCTGAGGTGCCCGGAGCAGTACGCAATCCACAAAGCAGCCCTAGTCAGCCCCCGCCGCTTTCGACATCGGCGCATGCTCCGCCTGCATCCCGCTGACAATCTCCGCCAGGAACCAAGTCCGCCGCTCCGTCTGGTCGATCCAAACCTCGATCAAACTAGCCGTAGCGACATCATTGTGCTTCTCGCACACCTCGTGCGCCGCGCGGAAATACCGCGCCAGCGCCTGATTATCAGCGGAAAGTTCCGCCAGCATGTCCAACGGAGCCACAAATTCCTCGTTGTTGTCCTTCAACCGTTGGTATTTCGAAATCTCGCTGATCGAATGAATCGTCGTCCCGCCAATCTTCCGCGCCCGCTCCGCGATATCGTCCGTCATGGCAAAGATTTGGTCGCCATGCTCGTCCAACAGCAAATGGTAATCGCGAAAGTGTTTCCCGCTCATGTGCCAATGAAAATTCTTCGTCTTCAAATAAAGCGCGAACGTATCGGCTAGCAATTTCCGCAGCTCGCCGGTAATTTCCTCCACACCCTTGCGCCCGAGGTCGGTCGGTGTTTGCAAAGCTTCGTTTTCCCGCGCCTTCGATTGCGTCCCGCCATTCTTAGCCATAGCTGCCTCCTTAAAATAAATTCTTCGTTCGAACTACCTCTCCATCCCTTCTGCCATCTCCATCAGCTTTCTCACCGTGTTCCAATTCCTCCCTGTCCACGATGTCTTCAACGTCCTCTCCACCACCGCCATCGACAGCTTCGGCCGCGCCATCCCGTTGGGAAAGTAAATATAAACCTCGCGCCCGTCAATTCGCAACTCCTCGGGCTCCGCCTTGATTCGCTGCACATTTCCCCGAGCTTCCGCCCCAGGATCGCTGACCAGGAACGACACGAGCAGTTTGCTCGCGTCGACACCCACCCGCTTTGCAAAAGGATTTCGCGCAATCACATCTCGCAGTTCCGAAGACGTCCGAAGAACCACATCCGAGTGAAACCCAAATTTTCGCTCGATCCCGCTCTCAATCTTCTTGGTCAGCGCAATCAAATCCTTCCCCTCGGTCCTGAACACCACGTTCCCGCTCTGCAGCAAAGTCTGCGCGTCCCTCAACCCCAGCGACTCGTACAGCGCCCTAAGCGCCTCCATCTTGATCCGGCGCTTTCCCAAATTGATCCCGCGCAGCATCGAAATCACCACACCCATACTCCACCCTCCGACCTCGAATCAAGCGGCGTCGCCGTCGCAACAATGATTGATGTCATCATTTTCCAACCATCTCTTCTCCGCTCCGCGCTTCGCCACGCAAATCATCGCCCGCCCCACTTGCTCACTCGTCGTCACATAATTCGGAAACATCGCAAGCAACATGGGGTAAAACACCCCGACAACCGAGTAAAGCGTGTGGTACAGCTTCGTCTTCGACTTGATTCCACCCAACGGCTGAATGTATCCCGGACGAAACATGTACCCCTTGAGCGGCAGCTTGAACAGCGCATTCTCTGTCTTGCCTTTCACCCGCGCCCACGCGAGCCTACCTTTCTCTGAGCTGTCAGTCCCCGTTCCCGAAACGTAGATGAACGTCATCCCCGGATTTTCCTTTGCCAGAACTTGCGCCGCCGCAATCGTGTAGTCATACGTCACCCGCTTGTAATCCTGCTCCGTCATCCCCACCGAAGAAACGCCAAGACAAAAGAAACAAGCGTCATACCCACGAAGCTGATCCTCGATACTCGAAAAGTCCAAAAAATCCCGATGCGCGATTTCCCTCACCTTTTCATTCTGAATCCCGATCGAGCTGCGCCCAATCACCAGCACCCGCTCCACCTCAGGATCGCGCAAACACTCGCGCAACACTCCTTGCCCCACCATCCCCGTCGCCCCAAATAGAATAATCTTCACGGTTTCGGCTCCCACGTAAATTGAGACGATATCACTTTGCTCACCGTTTGCGCCCCGAGCCTTCCCTCTGCCCCTGCAGCAATGTATTTCCCCATTCGCACTGTCCCCACCCGAGCATGCGATTACAACACACAGGTCCTTTGAAACTGCCCTTCTTCGTGCTAGCGTAATTCTGGAGCTATGAAGATGGAGCACGGACGACGGAAGGGCTGGACCGGTGGGCCGAGGCCTCACCACGCCTCTACGCACGATGCCTCTGCGACCTTGCCGGTCACCACTCTGGTTGTCCCGCCAGCCCCACTGCCGGCCCTGCACGTACCGACCAGCTCGAAAACTCCGTCTTCGACAACGCTTACCGCGTGCGCCGTTCGCGACGGTTTTCGCCCATTTCTAACCGGTTCTGCACTACAAACAGAATTCGCCGTAACTCACTCAAAACAAAGGATCGGGAATTTTCTAACCGGGGCCAGAACAGCGATTAAGCTTTTCGAACTTCGGCAGCTTCGAACACGAAAGCTTGCCCGCCGTGGCGGGCGCAGGCGGTATGACTTTCACGGCTTCAACACATTTCTACCCGGTTCTGCTCAAAAAGTAGAATGCGACGTAACTTACTCAAAACAAACGACCGCGACATTTCTACCCGGGGCCACAACCGCTCAATACCGGTTAGCCGCGCAGCTCTCGAACCGCCGATCGAATCCAGGAACTCTAAGTCTCGGACGGTCGCATCATCTTCGCCGCGGTCCGGGTGACGTACCGCCGAGGCGCGAGGCGCTGCCCTTCTTTCATCAACCGGTTCATGAACCCGGAAATAACGTAGCTTTTCCCCGCCGCGAGCGCCTCGAGACCCACGCGCGCAACTTTTTCCGCAGTCTCGGCAGACTTGAAAACCCGGTCGGGCTGCTCCGCCACTCGCTGAAATTCAGTGGTCGTGCTTCCCGGACACAGCGCGCAAACCCGAACGCCAAATTCGAGGACTTCTTCCGCCACGCCCTCCGCAAACAAAAGATCGAACGCCTTCGTTGCCGCGTACACGGAATTAAACGGCACCGCCTGGAACGCTGCCAGCGAAGCCAGGATCAAGATGTCGCCATGTTTGCGCACAATCATTTCAGGAAGATACAAGCGCGTGAGATGAACCACAGCGGAGCAATTCACCTGAATCATCTCCAACATTTTCTCGACAGGTATTTCCTGCGCGTAGCCAAACGCGCCAAAACCCGCGTTATTGATCAACAGCTCCACTTCAATCTTTTTCCCGGCCGTAAACTTGAAGATTTCAACCGGAGCCTCGGGACGGACCAGATCCGCCGAGAAAATTTCCACTTGTACCCCATGTTGCGCGGAAAGCTCGGAAGCCAGTTTTTGCAAACGGTCAGCGCGCCGTGCCGTCAACACGAGATTCGCGCCGCCAGCCGCCAGCAGCATTGCGAACTCCAGTCCAATCCCGGCGCTCGCCCCGGTTATCAACGCCCATTTCCCGGCCCAAGTTTTCAGCGCGTCGTCTGCCAAAGAATCCTCCGATCAATGCTTGCCAATTGAGAATGAAACCACAAACGAAGAATCTTCGGAAGCAGCAAATTATTGTTCGACTGCGGCGGACGAAGCATTTCCGCGAAGGGGTAGGAACGACGATCTCGCGACTTTATCGAAAGCTCTTAGAATTTGAAGACGACGCCGGCGGATACTTTGGGGCTGTACTGGTAAACGCTGAAGTACCGCGTACCGAGCATGTCGCCTTCCAGGCGAAGGCCGAAGCGGTGATGCGGCGGCATCAGGTCCACTCCTCCTCCAACCTCGTAGGCGAAGGCGTTCTCTCCGCCGTAAGGAGTTTGCGGCGTCAGGTGCGAGTATCCGATCAGGCCATGGGCAAACACTTCCAAACCGCGCGGAAGGGTACGGCGGAAACGCGGGCCTACTCCGCCGAAGAAAGTCCACGAACTATCGCCCGACAAGGTGCCATGTGCGCCCAGCACTTCTCCATCAAATCCAATCCAGTCGCGATAAAACCAGACGACCGAAGCGTTCACTCCGTTCTGATTTACGGCGGTGCCGGGCACCACGTAGGCACGCAAGAAGGTGTATCCGACGTAGGCTTGCCAGCTATAGTTCTCGAACACGCCCTGGATACCTTGGGGCTCCGGAGCGGGAGCGGGCGGCGGAAGCGCGGGCTCCGCGAAAATTGCGGGCATAAATACATTTTGCGCCACAGGCGCGGGCGCCGCTACGGATCCGGCAAAAGGCGAGGATGTTAGGGCGTAAGATGAAAGATTCACCTGCGCGCCCGCCCCTGAAGCGGCCATCAAAATGATTATGAATAAAAAGGCGATGTATCGCATAGGCTCGTTACCCCCGACAGACAACAATTCCCCGTATTACCAAGCTTCAATTTGAGCAATGAGGCAAGCGGCTGTCTATAGCTATGATTCGCGATGCCGCTAGGGAATTACCACCTGTTCGTTGGGACAGGCCGACCGGCCTTTCAAGGCTATATGCTCGCAACGCCGAATGCCCGCGAGCAACTAGCAACGACGGAAAACGCGAAAGATTTTAGTGGCGGATCTGGTGGAAGGTCTCGAACGATTGCGCGGCGAACGAGTTTCGCGAAAGGCAGTGGCGGCGGGTGCCGACTAGTTCGATCGGAACGAAATCCGGCGACAAGTGGCAAACCGATCGACCTTAGAGGCGGCAACTCGAGGTTGGAATTCCGGGAGCGGCGGGAATCGTCGGCTAGTGTGCGAGTTTATGCAGCATGGCCTTACCTTCTCCGTCGGTCAGGATGCCTTTGCGCATCAGAGCGATAATGATTTCGTTCAAGACATAGGATGATTCGTTGCGGGAGGTTTCCGCGACAGTCTCCAGACTTTCCTCGGAAGATTCCTCGTCGGGTAGGGATGCGCCGCTCAACTCGCTGAGCCATTTCTCAAGGATCAGAATTTGCTCAGGCTCAAGCTCCTTAAATTTAACCCCCATTCCCATCCCTTCTGTGGCGTAAGCAACGGTGGCCTGCGCCAGAAAGGGTGTTTTATTCTTCATGATGCGCATTTTCAGTTGGGAGCCCAGCGGAAACGGACTCATCATTTCGACATAGCAGCCCGAGCGGCTTAGGTCGCTGACTCGCCCGCTCATTTTCGTGCGGCTTTTCGATTCCACGATCTCTGCGTCAGCGCTCAAAGAATAGCGCGGGTGGACGCGTCGCTCGTCCGGGGCCACGGGGGAAGAACCCGCTATCGGCCTTTCGAGACTATTGGGCATAGCCCTGCGCTCTCATATTAGGATTCGAAATAAAGGTTTGACGGGAAGGGGGAAGCCAAACCGGCTTTAGCTGACAACTGTTGCAATTCTAGCTTTCCGGCCTGCTCTCACACAACTGCGTTGGTTCCACGGGGTGCTTGTCCTGCAACGGCGACGTGGACAGTGGTTCAACTTGGCACGAGATTCGTAATGTCGCGGTCTGCCCTTCCCTTTCTTGAACGGAAGCCTAAATCCCCAACAATTCGGTGATATGCTCGCGCGCGCCGAATAAGCGGCACCGGGTTTAGGAGTGCGGTACATGCCTGAAGAAAACCAGGCGTCGCGGGTTGCAACTCCCGGGCTGGCCAAGAGTCTTGGCCTGATCGACGCGAGCATGATCGTCGCAGGTTCGATGATTGGCTCGGGAATATTTATCGTTTCGGCCGGCATTGCCAGGCAAGTCGGCAGCCCAGGCTTGCTCTTGGTTGTCTGGCTGGCCACCGGGTTAATGACGATCATGGCGGCGCTTTGCTACGCAGAGCTTGCCGCCGCGATGCCACTTGCGGGCGGCGAATACGTTTTCTTGCGCGAATCACTCGGGCGTATGTGGGGCTTTCTGTACGGTTGGGCTACGCTGTTGGTGATCCAAACTGCGACCATTGCGGCCGTGGCTATCGCTTTCGCAAACTTCACCGGCGTGCTATTTCCGTGGTTCTCGTCTTCGGTGTGGATTTTGAAGTTGGGTGAGTTCGGACCTTATGCAACGTGGTTCGGTTCGCTGGGTCCTTACAACGTTGGGCTCAACACGCAAAACCTGCTGGCCATTTCCTCGATTGTTTTTCTCACCTGGATCAGCACCCGCGGCCTGCGCATCGGCGCCGTGGTGCAGAATATTTTCACGACTGCAAAAATCGCTGCGCTGGCAGGGTTGACGCTTCTGGGTTTTACGTTCGCCACGCAAGCGGCGCGCAATGCCAATTTCGCGGATTTTTGGCGGAACGCGAAACTCTTTGAACTGCACGCTTATCAGGGCGGCCAACATACTGTGTGGGTCAATACTTTGACATTGGTTGGGCTGGCTATGGTGGGTGCACTGTTTTCGTCCAGCGCGTGGACCAACGTCACTTACGTCGCAGCCGAAGCAAAGGAACCGAAGCGCAATCTGCCGCTTGCCTTGGCATTGGGTACGGGGATTGTGACCCTGCTCTACGTTCTTGCGAATCTTGCTTATTTGAAGGTGCTGCCCCTGGCCGGCACGGCCGGCGCAGGATCGATTCTCGGACGGGGGATTCAGTTTGCAGACGGAGACCGAGTGGGCACGGCCGTCGCCGAGGCGATCGTTGGATCGGGCGGCGCGGCTCTGGTAGCAATTGCGGTGATGATCTCCACTTTTGGCTGCAACAATGGCCTGATCCTAGCCGGCGCTCGCGTTTACTACGCGATGGCCAAGGATGGTTTATTTTTCAAAAGTGTCGGCGCGGTGAACCGGCACAATACTCCTTGGGTAGCGCTGTGGATTCAGTGCGTTTGGGCCTGCGTCTTGTGCCTTTCGGGAACCTACGGGCAATTGCTCGAATTTCTGGTCTTCGCGGTGGTGATGTTTTACATCCTGACGGTTCTGGGTCTTTTCATCCTGCGCTTCCGTCGCCCGCGAATGGAGCGACCGTATCGAGTGTTCGGCTATCCAGTTCTGCCCGGGTTGTACCTCTTGATCGCTTCGTTTATCGAAGTCCAATTGTTGCGTTACAAGCCGCAGTACACTTGGCCGGGACTGGCGATCATTTTGTCGGGCGTGCCGGTTTTCTGGCTCTGGCAAAAATCACAAAAAGCGCGAAGACGGCATGACAGTGAGCGGTAAAGGAGCGGTTGTTTTTCCTTTAGTGCAGCGCTTTGAGTTCGATGCCGGCCTGCCGGAGAGTTTGCGCCACCGCCGCGGCAATCTTCGATGCACCCGGAGTGTCGCCGTGAATGCAAATGGTCTGCGCGCTCACGACGACTTCGGTCCCGTCGCGCGCAATTACGGTATTGCGTTCCGCGATTCGCAAAGCTTGCCGGCCGGCTTCGGCGGAGTCGCGGATCAGCGCGTCGTCAAACTTGCGCGACCGCAAAGTTCCATCGGCCTCGTAGCGGCGGTCGGCAAACGCCTCAGCAGCCACTCGGAAGCCAGCTTCTTCAAAGACATCGAGCATTAGCGAACCAGCCAAGCCCACAAGGATGACGTCGCGGTTCCAGCGAGCAACTCCGTCTGCGATGGCTTCGGCCAGCGCGCGATTCCCCACAGCTTGATTGTAAAGTGCGCCGTGCGGCTTCACGTGCGTGACAGCGGCTCCGCAATCGGCGACAATTTTAGCGAGCGCCTTCACCTGTTCGAATACGGAATCGGCGATTGCTTCCGGACGAAGACTTAGCTCCAATCGGCCAAAATTGGCGCGATCGGCATAGCCAGGATGCGCTCCCACCGCCAGCTTCCAACGAAGCGCCTGCTCGACCGTTGTTTTCATGGTTTGCGCGTTGCCCGCATGTCCGCCGCAGGCGATGTTGACCGACGTGAGCGAGGGCATCAGCGATTCCTGAGTACCGTCGAGAATGGCTTCCGGCAGTTCGCCCATATCGCAATTCAGATCCATGCGCTTCATTCTAGAATTAACTCCTCAGATGCCAGCAGTTTCTCTTGTTCTACTAGCAGAGACCGCGCGGTTTCCAGCGTGACTAGCTCGAATCGAATTTCGTCGCGAGGACGAAGCTGTCCCACGCGATGAATATCCGCGGAAATCACGTTGGCGATCTTCGGATAGCCGCCTGTGGTCTGTTGCTCCACAAAAAGTATGATGGGCAGGCCTCCATGCGTCACTTGGACGGCGCCCAGCGAAACGCCTTCGGTAATCATCTCTCCGCCGGAGCTCTGTGTCACCGGCGCGCCTTCCAGACGAAGACCCATGCGATTGGATTGTTCGCCGACGCGATAGCTTCCGGAATAGAAAGAGCGCAGCGATGACTCGGAAAACCAACTTGATTGCGGGCCGGGTGTGACGCACAAAGTCTGGCGGGGCGCTAAACGGTCTCGCGCCTGCGGAGCGATGGTTCGTTTGCGGAAAGAGCCCGTCGCGGACCCGATGTGCAGCACGTCTCCCTTCCGAAGCGGCCGGCCTTCAAAACCGCCGAGCCCGCTTAATATGTGAGTCGATGCGCTGCCTAGAAAAGGCTTCACTGCGATCCCGCCGTGAACGCATAAGTAACAACGCGCCCCCGAACGCGCGGGACCCACGCGGAGTGTTTGCCCCGGCCGAACTTTGATAGACATCCACGGATCGACGACTGCGCCGTCGAGAGTCGCGCCGAAGTCAGAGCCCGTCAGCCCCAGAATAGCCCCCTCTGGAAATAAAAATGTTCCGCCTAGAAGGGTCATCTCCAGTCCAGCCGCGCTTTCCGCATTCGCGACTAGCCGGTTTCCGAGGCGCAGCGAAATCGGATCGGCAGCCCCGGACGATGAAACGCCCAAAGGGCCGAAACCTTCACGGCCCAGGTCCTGCACGGTGGTGAGCAGGCCCGGCGCTTGCACTTGAATGACGCTCATGAATTCTCCAGCGCCGCGAATTGAGCGCTGGAAATCGGCGTGAAGCGCACGAGATCTCCGATGGACACCAAGCTCATCCCGCTTCGGTCCGGGCGAAACATTGCGATAGGTGTGCGCCCGATCAATCTCCAGCCGCCCGGAGTGGCGAACGGATACACACCAGTTTGAGTACCTGCAATCCCTACGCTTCCAGGCGGCACGCTCCGGCGAGGCGTAGCCAGACGCGAGCTCGCCAGCGCTTCGGGCAATTCACCGAGATAGGCAAAGCCGGGGACGAACCCAAGAAAGTACGCGACGTAGGCGACCGACGAATGCAATTCGATTACGTGAGCCGGCGTTACTCCGCAGATCGTAGCTACTTCATCTAAATCGGGACCAAATTCACCACCGTACGACACGGGAATTTCCACACGCCGCGGTTCCGGGAGACGCACGTCTTCTAACCGGCCGAGACAGCGACGGAGGGTCATTTCCAGCTCGTCATGGCGCAATTTCAGAGCGTCGAAGTTGAGTAGAAGCGAGCAATATGCGGGGTGAATATTTCGGACGCCGGGTATGGGTTCTAGCTCGAGCAGCCGGAGCAGTTGCCTAACGCGCTGACGGGAATCCAGTGTGATCTTTTCGCCAAAGTAAACCAGTAGCGATTGATCGCTTGCGGGTTGGAATCGAACACCGTCGCTCAAATCGATTCCTTTTTGTTGAACGCTGTAACTTTACGGGCCAGCGGCCGAAACAAGAAAATCGTTGGCATCGTAGCACGCGATCACAAGTCCGCAACAGGATACAAATGTGTGCAGTAGTGAACAGACACCCCCGGCTCCGCCTTCTAAGATGTAGCCCTGTGGAAGAGGCTGGAGGGCCAAGTTGAAAATAGGTCCAGAACCTTCCGCCTGAAAAACACCGGATGTCGCAGGTTCCTTCCCACGCTGGCCGGTAGCAGTTCTTGGGTCTACACAGAAATAGGTGCAACACCTTGGAGCGGTCGGAGTGAATCCCTGCGAGGAGGAGACAGCTCAATGCCGTTACTTCAACTTGTAATGGTCCTGATCGTCGTAGGCGTCCTGCTTTGGCTGGTCAATCGCTTCATACCGATGCAGGGAACGATTAAGTCCATCTTGAATGCAGTGGTAGTCATCGTTGTAGTGTTGTGGCTACTGAACGTTTTCGGACTATTCAACTCTTTATCGCATATCCACGTTGGGGCATAAGAAAACCCTAATGAACGTAGGGGAATTAGTTGCGGGTCTTTCGAGGTAAGCAACAGATTGCGCCAGGCGATCAACGCCGGGCACATAAGTTTACGGTAATGGAGGCAACACTCATGAAAGTAATTAGAGTCATCAGCACAACAGCCGTGTTCTTGCTTCTCGGGGCCGCTGTTCCTGCGTTCGCGCAGGAGGAGCACCACGAAGAAGCGGCCAAGCCGGCGTCGCACGAGGAAGCCGCTAAGCCAGCTAAGCAAGAAGAGGCCAAGCCTGCTAAACAGGAAGAAGCTAAGCCTGCGAAGCAGGAAGAGGCGGCCAAACCCGCTAAGCAGGAAGAAGCCAAGCCTGCAAAGCGCGAAGCAACAGCCAAGCCCGCTAAGCAGGAAGAAGCCAAGACCGAAAAGCCAGCGAAGCAAGCTAGACCAGCTAAGCAAGAAGAACAAGCTAAGGCTAAGCCAGCAAAGCAAGAAGAGGAAACCAAGGCTAAGCCGGTAAAGCAGGAGAAGCAGGCCAAGCCGGCAGAGCACGAGAAGCAGGCTAAGTCTGAAAATCAGGAAGGCCGCGACAATACCGCAGCGAAGGAACATGGTCAGCCCCAGCGGAGTGCAGAAGCACAGCAGAGACAACGGTCACAGCCGGCACTCCGGCTCAGCGCCAGAAGCAGCGCTCGCATACCTGACGATCGGTTCCGTGCCAACTTTGGTTCTGAACATGTATTCGTTATCAACGAACCCGTTTTGGTCGGCGGATTTTCGCGATTCCAATACGGTGGTTTTTGGTTTGGATTCGAGAATCCGTGGCCGGAAGGCTGGTATTACACAGATAACGTCTATGTGGACTATATCGACGGCGGCTATTACCTGTACAACCCGTACTATCCCGGCGCACGAGTTGGCATTAGCGTCGTGATCTAAGCAGTCTTCGGTAGAGCTTCGGGGCGACAGACATGCGGCAGGCCGAGTCGCCCCGGCGATGTCGAGAGAAAGACGGAGCTGCGTTCGGAGCACTGGCGAAAATGGCAACAGGAGGGAACAATGTTAGGGACTATATTGATCGTAATTTTAGTGATGGCACTTCTTGGTGTATTGCCCAGGTGGTCGCATAGCCGGGAATGGGGTTATGCCCCGACAGGCGGGGTCGGACTGATCCTCGTAATCGTCGTCATCCTCCTGCTTCTCGGCCGCATCTAGCCGGTGGCTCTGTGATGCTTAAGATGGAGTCCACTCCATCCCGGCAGCCGCGCTGAGTGGGGGCAAGGAGTAGGCCGAGGCTCGAAAATAGTCTCAAGTTTCATTTATTTTCAAGCGCAGGCATCTGCGACTTCCCGAGGTGAAAAATGGACGAGTCCAAGCGACAAGCGGTTCAGTTTCTGGAAAAGGAAATTAAAACGTACACAGCGCTCGCGCTATTCTTGTCGAAAGCAGACACCAGAGAACGAGTGAGAGCGCGCGACAAAAAATGCGTCACAAACCCCGCGTACTACAGGGAAAGACTGAGAGAGGCGAGAAGGGTAGTAACCGAACTCCGGAAGCAGAATTAGCGCGCCGCTGATTCAGAATCCTGCCTGAAGTTGAGCTCTTATTTAATCTTCCGCTTTGCCCACGCGAGGAAAATCAGCACGTCATTAAGTCGCGTCAAAAACCAATCTTTGACTGAATGGCGGAGAGGGTGGGATTCGAACCCACGGTTGAGTTTCCCCAACACACGCTTTCCAAGCGTGCTCCTTAAACCGCTCGGACACCTCTCCGCTTTTTGTTGTCGATCAGGTTAGCATATCCACCATGCGTGTCGGAGATGCTTTTGGGCGCGACTCTTGACTTACCTGCGCCGTGCCATCGGAGACTCTTCTGATTTTTTTGCGGCAAGACGAGTGTATAAAAATTCGCCTACGGTTTTTTCGCGGAATATTTCTTGATTAGGTCGTTGAATTCAGGACTGCTACGAAGGTTGTCAACGTTCGGATCGGGCGCCACGGCTTCGGCAGGATAATGTTTCTCCAGGGACTCCTGCAATGCTTTCAAACCTTCTTTCGGTTTTCCTAGCAAAGAGTAAACTTGCGCCTCTTCATAGATGTAACTCACATTGCTTTTGTCGATGGCCCGAGCCTTTTTTATGAAAGTGTCAGCTTGTTGTGCATCGCCCAAATTGGCATAGCGCAACGCGATCTGGGCCATCACATCGGCATCTTGTGGGTTGGTTTGAAGCTGCTTATAGCCCAGCGACACAGCTTGCTGGTAGGTAGCACGTGCCTTGTCTTGCTGTCCGGCTCCGCGATAAGCGTCACCCAGATTTACGGTCGCAGAACTGTCGTTAGGATTGAGTTCTACGGCCTTCTCAAACATTGGCACCGCTTGGGCGTATTGCTCCAAAAAGAAGTATGCGGTTCCCAGGTTCGAGTAGGTGGTGTAATACGGCTCAATCTGCAGAGCCTTCTGGAAATATGTGACCGCTTCCTGATAACTTCTGAAATGCTTCAATCGCGTGCGGATAGGCCCCATTGAGTTTCACCTAAAGGCTCGATGCGTTTTGCGGGCGTCGCCGCTTGCATAGCGTCCTCATACGACTAAGAATAAAGTAACCACGCTCGCGGTGCTTGACATGTAGCTGTGCATGGGATAACACTCACGCGCGGAACTGTTTGCGGACGCGGCATCGAACACCAATTTTAATGCAAAGGTTCACTGAAAGACGGATAACCTTCTTCGCGGCACTGCTTGTCGCGTGCGTCCTGTTGTGCCCTTCCGTATCACACTCGCAGACCGTCCAAGAAGACCCCAACCGAACCGGAAAGCCCGCTCAGCCGGAAACAATCGAGGATTACAATCGGCGTCTTGAGCAGTTGAATCCATCGCTCGCAACTCCTTCGGCGGACAGCGAACCAGGCGAATATCGAATCGGTGCGAATGATCTCCTTGAAATAAATGTATTTGAAGCTCCCGACCTGAATCGTTCGCTCCGTGTCTCAGCCGGAGGAGAAATCTCCATGCCGCTGCTTGGCGCCGTTCAATCCTCGGGGCTCACGGCGCGGGAGCTCGAAGGAACCTTAGAGGTAAAGCTGCGCCAATATATGAAGGATCCGCATGTCGGTGTTTTCGTCACCACCGTCGAGAGCCATCCCGTCTCCGTCGTCGGCGCGGTTAAGAAACCAGGAGTCTTTCAAATTCGCGGCACCAAAACTGTGCTCGAAATGCTTTCCATGGCCGAAGGACTTGCCGACGATGCTGGTGACCAAGTGCTCGTCATGCGCGGCGCAGGCCTGCATTTCGGCGCGGACTCAAATTCCGTAACCGCGAATCCCGACGCGGCCGCTGCGGTTGCCGGCCCGAACGATAACGACACCATAAAAATTAATCTGAAGGACTTGCTCGAATCCGGAGATCAACGACTTAACGTCGCAGTTTATCCCGGTGACATTGTCAAAGTTACCCGCGGCGGCATCGTCTACGTCATTGGCGACGTCAAAAAGCCCGGCGGATTCGTGCTTAAGACCGATCAGAATATGTCCGTCCTCAAAGCAATCGCGCTCGCGGAGGGATTGAACGCGACCGCAGCCAAGAGCCGTACGAAGATAATTCGGACGGACGAAAGAACTGGCCAGCGCGTCGAGTTCCCTATCGATCTGGGAAAAGTGCTTGCGGGAAAAACTCCCGACACTCCGTTAAAGCCGGCCGACATCGTATTCATCCCAAACAGCTCGGCGAAAACCGTGCTCTATAAAGGAAGCGAGGCTGCCGTCGCAACCGCCAGCGGCCTCATCATCTGGCGCTAATGGATCAAGAAACCAAGATCAGTCTCTACGACACCGCGCCCGCTGCGATCGCAAAGCGCCGAGCGCCCACTGCTCCGTCGTTTGAAGCTGACGAATCCGAAAAAGTCCCCGACCTGGTTGAATACGGCCGAGTCATAAAGAAGCGTCGCGCCACGATATTCACGATCGCTTTTGTGGTTTTCACCATCGGACTATTCGCCACTCTCAAGGAAAAACCCGTCTATCGCGCACGCGTGCTGGTGGAAATTCAAAAGGAAAACCCGGACGTCCCCACGCTGCAGGAGCTTTTTCAGGTTGAAAGCATCTCCGACACCTACCTCGAAACGCAGTATCGAATATTGAAAAGCGAGAATCTCGCGCGCCGCGTGATTGCCGATCTCAAGCTCGACCGGCTCGCGGAATTTAATCAGCCCGCGTCGTGGTGGAATCGCCCGAAGCAGGAAGCTTCTTTGTCGCCGGCCGTTGATGCGGAAGGCAATGTCTCGCCCGAGTCCGTAATCGACAATGAAGTGCTGAAGAAATTTCAAGATCGCCTCGACGTTGAGCCGCTAAAGCGCAGCCGTCTCGTCGAAGTCAGCTTCGAATCCAACGACAGAAATTTGGCCGCGCAAGCTGTCAACACACTTGCCGCAACCTACATTCAGCAGAATCTGGAAGCTCGCTGGCAGGCTTCTCAAAAAGCTTCTGAATGGCTGTCGCAGCAGCTCCTCGGGATGAAATCGAAGCTCGAGAAGTCGGAAGACGACCTGCAGCAGTATGCTCGCGATAACGGGCTCCTGTTCCTTGAGACAGACAAGGGAACTTCTGAAAACATCGTCACCCAAAGGCTCCGCCAGTTGCAGGAAGAGCTCACCAAGTCGCAAGCTGACCGTTACGAAAAGGAATCACTGTACCTGCTGGTGCAACAGGGGGACTTCGCGTCTCTTCCCGGCGTGTTCAATAATAAATTAATGCAGGACCTCACCGAAAGATTGGCGGAGCTCGAACGCGAACGCTCTCGCTTGTCTTCCATTTTCAATCCCGACTACCCGCAAGTAAAAGAAATACAAAGCCAGATTGACGAGGCCCAAACGACCTTGTCGGGCGAACGCGAGCGCGCGGCGAAGGCCATCACCAACGATTACCGCGCGTCCGTCGAACGCGAAAATATGCTGCAACAAGCCTTCAAAGACCAGCAACGCGACGCAGACCTTATCGCTGAAAAATCCGTGCAGTACAACATTCTCAAACGCGAAGCAGACACGAATAAACAGCTATACGTCGGCCTTCTCGAAAAATTGAAAGAGACCGGCGTTTCGACCAGTATGAAAGCGACGAACACTCGAGTAATCGATCCCGCATATCCGCCCAAGAAACCCGACAGTCCTCGGATTCCGCTCAACCTGTCTCTATCGCTTCTCTTGGGCCTGGGCTTCGGAATCGGCGCCGCATTTTTGCAGGAGCATCTCGACAATTCGTTCAAGACCGCAGGAGAAATTGAGCGCTTTCTGCAATTACCGGCTCTCGCGTCCGTCCCCGCGATCGCATCTTCCACTAACGGTAATGGACACGGTTTGTACGCGCGCGCGCGCCACCTGGCCAACGACAAATATGGTAGCAATGGCATCGTTCCCTCTTGGAATCGGATCGAGGGCAATGGACAAAACACTCCTCTAGCTGAGGCTTTTCACGAATTGCGCACGTCCGTTTTGCTTTCCACTGCAAAACATCCACCGCGAACTTTGCTGGTGACGAGCGCGAAGGGTGGTGAAGGTAAAACCACCGTGGCTGCCAATCTTGCTGTGTCGCTCGCTCAACTGGGAGAAAAAGTCCTTCTGATTGATGCCGACTTGCGCCGTCCAAGCCTTCACAAATTTTTCGGAGTTCCCAATACCGCCGGCCTGGTGAACTTCCTCACCGGAAATCCGGATTGGCGAAGCCTTCTCTCCCAGGCAGCGCCTATCGGTCTCTCTGTGCTTCCCAGCGGGCCCGTGCCGCCGAATCCGGCGGACTTGCTCTCATCGGATTACATGCCTGTGTTGATCCGCGAAGCCTCTAAAGAATATAAGTTCGTCGTGCTGGATTCTCCGCCGCTCTTGAATCTCGCGGACAGCCGGGTTCTCGCTACTCTCGTTGACGGCGTAATCCTGGTTGTCGGTGGCGGAATCACGCCGCGCGAGCTCGTTCATCGCGCTTATGCCTCCGCTGTCGACGCAGGCTCGCACGTCCTCGGAGCCACCATCAATTTTGCCGACGCCAAGAGTGATTATTATTCTTACGGTTATCACCAGGAAAATAATGGCCACAAAGGCTGAGGCACGCGGTGACGAATTTGTCTTAGTGCCGTCCTCGATTGACGCGCCTATCGCCATACTTGTTCAAACTTCCCTCACTGTTGGATTGGCGCTAGCTGTTCTTGCGTTCGGTGGCACCGGGAAAATTTCATTTGCAATCGTTCAGCTTCTATTTTTCGGCATGGCGGCCTTCTTTATCGCGAGCGTGCCTGAATCCGCGTTTCGCTCATCTGCGAAATTAATCGTCGTTCCGGCGGCGTTAACCGCCGTCGTGCTGCTGCAGCTATGTCCTCTGCCGGATTCCTGGCTGCATCGGTTTGCCGGGCGCGAAACTCCGATGGCTGGTATGCGCGCCGGATGCCTTAGTTTCGAGCCTTACGTGACGCGCGGCCATCTCCTGACCCTGCTTGCCTGCTTCGCCGCCTTTTGCTTTGCTCAAATCGTCAGCCAGGATCGCCGTCGCAAAAGATTCTTTATCGCTTCTCTTGTCGCTCTCGGAATTTTTGAAGCTTTCTACGGCATGGTCCAGTATCTGACTGGCTGGCAACAAATCTTCACCTACGTGAAAAAGTTTGACCTGGAGGAAGCTACCGGCACTTATATCAACCGCAATCACTACGCGGGTTTTCTCGAAATGATCCTTCCCTTCAGCTTGGCCCTCGTATTTTACGAATATGCGAAATTACGCGGAAATCGTGGCAGGAGCATGAGCTTCAGAAGTCTGATCGCAAGATCGGGACTGCAAAGGCTGATCCTATGGCTGTGCGTTTCAGTGATACTCTGCGCTGCCCTCATCTTCTCGCGGTCGAGGATGGGCATTCTGGCGGCAGCCTCTTCGGTTCTCGTCATTTTTGCCCTGATCGCAATTTCCAGATTTCACGGACGCACCAGCTCCCTGCTGGCCTCGATGTTCATCGTTCTGAGTATCGGCCTCGCTCTATGGATCGGCCCCGGCCCCATCGTTTCCAGATTTCAAAACGTTGGTGATGAATACTCTCTCGGCGGTCCGAGCCGCGTCTCTATCTGGCGCGACGCTCTTCCGCTCATTCAGCATCACCCATGGCTCGGCACAGGTCTCGGCACCTTTCCGATCGCCTTCACAAGCGGGCAGACCACATTCCTCACCCAGTTTGTAAATCACGCGCACAACGATTACCT
Organism: Candidatus Acidiferrales bacterium; assembly: GCA_049693595.1. Classification (GTDB taxonomy): domain Bacteria; phylum Acidobacteriota; class Terriglobia; order Acidiferrales; family UBA7541; genus Palsa-295. The sequence continues at coordinate 1,893 of JBAVQA010000282.1, read as the reverse complement.
CGAGCTCGCCGCTGACTTGGGAATTCCCGCCGCGTTCGTTCTCTTCGCGTCCGTCTTCCTAATACTGGCTCGCGCGGTGCGCGCCTTTCTCTTTGGCGAAGGTGATTTCGAAAGAGTTGTTGCTCTCGGTTGCGTAGGAAGCACTGTGGCCATCTTGCTCCACAGCTTCGCGGACTTTAATCTCTACATCCCCGCAAACGCGCTTTCATTCTCAGCGATTTTAGGACTTGCAGTATCAGCGCGGTCTGAAGTTGCGCATCTTCGGAGCCCGCAAATTGCTGCGTAAATTTCAACTGTCGCTGAAGCGCATTTTCGATATCGGAGCTTCTGTGCTTGGACTGCTGTTTCTAATTCCCGTACTCGCCTTAATAGCTCTCAGCGTGTGCCTTGATTCGCCGGGAGGTGTTTTTTTTAAATTGCGCGCCGCCGGCCGGGACGGAAGACCCTTCGGTCAATGGAAATTTCGGACTATGGTGCGGAACGCTCGGGACACGGCACATCGTTTCGAGACATCCTCGACGGACCCGCGAATTACTCGCGTCGGGCGCTTTCTGAGGCGATGGAGCCTTGACGAACTTCCGCAGCTTTGGAATGTTCTCCGAGGCGAGATGAGTGTCGTCGGACCTCGCCCGACTTTCATAGAAATTGCCGCGGCATATTCGCCGATGCAAGCGCGACGCCTTCGCATGCGTCCCGGTCTCACCGGGCTGGCCCAGTTGCAAGGAAGGAATCTTCTTCCCTGGCAGCAAAGAATCGTTCTGGACAATGCCTACGTCCTTCACTATTCGCTCTGGCTGGACTTCAAGATTCTCGTGCGAACGATCCCCGTATTACTGCGCGGTACAGGTGTCTACGGAGCAGACGGCACGGTTAAAATGCACGACTTGGCGTGACTACGAAAATGAACCGCGACAGATACCGGGTGATTGTTTGGGGCGCGGGAGGGCACGGAAAAGTGGTTGTGGACGCTTTGCTTGCGTCTGAATCTTGCGAGCTGATTGGAATCTTGGACGACGATCCCACGAAAGCCGGTGCCAAGGTTCTAGGAATGCAGGTTTTGCATTCTCCTGGTGGCTTGCGAGCGCTTCTAGATACCCTCGATATCGATGGAGTCGCAATCGGAATCGGTGACAATTACATTCGAAACAAAAAATTTCGGGAAGCTCGGTCATGCGGATTGGAGCCAGTGAACGTAATTCATCCAAGCGCTCATCTGTCACGATTTGTAGAACTGGGAGTGGGGGTAACGATCCTTGCGGGTGCCACCATTAATCCCGGCACGGTGATCGAAGACAACGTATGCGTGAACACGGCCGCTTCCATCGATCATGACAATTATCTCGAGAGCGGTTGCCACGTCTTTCCCAACGCAACCTTAACCGGAGGGGTGCGAGTCGGTCAGTTTGCTTATGTAGGCTCTGGTGCGGTTGTCGCGCCGAATATCGTAGTTCACAAATATTCTCAGGTCGGAGCAGGCGCGATTGTGTTAAAAGACGTGGCGGAAGGCGTGGTTGTTGCGGGCAGCCCGGCAGTAGAAATTGGCAAACAGCCGAAGCGGCCCGAATACTTGGAGTGAAGCTATGTCCCCGATAAGTTCAGCTCTTCCGGCAATTGCGGGAGGAAAGCCGACGTTTGAAGTGCGCTTGCCTATCGTTTCGCCGGAGGGCCTACCGGATGACGATTTCCTTCGCGACGTGCAAGAGATTTTGCGGAGTCGTCAGCTAACCAACGCCACTTTTGTCCGTAAGTTCGAGGAGGCCGCCGCCGGGTATCTGGGCGTCTCACATTGCGTCGCGGTCTCCAGTTGCACGTCGGGACTTATGCTCACTCTGCGTGCGCTGGATCTTCAAGGCGAAGTGATTCTTCCCAGCTTCACTTTTCATGCCTCTGCTC
>JBAVQA010000281.1:0-1798 GCA_049693595.1 Candidatus Acidiferrales bacterium | reverse complement strand
GGTGTTACAAGAGCAACAAACGCAAACCAACAATAGCATGTTTCGAGCGCTGAGCCTAGTGGAATTTTCGCGCCCTGATGGACGCAATTCGATTTCGATTTATTGCGCGATTGCGTGACAGCTTCGTGCGCGGCGTTTGCGGCTACGATGCTGCGACTGCCGGACTATAACATTTGCCGGAGAACGTACTGCAGGATGCCGCCGTGTTGGTAGTAGGCGAGTTCGAAGGGCGTATCCACGCGAGTGATGGCCGTAAACGTCTTTTCAGCGCCGTCAGCGGCTCGAGCGCGCACTTTCATTTTCTTTCGGGGCTCGAACTTGTGCGCCAGACCTTCAATGTCAAAAATTTCGAGTCCGGTGAGTCCCAGCGTTTTTAGATTCTGGTCCGGCAAAAATTCAAGCGGCAGGATTCCCATGCCGACCAGATTGCTGCGGTGAATGCGTTCAAAGCTTTCCGCCAGCACGGCGCGAACGCCCAGCAGGGCAGTTCCTTTGGCGGCCCAATCGCGCGAAGAACCGGAGCCATATTCTTTCCCCGCGACGACGATCAGCGGCACGCGTTCATCGTGGTATTTCATCGCCGCGTCATAGATGGACATTTTTTCGCCGCCAGGCTGATGAATCGTCCACCCGCCTTCGGTGCCGGGCGCCAGCAGATTGCGTAGGCGGATATTCGCGAATGTCCCGCGCATCATTACTTCGTGGTTGCCGCGTCGCGCGCCATACGAATTAAAATCCTTCGGCTGAACCCCGCGCGAAATTAGATATTTTCCGGCCGGCGTGTCGGCGGGAATCGAGCCGGCGGGAGAAATATGATCGGTGGTCACGCTGTCACCCAGCACGGCGAGGGCGCGCAGGCCGGTCAAATCTTTCAGCGCTACAGGGATTCGCGGCATGTCCTGAAAAAATGGAGGATGATTGATGTATGTGGATTTCGAATCCCAGGCGTACAGATCGCCTTCCGGAATCGGCAGCGCTCGCCAATGCTCGTCACCTGTGTACACGTCAGCATATTCTTTTCGGAACATGTCGCTGGAAACGGATGAACGCATCGTCGCCTCAACTTCCGCGGGCGTCGGCCAAATATCACGCAGATAGACCGGCTTGCCTCCCTTGTCCTTGCCGAGTGACTCGTTCACGATGTCGAAATCCATTCGTCCCGCGAGCGCATAGGCAACAACGAGAGGCGGCGAGGCCAAATAATTTGCGCGGCAAAGAGGGTTGATGCGGCCTTCGAAATTGCGGTTTCCGCTCAACACCGAAACTGCGTGCAGGTTATTGTCCTTGATTGCTTTGCTGATCGGATCGGAAAGGGGGCCGCTATTCCCGATGCATGTTGTGCATCCGTAGCCAACCAAGTTGAAGCGCAGCGATTCGAGAAAAGGCGTTAATCCGGCCTTATCCAGGTAATCGGTGACAACTTTGGATCCGGGCGCAAAACTTGTTTTTACCCAGGGCTTGGAAGTCAGGCCGCGCTCGACTGCTTTCTTTGCGAGCAGGCCTGCTCCGAGCATTAGCGAAGGGTTCGAAGTGTTGGTACAACTGGTGATGGCCGCGATCACAACTGAACCATCGCCCAACTCGAAACGGTCTCCATTGTTCTGCACGCTTACCGACTTGGGAGCGGCACTCAAAGATTTTTCGAACGAGCTCTTCGCATCGGTTAAAAAAACGCTATCTTGCGGCCGCTTCGGGCCGGCCATGGTGGGAACCACCGTTGCAAGATTGAGTTCCAGTCGATCGGAAAAGATGGGGTCCGGCGTCGCGTCGGTGCGGAAAAGGCCCTGTTCCTTCGTGT
>JBAVQA010000280.1:0-4313 GCA_049693595.1 Candidatus Acidiferrales bacterium | reverse complement strand
GAATCGATATCCCCGTGGATTACTGGCGTGCCTTTATATTGGATGCGAAATTCGCCGCGCGAGACTGTACCGATTGGCTGAGCATTGACGTTATATTGTGCCGCAACCGTACGCAGGCTAGCAAGGGAAGAGGCAGCGAGCGACACTACAGCACGCGCGCCACGCTCGCCGAAAATGGCGTATTCGGCGGCTTCGTTCGCGGGATCAATGTCGAGTGTGACATTCGCGGAGAAGCCTTCGCTGCTGAAGCAGGATTCCGCGAGCGTGACAGCAAGGCCCCCATCGCTCACATCGTGGGCAGAGAGAATTATTTTCTCGCTGGCAAGTTTGACCAGACATTCAATGAGGCGTTTTTCAGCAGTGAGATCGACTGGCGGTGGTGTCCCAGCTACGATCCCGTGAATCGTTTTCACGTATTCGCTCGATGAAAACTGGTTCAACGCTTCTGCAGCGGGGGCCTCGGAGGTGTCTTGTTTTTTTCCTTCCAGCAATAGGATTGTGTCCCCCTCGTTGCGGAAGCTGGAACCTAAAGCGCATTCTGCATCGTCGAGCACACCGAGGACGCCCAGAACCGGCGTGGGATAGATCGGCTTGCCGAGCGTTTCATTGTAGAAGCTGACGTTGCCGCCGGTGATGGGGATGTCCAGTGCGCGACAAGCCTCTGAGATTCCGTCGATCGTCTCCGAAAACTGCCACATCACTTGGGGCTTCTCGGGATTGCCGAAGTTCAGGCAATTCGTGGCGGCAATCGGCCGCGCACCCGTGCAGGCTACGTTGCGTGCGGCTTCGGCTACAGCATGCATTGCGCCCAGGCGCGGGGCCAGAAAGCACCAGCGGCCATTGCCGTCGGTCGCGAGCGCGAGTGCGCGCTTTGTTTCTTTCAGGCGAAGCACGGCGGCGTCGCCAGCGCCTGGGCCGAAGCGCGTGTTTGTGCGCACCATTGAGTCATACTGCTCTGTGATCCAGTATTTCGAAGCAATCGTGGGCGAAGCGAGCAGTTGCCGGAAATTTTCAGTTAGATCCGATCCTTTTGGCGCGAATTCTGCAAGCCGCGCTTTCGCCTGCGGACCGGTAGCTGGTGGCGTTGCAATCGGCCGCTCGTAACGCGGCCCTTCTTCCGCTATCGCGTGCGCGGGAATTTCCGCCGCTAAGCGGCCATGATCGAGTATCCGAAGCTTACCGTCATCCGTGACGCGGCCGACTTCAACTGCATCGAGTCCCCATTTGTGAAAGACCGCGAAAACTTCCTGCTCGCGTCCGCGCTCTGCAACCAGCAGCATCCGCTCTTGCGATTCGCTGAGCATGATTTCGTACGGAGTCATTCCCGTTTCGCGCTGGGGCACGCGCGCGAGGTCGATTTCAATTCCTAAGCCGCCGCGCGAAGCCATCTCCGAGCTGGAGCTGGTGAGTCCGGCGGCGCCCATGTCCTGAATCGCAACCACGGCGCCCGTGCGCATAGCTTCCAAGCAGGCTTCAAGAAGCAACTTTTCCAGGAAAGGATCGCCCACTTGCACGTTGGGACGTTTTTGCTGCGACTCCTCGCTGAATTCCGCGGAAGCCAGCAGCGAAGCGCCGTGAATTCCGTCGCGTCCCGTTTTTGCGCCGGCGTAGATCACAGGATTGCCCACGCCTCGCGCCCGGGCAAAAAACAAATCTTCGCGCCGGGCGATACCGAGAGCCAGCGCGTTCACCAGAGGATTATTCGAGTAGCACCGCTCGAAAACGACTTCGCCGCCCACCGTCGGAACGCCGAAACAGTTTCCGTAAAATCCGATTCCGCGAATTACGCCGTCCAGAATTCGGCGATTGCGCGCGATTTCTTCGGCGGTTGCGTTTCCAGCGCCGGGGCCGGACGTGATTGGACCGAAGCGCAGCGAATCGAGCACAGCAATTGGCCGCGCGCCCATGGTGAAAATGTCGCGCAGGATTCCGCCCACGCCGGTGGCCGCGCCCTGAAACGGCTCGACAAAGCTGGGATGATTGTGCGACTCGATCTTGAAGACGGCGCAAAGACCGTCGCCGATGTCCACCACTCCGGCGTTTTCTCCCGGGCCTTGGATTACATATTTCCCTTCAGTGGGAAGGCGCTTCAGGTGCACGCGGCTGGATTTATAGGAGCAGTGCTCGCTCCACATCACGCTGAAGATGCCGAGCTCGGTGAAGCTAGGGTCGCGGCCCAGGATTTTCCGCACGCGCGCGTATTCATCGGGTGTAAGCCCGTGTTCAGACGCAATTTGCGGCGTGACCGTGATCTCAGTGTCGATCATTTTGCGATTTGTGAACCAACATTTGCCCGTTTCCGAACGGATTGTCCCAGCAAATTAATCTTCGAGCAAGAGGTTGAAATCCTAGCCGCATGAACGAACGGAGAGACGCGATCGGTGAAAAGATTAGCGCGCGTCACGCGGGAACGGACGCGCTGCGCGCGAGGCTCGCGACCATCGAGCGGAAAATGACGAGGCCGTCGGCGGAGCCGAGCGGAGACTCCACGGCGCGTTCCGGGTGGGGCATCAAGCCGACCACGTTGCGCTCGCGATTGCAGATTCCGGCGATGGCGTTGAGCGAGCCGTTTGGATTCGCTCCGCGATCGTTTTCAGCAGCGTCGTGTCCCTCGGGTGTGACGTAACGAAAAATAATCTGGTCGTTGCGTTCAAGTTCGGCGAGTGCGGCAGGCTCGCAAAAATAATTTCCATCATTATGCGCAATCGGACATTTCAAAACTTGCCCGCGCTGCGCCGCGCAGGTAAAGGGCGTGTCCGTGGATTCTACGCGTATATGAACCTGGCGGCAAAGATACCGCAGGCCTTTGTTTCGCATCATCGCGCCGGGCAGAAGTCCGGCTTCGAGGAGAATCTGAAACCCGTTGCAGATGCCCAGAACCAAGCCGCCGGAATGCGCAAACCGATCGACTGCTTTCATTACGGGAGAAAAACGCGCGATCGCGCCGGTGCGAAGATAATCCCCGTATGCAAAGCCGCCCGGCAGAATAATGGCGTCGAAACCGGAAACTTTTTCGGATTGGTGCCAGATAAATTCAACCGGCTGGCCGATGACCGAGCCGACAGCGTGATAAGCGTCGTCGTCGCAATTAGAACCGGGAAATTGGACCACGCCGAATTTCATACAGTAATTTTAGCACATTCACATTTAGGATGTGTCGCTCATGGACGCACTCATTGACGTGCCGAAAAGTGTTCCGTGGGCGATGAGCGTGACGATTTAGCAACGGTTCTTACTCCAGCTATCCACGAAGCTTCTCCCGTTTGAGACTATTAGAGAGGCCATTTAATCCTGGAAATCTGAACACGGTAAGGTAGCTGCCAATAAATGGAGATTTAAGACAATGACCAGCCGATTGCGCGTGATTCTGGCGTTATACGCGTTCGTACTTGTTCCGATTGATTACGCGAAAGCGCAATCCCATGCTGGCAATTCCAAGCGTTGCATTCTGATTCAACAGACTACGCCCTCGGTCGTCCAGTCGGATGATTCCGGAAACACTACCGAGCCTTTTGTTCTTACGATCAACGCTGTCGGCGGGCCTGAGGATCTCCGTGACGGCCAGATCATTTACATGGAAGATGGCATACAAAAGCGCTCGATTCCGGTCGGGAAGCTGCACGCCGGAGTCCAGATTTTAACGATTCCTCCCGGGCTGCATATGACTTCTTCGTCCGAACTATTCGACCTGGAAATTAATGGGTCCAAGGGCACGGCCTACATCGGGGGAATGTCGTTGAACAGCGCCAATTACGTTCCGCCTTCTAAGACAAGCCCGACTGCGGCAAACTCGTCCGCGGATGCTGCCTCGAATGAGATGGAAGAATCGGACCAGCCAATTGAGACGATTGAACCTGGGGTCGATAGGCAGGAAGTTTACTCCATACGCCAGTTCAGACCTGACGATATCGGCATCACTTCCACAGACGGCTCCGTAAAGGAAACCAGCGGTGATGAGACAAAAAATTCCCCTCAGACCCTGACCCTGCAGGGAGTGAATTTCAAGGACGGGATGCTAGTAAGCTTTAGCACGAAGAAAGGTGGTAAACCGGTAGAGGACACTTCTCCTTTGACTCATACTAGAATTCTGGCCACTCTACAGAAACCTTCCAGCTACACGCCTAATAATCCGTCGGCCCTGATGCGCAGCGTCGTGACGGTGCCGCCGACAATCACTCACCGTGTAGAGTCGGAGTTTTCCATCCGCGCTGCAAATGCCGAAAGCGCCGACGATTGTAAGTAACAACCAAAACCTTCGCGCGAACAGGCGTTTTTCGGGGGACGGGGATGCAGCTACCGGCGGCGCTTTGTTC
>JBAVQA010000279.1:0-6114 GCA_049693595.1 Candidatus Acidiferrales bacterium | reverse complement strand
GGAATACCCCACGAATTCAGGACTCCAGATAACGCTCTGGGAGTCCGCTGCGGATATATCTCGCAGACTCTCACACATTTTCCTGCGCCGGGACGGGCTTCGTGCGGTTTACGGCGACAACGCGCTTTTTCAAACCGACCCTCTATGGCGCGACCTCATTCTTTTCTACGAGTATTTCCACGGCGAAACAGGCGAGGGGCTCGGCGCCAGCCACCAGACGGGCTGGACTGCGCTAGTGGCCAAACTGCTGCAGCAGAGCGGAGAATGAAGCGCGGGATTCTGCAAGTGGTTTCTGCCGCGACTTAAGAATTGATCGCTTTGGATTCCACAAATTCGATTAGTACTTTTTTCCCTTGCTGCACCGGCGCTAGGAAAAAGTTAATGCGGGTTCCGTTGGCACCCGCACGTGTTGCGGGATAGATCGGTTCCAGCCCAAAACGTGAGCGCAGAATGTCTGTCGCGCGGTCTACATCGCTTACATAGATTTCGATTTGTTGAATTCCTTCTCCAAATTTATCTAAGAAACGAGAGATCGCGCCTTTGCCGCCTGGTTCTCGCGTGGTCAAAATATCAAGCTCGATGCGAGTCTCGAAGTGCAATTCAAATTCCTTGGCATCCTGATCCGGAGGAACCTCGGCGAGCGGCGGAAGATTGTTTGCTGCGCGAATCTTCTCGAATGTTTCAGGCTGCACGGCAATTCCCACCACGATGGACGCGGGCCCCAAATCTGAGCGACCTGGCGACTCTGGTCCACCGGGCAAAGTCAGGGCACGAAATTCAGGATCGGCGAGCCATTGTTTCAGCAAGGGCGTGCAAAGGCTGCTACCCGCCAAATACAGTCTCAGCGCGGCTTCAGCTTTGTTCTGCGGATTGCGATCCGCCAGTTGAGTGATCCAACGAGTGATGTCGACGGCGTCAGTCACATTCCCGGCAGCCGGCTAAGGTGTGGCGTGTGGAGGTTGAACCGCGTTGACATTCGAAAGTGCAACGTAAGTTGTTTTTCCCGGCGGCACGGTGATGCGCACGTCCCATTTCTTCCGCGCGTCTCCCGCTTGCGCAACGATGTCGAGCGTGCTGAGCCAGTAGGTTCCCGGAGCGACGCCGTGCAGGTATCCGCGTCCCTCCAAATCTGTTTCCGTGCGCGCGGCAAGATACTTCGACTCCGCAAGTTCTATGGTGTGACGATGCAGCTCAGCCGCGCTGTTTGCTTCGGTGGTTTCCCATTTACGCCCCGGGTTCACGTCTTCCAGAGCGAGATCGATTCCATCCGTGCTCGCAGGATTCGCAACCAGAAACGCCCGGATGGCGGCGTGATACTGTTTCACCTGCTCGTCATACTTCGCAGGATTCTTCTTTTTCTCGGCGGGCGTGTATTTCGGCGTCGGAAACAGAACGGACTGATCTCCGGTCATTCTGTCTATATAAGCCTTGTAGAATTCCGGTACATTCATCACGTCGTCCGGGCTGAGCTTCTTGATGAAGTCCTCGCCGGCCAGATTTACCCAGTGATTCTTCTTCATCCACGCCTTCAATTCCTTTGAAACGTCCAGCTTGTCGATGAACGCATCCATTACGGCCAGCGGAAACGTCTCCGCCGCTTCCTTGCCGATATCATCGAAGCTTTTGCGCAGCAGGTAGAAGGTGAGCCCGCGCACCGGTTCGTCTGTGCCGCTTGACGGCGTGGTTTTTGCGACGAACTCGATGGTGCTGTTTTGTGCGGCCGCTTGCGGCCCCACAGCCAGAATCGCAGAAATCAGAAAACACGAAGTCCAGATTCCAATTTTCATGATGTTCATCGTAGCAGAATGACAAGCTCGCGGGTATAAGGTGGTCGGAAAGGTAACCCTTCAAGCGAGGTTGCTTCTAGCGACTCAGCAGAGAAAACAGGTTCAGTGAGAAGACTCGCCCGCAGGAGAAACTCAGTAGAGGCGAAACTGCATTTCAACGCTCATCCGGACCGGTGCGGGCTTTCCATTCGGGCCCAGAGCAGGCTTAAACCTCCACGTACGGACCGCAGTGACTGCATTTTCGTCAAGACCAAGCCCGAGACCCTTTGCTACATGGATATCTGAAGTGCGGCCGTCCGCGAGAATGACTATTGTCAAAGTAACTGTTCCTTGATACTTGGCCTTTACGGCCTCATCGGAGAATTGTGCGTTTGGACAATAAACGCAAACTGGTACGCCGTATCCCCCCGTACCAGCGCTAAAGATTCCTCCCCCAGTCCCGCCGCCTTCGCCCGGTCCAACGCCGCCGCCGCTTCCACTGCCGATTCCCGTGCCATTTCCAGATCCGATTCCATTGCCGCTGCCAGGACCGTTGGAATCGTTGGTCACCTTGGACATGGGGTCACCCCAGTTCGACATATTGGGGCTGGCTAATTTCATGTCCGGCATTCCAAGAACGGTCGGAGTCGCCGCGAACTTAGGATTGTCGGGCGGCTTCACTTTGGGCGGCACGATTTGCGTCAGACTAAACTTCGGCAGTTTGCCTTTGCTGGCAGGAAGCAATTCGTGCGCTCCGCCGCCTCCACCACCTCCCGCTTTCTTGGCTCCCGGCGGCAGTTTCGGAAGATACGGCGAGGTGATATCGAGGGGAGTGACGACCATCGTCTTGGCCTGCGTGGTTCCAGGTGACATCAGTTCCGACCAAAAGGGGACAATAATCAGTACGAGCACTACTACATGGAACGCCAACGAAAGCGCTTGTACGCGCGTGAACTGCGTATTCTTAGACCAAATCTCCGGCACGGCTACGGGCGCGCTGGTGGTTTTCAGCGGCGCCATCTTCCGCGGCGAAATCATGTCACGAATGTTTTGCCAGAATCCGCCGAACCCGGCATTCCAATTGACCAACAGATCGGAGTTCACCGGTCCGCGCGGGGCTGAATGGAAAAATTCCTTGAAGTTGTCGCCAATCCCTTCGCCAAATTCAGGATTCTTGAATACGTCAGACCTCGCGCTCTTGATGTTGGCGGGCCGTTCCGAGAGGAAATCTTTTATATTGGAGAAGAAGTCTTTAAAAGCGGACGTGCGTACCGGAGAGGGCAGGCGCCCAATCCTCAGTGTCGGCTCAGTGGTTGATCGACCGGCGTCGTCGAGTCTGGAAGTAAAGTCTGGCATAGGGCTTACCTAGGGTCCCCCGTCATGGCTCTACCGGTAATTAGACGCTCCAGCATGAAAAAGGATGTACGGAGCCCTGCGGCTGACACCGTTCAAGATTCATTGTAACATACGGTTCTCAACTGAGGCTTCCAGTTTCCCGGCCTGCATCAGTGGAAAGGGCTTTTCATTCCTATTGGATGGCGAAAACGCGCGACCTGAAGAGCACGCTGAATCTTCCCAAGACAGATTTTCCTATGAAGGCGAAGCTGCCCGAGCGTGAGCCGGAGCAGTTGGCGGCTTGGGAGAAGATGGCACTATACCACCGCATCATGGAATCGCGGGCGGCTGCGCCCGTATTCGTCTTTCACGATGGCCCTCCCTACCCGACCGGTGAAATTCATCTCGGCACAGGCCTGAACAAGATATTGAAAGACATGATCGTTAAGTCAAAGACTATGGCAGGGTTCCGGACACCATACGTTCCTGGATGGGATTGCCACGGCTTGCCGATCGAGACAAAAGTTGAGAAGGAACTGGGCGGCAAGACAGACAAAGTGTCCGCAGCGGAGTTTCGACGGATGTGCCGGGAATTTGCTCTCGGCTACATCGATGCGCACCGGCGGGAATTCAAGCGCTTGGGTGTGTTCGGCCAATGGGAAAAGCCCTACCTCACCATGGACCCGAGTTATGAAGCTTGCGTCGCCAGCGCCTTCCTCACATTTCTCGAAAAAGGCTACATCTATCGTGGACTGAAGCCGGTGTACTGGTGCATTTATGACCACACCGCTCTAGCTGAAGCGGAAGTGGAGTACGAGGACCACACCAGCCCGTCGATTTGGGTGAAGTTTCCCGTGGTTGCTGACGAGAAATCCAAGAAGCTCGGGTTGGGCGCCGAGGTCAGCGCGCTCATATGGACCACTACACCGTGGACGTTGCCGGCGAACCGCGCGCTCGCGTTTCATCCGAATTATGAATATGTTGTAGTCGAGACTCCCGCCGGCAAACTGTTGCTGGCTGAAGAAAGAATCAACGACCCTGAGTTGAAAGTACTCCTCGCGCTGGAATCGGGTGGGCCATTCGTCAAGGTTGGAAAGGGCCGCGAGCTCGAAGGCGTGCAGTTTCAACATCCGTTCCTCAAAGAGTTGCGTGTGCCGGCCGTGCTCGCCGACTACGTTACCTTGGATCAGGGCAGCGGAATTGTTCATACCGCTCCCGGCCACGGCGCCGAAGACTTTGCAACGGGACAGAAATACGGCCTCGAAGCCTATGCTCCTCTCGACAATGACGGGCGCTTTGTCGAAGGTTTGCCGGAGTACAAGAGTAAGACCGTGTTCGAAGCGAACCCGGCGATCATCTCGCTGCTAACAGAGCGAGGAATGCTTGTCGGCGAGAAGAAATTTTCGCACAGCTATCCGCATTGCTGGCGCTGCCATCAACCGGTGATTTTCCGCGCTACCGAGCAGTGGTTCATACAACTTGATGGCGGCAGTGCAACGGTTCCCGCACCAAAGGCGCCCGCGCTACGCAGCCTCGCGCTGGAAGAAATCAAGAAGGTGAAGTGGCTGCCGACGTGGGGCGAAGAACGCATCCACAACATGATCGTGGATCGGCCGGATTGGTGCATTTCGCGCCAGCGCTTCTGGGGAATACCGCTGATTATTTTTTATTGTGACGCTTGTGGGAAAATACTCAAGGATTTCAACGCTCTCCGCAACGTCGTTCGGTTTTTTGAGCGCGAAGGCGCGGACGCCTGGTACACGCATTCCGCCGAGGAGCTATTGCCGCCGGGAACTAAGTGCGCTTCCTGCGGCAAAGCAAATTGGCGCAAAGAATCCGACATCCTGGATGTGTGGTTCGAGTCCGGCTCGAGCAATTTGGCCGTGCTGCAGAAGAGGGAAGGGAAGCCTCGCGCGGACGTTTATCTCGAAGGTCCGGACCAGTTTCGCGGATGGTTCCAGAGTTCGCTGATGGTTGCGATCGGCGTCGATGGCATGCGCCCGTACGATCAGGTGGTCACGCATGGCTGGACGCTCGACGAGAAGGGCCGTCCGATGTCGAAGTCGCTCGGCAACTCCATGGAGCCCCGAGAAATTTGCGAGAAGTGGGGCGCAGACCTTCTTCGTGTTTGGGTTTCGTCGCAGGACTACACCGCCGACGTGAGGCTCTCCGACGCGGTGATGACCCAGATCGCTGAAGCCTATCGAAAAATCCGCAACACGTTCCGATTCGCGCTATCCAATCTCTACGATTTCGAGCCGGAGCGCGACGCCGTCCCCGATGCCGATCTTTGGGAAATGGACGCGTGGATGTTGCGGCGAACGGGCGCGCTGGTGCGCCAGTGTCATGAGTGGTACGCCAATTTCGAATTCCATCGCGTGTACCACGCGCTGCATGATTTTTGCACCGTGGATTTAAGCGCGTTTTATTTCGACGTGCTCAAGGACCGTCTTTACACCTTCGCGCCGAAGAATCGCGGCCGCCGCTCGGCGCAGACCGCTGTGTACAAGATTGCAACTGCCGTCGTTCGCCTGATCGCTCCCACTCTGGCATTTACTTCTGAAGAAGTCTGGAGGCACGTGCCGCATTCCAGTTCGAAAACCGAAAGCGTGCACATGTCTATGTTTCCGGCAGCCGGGGATTTCGAGAGCGCCTTGGATAGCTCGCGCTCCGCAGGTTGGGACCGCCTACTTACCGTTCGTGAGGAACTCTTGCGAGCGCTCGAGCCTGCCCGCGCGGCAAAAACAATTTCAGGTGGTCTCGAAGCCCGCGTTACGCTCGTGGCAACCGGCGAACTTCTGAATTTGCTGCGTAGGTATGCCGCATACTTGCCGGGGCTGTTCATCGTCTCGCAGGTCGAAATTGCGGAAGGCTACTTGGAAGGTGGGGTGCCCGCCGCTGGCCTCGAAGGACTTCAAATCCTCATCGAGCCCGCTAAAGGCGCGAAGTGCGAACGTTGCTGGAATTATTCCACGCACGTAGGCGAAAGCGCGGATTACCCCACGCTGTGCGA
>JBAVQA010000278.1:0-5573 GCA_049693595.1 Candidatus Acidiferrales bacterium | reverse complement strand
TTTCGGACGCTCCCCCGATTCTCCCGGAGCCTACACCTTCGCTCTGGATGAAATGTGGCAGCGCGCGGGCGAAGGCGTCGCGGAAGGCGCCACGGAATTCCACATCGTCGGCGGCCTGCATCCCGATTTGCCGTTCGAATATTACCTGGAATTAATTCGCGGCTTGAAACAGCGCTTCCCGCAAGTCCATCTGAAAGCTTTCACCATGGTGGAAGTGGGTTACTACGCGCGCATTTCAAAGCTTTCCATCCGCGACACGTTGCTGGCCATGAAAGCGGCGGGCGTCGACTCACTGCCCGGCGGCGGCGCTGAAATTTTTCATCCGCGCGTGCGAAAAATCATCTGCGACCACAAAGTGAGCGGCCAGATGTGGCTGCAAATCGCGCGCACCGCGCACGAAATCGGCCTGCGTTCGAACGCCACCATGCTCTATGGCCACATCGAAACGGACGAAGAGCGCGTGGACCACTTGATCCAGCTTCGCGAGACGCAGGACAAGACGCACGGATTCGTCGCGTTCATTCCGCTCGCGTTTCATCCGGCGAACACCGGCCTATCGCACATCCCCAGCCCTACCGGTTTCGACGATCTAAAGGCCATCGCCTGTTCGCGTCTGCTGCTCGATAATTTCGACCACATCAAAGCTTACTGGATCATGCTCACGCCGCGCATCGCGCAAGTCGCCCTGCGCTTCGGCGCAAACGATCTCGACGGAACCGTGGTAGAAGAAAAAATCTACCATGATGCCGGAGCCACCACTCCCGAGCACATGACCCGCGCCGAACTTGAACGCCTGATTCGCGCCGCAGGCCGCGTCCCCGTCGAGCGCGACACGCTCTACAATCCCGTCGATCGCGAAAAAATGCCTATTCCCCCCGCGCGCGTTTCCTCGCGCAGCATCGACGGCTTCATCCCCGAAACTTCGCTCACCCTCAATATCTAGCAGAAAATAATCGAAAACATGATGACGCAAGGTTCGCAAATCTTGAGAAGTTATTTATATTTCGGCTGCGAGAGTCGGCTAGGCGTGCGGGTGGGCTTTGTCGTAAACGGCCATGAGCTGTTCAATGCTCGCCTGTGTGTACCGCTGGGTGGTGGACAGCGACGCGTGCCCCAGCAGCTCCTGTATCGCGCGCAAGTCCGCCCCATCCGCGAGAAGATGCGTAGCGAAGGCGTGGCGCAGCGAGTGCGGATGCAGATTCCAATTTACGTTGGCGAGCCGCGCATACGCTTTCACAATTACGCGGACCGACTTGGAGGTCAAACGACCGCCGCGATGATTCAAAAAAACAGCCGTCGGATCAGGTTTCGTGCGCGGATGCGCGAGAAGTTTTTCGCGTAGCGGCAAGTAAGCCTCGATTGCGTCCTGCGCTTTGGCGCCGTAGGGGACCACGCGCTCCTTGCGGCCCTTTCCCAGCACGCGAAGCATTTGACCGCCGCGATCCACATTCCCGAGCGTAAGGCCCACGAGTTCGCTGACGCGAAGACCGGAAGCATAAAGCAACTCCAGAATTGCGCGGTCGCGGCAGGGAATCAGTTTCGCGGCCTGAGCCGTTTGATTTTTGCGGCGCGGCGCCAGCTTCTTGCCCGCGGCTCCCCCTGCCAGCGTGTCGAGGAAACCGTTCATTTCCTCGGCCGTAAGAACCCGCGGAATGCGCTTCGGTATTTTGGGGGTGCTCACCAAGCGCGCCGGATTTTGCTTGGTGATTCGCTCGCGCACGCAGAATTTAAAAAATGT
The DNA here is from genome assembly GCA_049693595.1 of Candidatus Acidiferrales bacterium. Lineage (GTDB taxonomy): Bacteria > Acidobacteriota > Terriglobia > Acidiferrales > UBA7541 > Palsa-295. Next base: position 3,835 of record JBAVQA010000278.1, on the reverse strand, counting down.
TCGCAGCGCCGCCAGCTTTCTGGCCACGGATACTTTCTGCATCTTGCGGTCGTAGAGCCAGCCGACGAATTCGCGGATGATTCTAGCGTCCACGTTTTCCAGGGGCATCGTTTTTTCGCCGGGCGGTGTGAGGAATTCACGGAAGAGTTGGAGATCCCCGCGATAATTATGAATCGTTACGGGCGAGACATTCCGTTCGTAGCGCAAGTACCTCGCGAATTGTTCGATGGTCTGCTTCACGGCGCCAATCCCCCGGCTTCCGTTTCAGGACTTCACCGGAACCGCGAGATTACTTTCTGCACGCGGCTCCTGAGGATGCACAAACGGAACCGCAGGAGCGGTTGCCGGTTCCGGCAGAGCTTCGACCTCCCAATCGCATCCTTCTTTCACGCAGGAACGGAAGTTGCCCGCCTTCGTGCGCTTCTCGACAATGAAAGGCGCGCCGCATTTCGGGCACGGCTCGTTGAGCGGTTCGTGCGGCGAAGTGTAATCGCAGTCGGGGTAGCGGCTGCAGCCGTAAAAAATCCGGCCGCGCCCGCGTCCTTTGGCGGTGCCGCGACGAACAAATTCTCCTTCGCCGCACTTCGGGCACTTGATTCCAAGCGTGATCGGACGCGTGTACTTGCACTTCGGATAATTCTCGCAACCGATAAAATCGCCGAAGCGGCCCTGGCGGCGAAGAAGCTGGCCCTCGTCGAGCGGACATTTTTCATCGAGCTTTACGTCCGGCTGGCGCGCCGTGCGCGTGCCGCTCACCAAACGGCGCGTAGTTTTGCAATCGGGATAGCCTGTACATGCAAGGAACACGCCGAAGCGGCCGCGTTTGATGGCCATTTCCTTGCCGCAGTTATCGCAGTACTCGATTTTAACTTCGCCATCGTCCGCAGGGAGCTCCGGCGACAAATCTTTGATGAAATCGCAATCCGGATAGCGATTGCAGCCCAGGAAAAATCCGTGACGGCTGATGCGTTCGAGCAATTCTCCCTGGCCGCATTTTTCGCATTTCTGCCCGGTGGGAATGCCCGCTTTGTAGGAGAGCATTTCGTCCGAGGCTTTATCCAGGTCCAGCAGGAAAGGATCCCAAAACTCCTTCACGGCCTGGCGCCAAGGCAATTTACCTTCTTCAATTTCGTCGAGCTCTTCTTCGAGGCGCGCGGTGAAGCCCACGTCGAAAATATCCTCGAAACTTTTCACCAGCAGCACGCTCACGCGTTCGCCGAGCATCGTGGGCGTGAAGCGCCCTTGGTCTTTCGTGACGTACTCGCGATCGACGATGGTGGAAATGATGGTGGCGTAGGTGGAAGGGCGGCCAATGCCTTTTTCTTCGAGCTCTTTTACCAGCGTCGCTTCGGTGTAACGCGGCGGAGGCTCGGTAAAATGTTGCTCGGGACGAATCGTTTCAAGGCGAAGCTGCTCGCCTTCGCGAACGGGCGGCAAGCGATTGCCGGCGGCGTCGCCTTCGTCATCCTTTTCTTCTTCCTCCTTCACGGCCTGATAGGCCGCCAGGTAACCATCGAACTTCTGGACTGATCCGGTGGCGCGGAAGGTGTAATCGTTGGCATCCACGTCGATGGTGGTCTGGTCGAAAACCGCGGGAACCATCTGCGAGGCGACGAAGCGCTGCCAAATCATCTGGTAGAGCTTGAACATGGACTCGTCGAGATACGGTTTTACACTCTCAGGCGTACGGGCGACATCGGTGGGGCGAATGGCTTCGTGAGCTTCCTGCGCGTCTTTCTTCGACTTAAAGAAATTCGGCTTTTCCGGAAGATAATTTTGGCCGTAGCTCGAACCGATGTGGTCGCGAACCTGGGCCAGCGCGTCGTTTGAAACTTTTACGGAATCCGTGCGCATATAAGTGATTAACGCGACGGAACCTTCTGTTCCAAGTTCCACACCTTCGTAGAGCTTCTGCGCCAGCATCATGGTGCGCTTGGCGGTGAAACGCAGGCGATTGTAGCCGGCTTGTTGCAGCTTGGAAGTGGTGAAAGGCGGCGGAGCAAAACGCCGCTTTTCTTTTTGAGCGACGCTTGCAACTTGCCAGATGGCTTTTTGCACAGCGGCCAAGATGCGTTGCGCTTCCGCTTCGTCCGGCACTTCGATGTCTTCACCCTTGTACTTGATGAGCTTGGCTTCAAAAGAGGGCGGCTCGCCCGCGCCGAGAAGCGCATGGATGGTCCAGTATTCTCTGGGGACGAACGCCCGAATCTCCTGTTCGCGCTCGACGATCAGCCGGAGCGCAACGGTTTGCACGCGGCCGGCCGAAAGGCCGCGGCGGACTTTGTTCCACAAGAGCGGCGAGACTTTGTAACCCACGATGCGATCGAGCACGCGCCGGGCTTGCTGCGCATCTACCAAGTTCGCATTCACTTTCGACGGCGTCTCAAAAGCGGCTTTGATGGCTTTCTGCGTGATTTCGTTAAACATCACGCGGTAAATTGGAGGAACCTCTAATTTTGCTTTGCTGAGTTTCGTTTCTTTCTTTGGAATATCTTTCGGTGCATCGCCGTTTGTCTTCTCGTCGGCTTCTTCTTTCAGATTCGCGTATTCGCGGGGATTGCTTAGAATTTCTTCCAGGTGAGCGCAGATGGCTTCACCTTCGCGGTCCGGGTCGCCCGCCAGATAGATTGCGTCGGCGCCCTGAGCTGCTTTCCTGAGATCGTTGATAACCTTGATCTTCCCTGGAATTACCTGATAGGTGGGCTCAAAGATATTTCCGGCGGTGATCACTACAGGCTTGGGGGCCTTTTTTTCGGGAGCCGCGTCCGCGCCTTTAGATTTCTTGGATTTGCGCTTCTTCTTTTTGCCCTTACCGTTTTCCTCGCCGGGCAGAAGGATACCGATCGTCTTCTTCGGCAGATCCATCACGTGGCCATAGGAGGCCTTGACCGTGTAGTTCCGGCCGAGATACTTATTAATGGTTTTCGCCTTGGCAGGCGACTCTACGATTACCAGTGATCGACCCATTCTCTTTTCGTGTTCCTTGTAAACAGTTCTGAAATGCCGGTACCCGTACCCGAGGGTACTAAGGCACTACCATCCTAGCTTGCAATCCCCTGGAAGGTTACAACAGGACTTTGAGGAATTGCTTGCCAGGTAACTGACGTACCACGCTTTTGAGCTCCAGGTCAAATAGGGCGGCTAGGACTTCCGAGGAAGTGAGGCCGGAAAGTTCGACTAAATCGTCTATATGCCGAGATTCATCCTCAGTCAAAAGGTCATAGAGAGTGCGCTCGACCGGAGCGAGACTCTGCTGCACCAGCGCAGCCCGCTCCTCGGAATTTGCCGACTCGACCGGCAAGAGCTCGGACCGGACCGGGGTCGGCAGCTCCTCAATCACATCCTCCCACGAGGTCACCAGCTTGGCTCCCTGCTTTATCAGCTGATTCGGACCGTAGCTGGAGGGTTGTGTGGCATTGCCGGGTACACCGTAAACTTCGCGGCCGAACTCCATGGCGAGCCGAGCTGTGATCAAGGAGCCGGAGTACTGCGCCCCTTCGACCACCAGAACGCCGAGGCCCATACCGGCAAGAATCCGGTTGCGTATGGGAAAATTCTGAGGCGCCGGAAACGTGCCCATAGGAAACTCAGTAATGATTACGCCGCGTTGCGCTATTTCCTCGAAAATTTTCTTATTCTCCTTAGGATAGACCACATCGATGCCGCAACCGAGCACTCCCACGGTTGCCCCGGTGTCAGAGCCGAGCGCGCCCCGGTGTGCACTCGAGTCAATACCGCGAGCCAGGCCGCTGGAAATCACCAGACCGCAATTAGCCAAGTCCTTTGCAAGCCGCAGAGCCATTTGATTCCCGTAAGGGGTCGGACGACGCGAGCC
>JBAVQA010000277.1:0-12553 GCA_049693595.1 Candidatus Acidiferrales bacterium | reverse complement strand
CTCGACGCCACGTGCGATATCAGGACGAGGACAATTTCGCGGTGATAGCTCCCTCTTCAATCACCGGACTCTGGAATCGAATTACGGGGAACGCTTTCGGAATTGCCGTTTGGATCACATCCGTATTTTTGGTGGTGGGTGGCATCGTGATCATGAACATCATGCTGGCGAGCGTGACGGAACGTACCCGCGAGATTGGCCTGAGGAAGTCTCTGGGTGCGCGCCGCAGCCATATCATTCTGCAATTTCTTGTGGAGTCATCGTTGCTTGCCGCGTCGGGAGGCCTTGTGGGCGTGGGCCTTGCGCTGGCCATTGCGGGCCTGGTGCGTGCTGCGACTCCGATTCCGATTGCGACTCCGGTTTTTGCGATCGCCATCTCGCTGGTGCTCTCCACTGCGGTTGGATTGTTTTTTGGAATCTATCCCGCGATGCGAGCGGCGCGGCTGGATCCGATCGAAGCTTTGCGCGCGGAGAATTAGGAACTAACCATGCAGCAGGATTTCAAAGAGAATCTCCAACTCGCTTTTGACACAGTGCGCACGCATAAGCTGCGCAGTTTTCTTGCCATTCTTGGTGTGATGATTGGAGTCTCTCTGATCATTCTTGTCGTGGGCCTGGTGCAAGGCTTTCGCCAGACGATTCAGGACGAAATTACGGCGGAGGGAATCGATACGGCTTTTGTTTCGCGCTTCGATCAGGGGCCCCAAAACGGCCACAGGCCGAAAGATGAAAAACTCCGGAAGCCGCTCACGCTGGAAGATGCGATGGCAATCCGGGAACTTTGCCCGGCGATCAAGCAGATCGCGGTTTCAGCGTTCCAGTGGCAACTGACCCACACGGCGCGCTACCAGAAGAACGAAGTAGAAGGAACAGACTTCCGCGGAACATTTCCGGCGTATTTGGAAGTTTATTCAAACGCTACGATGAAGGCGGGCCGGTTCTTCACCGAGGCGGAAAACGAGCACCGTGAAAATGTCGTGGTGATCGGCGAAAATGTCGCCAAAGCATTCTTCCCGACAATAAATGACGCGCTAGGAAAAGAAATTCTGGTGGATGGTTCGACCTATCTAGTTGTCGGCGTATTTGAAAAGCCCCTGGGCGGTTTCGGCACCAATGATGAGGACCGCCGGACCGTGATTCCCTACTACACGTTTATGAAGTTGTATCCTTCGAGCTTCGAACTGGGGTACCGATTTCTGGCTTATCCCGGCAAGCTGGACGCCGCCGTGGACCAGTTGCGTGAAGTGTTGCGCCGGCGCCGGAACGTTGCCTACAGCGCGCCCGACAATTTCTCGATTCAAACTCAAGTGGAAGTTGTGCGCCAATTCAACGACATCATCGGCGGGGTAGTTTTGGCCGTCATAGTTCTGAGCTCTATCGGTTTATTGATCGGCGGTATGGGTGTGATGAACATCATGCTCGTTTCCGTTACCGAGCGGACGCGCGAGATCGGCGTGCGCAAGGCCATCGGCGCGCGCAGCCGAGACATCACCTGGCAGTTTCTCTTCGAGGCCATGACGTTAACCGGCACGGGCGGCCTGATCGGGATTCTTGTCGGCAGCGGTATCGTGCTGTTGGTTCCGATGGTCAGCCCGCTGAAAGCGATTGTCCCGGCATGGGCGGTGATTATTGGATTTACGGTTTCTGTAAGCATCGGCCTGATTTTTGGAGTCTGGCCGGCAACCAAGGCGGCGCGGCTCAATCCCGTAGAAGCTCTTCGTTACGAATAGTAGTTTAGCGCGGTGAACGCTTCGCGGGTTTATCCAGAATTACCGGGCTCTTAGGGTCGAGCTGCGCTTTTCCATCTGGACCGAAAATATAAGCAATTCCAGCCGGGTCGAGCGGGACGCCGGAGAGGATTCCGCTTTCATACAATTCTCTTGTCGTGGCCGGGTAGCGGCCGTTCCGTTGGCGGTAATCCTCAGCGTATTTGTCGAGTGCCAAAAGGTCCTGTTGCGCCTGCAACGATTGAAGGTGCTGAAAGGCATTCTTCTTAACGGCTGGATCCTGAGAAGTTTCGAAGATTTCCGACCAGATCGCCGTCGAAGCAGTAAATGAATCGCCCTTCGCCGCGACTTCCGCAGCCATCATTTTCATCAATACCGGAGCATCCGGCTTTTTGCTCGCCTCCAAATAAGCTGCATAGGCTTTCGCATAGTCTTTCAAATACCAGTAGTAGAGAAAGCCCAGATCAGCGTCCAAGTGCCAATCGTCGGGATTTGCGGCGACACCCCGTTCCACAAGTTCAGCGGCGAGGTCCGCACGGCCGGCCCCTACCGCGGGCTCGGAGAGAAAAACTGCGCCGAATCGATAAGCGACGATGAGTTTCGGGTCGAGGGTAGTAGTGATGTCGAGAAGCGGCCACAGCAGTTCGAACTTCTGGCCCGGAAGCACCACCTTGTTTCCGTAATACTGGACGACGCGCGTCCAGTAAATATCCGCGAGCAACGATTCGTACCCCAGGCTCAGCTTTTTCAGGAGCGGGGCAGAGCGTACCAACAGCTCCTCTTTTTCCTGCGCGATTGTTCGCGTCTCAATGTCAATGCGAATTTGCAGCCACACAATCGCGAGGAACAATACGGGAATAGCGATGAGGGCAAAGCGTAGCGAGCGAGTGTGGCTTTGGCCGCTCATTTTAAATTACGCCCGGAAAAGACTGCGGAGGCCCCTATCAGCACCACGGCAACATACAATGCCGCATAAGCCGTATTTTGCCAAATCAGGGAAACCGGAATCGATTCGCCATGACCCGCCGCTGTGATTGCATTGAAATTATGAAAGTTCGGCAACACATAATAGAGGACTCGAGTGGCGCCCTGCATCACCGGATTGAGAGTTAATATCCCAATATCGCGAATATCCTTAGAGAAAACACCGGCCACGTAAATCCCCAGCGCAAACAGCGTGGAAAGCATGGGGCTGGAAAAGCAGGAGAAAAAAAGCGCCAGCGCGGTTATCAGCGCCAGTTCAAGCAGGATGAAATAAACGGCTACCAGGATCGATACGTCGGCGCGCAGAAAGTTCCCGCTGACGTAGAAAAGAGCGGCGGCAAGCCCCAGCGTCATTAACGCGGTGTTCACGGTCAGGGTGAGCAGCAGCCCTCCAAATTTGCCGACCAGAAATTCCCATCGCCGCACAGGTTTTGAGAGCAAGGTATATAGAGTGCGCTTTTCGATCTCCTTGGAGACGAGTCCGACGCCGATAAAAATCGCCATGATCAGTCCGAAAATCGAAATGGCTGAAAGGCCCAGGTTGATTATGACGAGCCGCGAGATGCCAATCGAAATTTCACCGACCAGTATCGAAGCGCTGATCATCATGAGGGCGAAGAAAATCAAGTTGTAGAGCACGCGATCGCGCACAGCTTCGCGAAAAGTGTTGATAGCAACGACGCCCGGTATCGTGCTCATCGCGTGCTCTCCCCGGCTGGGTGGGCGGCAGCCTTATCGCGGGCGACGAGCTTCAAGAAATAGTCTTCGAGTGTTGGCCGCAGCGGCGTAACCGAAAGAATCCGCGCCTCGCAACTTCGTAGTTGTTCCAATGCGGAGTAAAGCTGTTCCTCCTGGACTTCTACGCGATAGCGCTCGCCGATTCTTGCGGCATGTCCGGCAAGCGCAGTTGGCAGCAAAGACCCGGCGCGCATTTCAAAGAAAATCTCCATTCCATATACTTCCATCGAAACAATTTCTCCGGGTGCGCCGACACCCTGCAATTTTCCGCCGAGCAGCACAGCCACTCTGTCGCACAACATTTCCGCGTCCGACAGAATATGAGTAGAAAAGAAAACGGTTCGTCCCTGGCGTTTGAGCTCGAGAATAATGTTGCGCACTTCGCGACGTCCGACCGGATCGAGGCCCGACATCGGCTCGTCCAGGAAAACAACTTGCGGATCGTGGACGATAGCCTGCGCGATACCGACGCGCTGCAGCATGCCCTTCGAGAATTTTCGCAGCTGAACGTCGCCCGCATCCGCTAAGCCCACATGTTCCAAGAAGCGTGTTACGCGTTGGCGCCGCTCAATCGCCGGGTAACCAAAAAACCGCGCATAGTAATCCAATAACTCCCGCGCGGTGAGGTAATCGTAGAAATACGGTTGCTCGGGAAGGTATCCGATTTCGCGATGCATGCGCACATCGTCGATGGAGCGCCCGCGGACCCGCGCCGTTCCGGTGGTAGGAAAGATCAGGCTCATCAGGAGTTTGAGCGTAGTGGTTTTACCCGCACCGTTCGGCCCCAGAAACCCGAAGACTTCGCCTTCCTGGACTTGAAGGGTCAGGTGGTCGAGTGACCGACGCATCCGCTTGCGCCAGAACCCGACGGCGTAGTCTTTGGTGAGTCCTTCGATCTCGATTGCCGGTGTACCCATGGCCTTGTCATTCTAATTTTTTTTTAACCTGGCCGTTCATGTCAATCCCCAGGTGTTGCTTCAGAGAACACAGGCGATTGCGGCACATTTCCCGTGAAAAGTGGTTGCCAAGACTTGAAAGAAGAAGTCAGTTCCCCGAAGGCGTCAGCTTGTCCGAGGTGCGGAGCTCCGGGAAACGCCAGGCCCAAATAGCAGTGACGACTAGAGTACCAATTCCACCCAAGACGACCGCCGGGACTGTTCCAAACCAACTCGCCGTTAGCCCCGACTCAAATTCACCCAATTGGTTGGATGCTCCAATGAACATCATGTCCACGGCGTTCACGCGTCCGCGCATCTGGTCCGGCGTCATCAGTTGGACCAAAGTTGCGCGAATCACCACGCTGACCATGTCCGTCGCACCCACAAGCATCAGAGCCAGCAGCGATACAATCAGGCTCCGCGAGATTCCAAAAATGATCGTAAACACGCCGAAGCCGCTTACACACCAAAGCATGGTGGCACCTACGCGGCGTTTCAGCGGACGATACGCCAACAACACTGCCATAGCCGCGGCACCGACCGCCGGAGCAGTTCGAAGCAATCCCAGTCCCCAGGGGCCGGTGTGAAGGATCTCTCGCGCGTACGCCGGCAACAGAGCCACGGCCCCTCCCAATAACATCGCAAAAAGATCCAGTGAGATCGAGCCCAGCACTATTTTTCGCTGCCAGATATAACGAAGCCCGGCGAGAACCGTGGAGATGTTGATTGGTTCCCGCACTCGCGCTCTTACGTTTAGCCGAATCAGTGTGGTGAAAATCACCGCGGTTACCGCAGACGCTAGGGCCGTCGCGTAAACTGCCGAAGCTCCGCGAAACGCTGCATACACGATCCCGCCGATCGACGGTCCCAGGATTGTGGCAGCCTGGAATATAGTTGAATGCCAGGCCACCGCATTTGGGAAATGTTCTTCTGGAACCAATTGCGGCAGCAATGCGCGGCTCACCGGCCCATTAAATGAGCGGACCACGCCGAGCAGAACCAGCACCGCATAAATCGACCTTACCGACGGTACGCCCCGATGGGTAGTGAAGAGCAGCAGCCCGGAGCATGTTGCGAAACCCGCGTAACACAAAATAAGGAGGTTGCGGCGATTAAAGCGGTCTGCCACGTGGCCTGAAACAAGGAACAAAAGAATTCCCGGCAGGAATTGGCAAAGTCCAACGAGGCCCAGGGCGAAGGTGCTATGTGTAAGCTCATAAATTTGCCAGCCCACCGCGACGGACTGCATTTCGAGCGATGCGACCACGAAAAATCGTGCCAACTCGTAGAAGGAAAACGCCGGATAGGTGAATGCTATTCGCCCATCAAATTTTGAATCGTGCGATCCAGCCATCGACGGGAAGTGCGCTCCTCGTAGCGATGCGGCTAGCAAGTATAACCTGAGCAATGTGGCCGTAGTTCCATCAAGAGAAGAGAAAAGCGTTCAAGAACTACTTTGTTTGCCTACAAACTCAAAAAGAAACGGGAAATGAGAGAAATCAAATGATTTCAGAGCCGAAAGAAATTCTTTTGGAAGGGAAAACGTAAAACGGACAATGGTTGCTAACGGCACAGATAACACCACCAGTAGATACTTTCGACAACTCATGTGGAATATTTTGTGGTTGGTTGTCGATTTTTTCTTGACAAGTTTTCCTCAACCCACGATACTGCCGAATCAGACCCGGGGGAAAATTGATTCGGTGACGACGAACTTCCTGGCATCGATCAACAGAGTAGCGGGCTGGTAACACCGACAATTTAGAGCAGAAGACCCTACTTCGCACCGCGCCTCTAGTTTTAGCGCGGCTTAGCTGGGCTTTTCTAAATTTTCGGTTCGAAAGGCGCGATGCAAGCTATTTCGCCAGCCGTGCGCTCATATTTCCCCCATGTTTCATCTATTTCTCGATAGACACAACGATACCTGGACCCGGTTGTTTGGGAGTAGAATGGATTCCTCCCCCGCACCGCAGCCCAGCCAACGTAAGACGGCTTTACTGCCGGCGCGGAGACAGAGATGGCGGAAATGAGAATGACGCTGCAAGGCAAAACCGAAACTGATCAGGTTACCCGACGTGCCTCCGGCCTGGAATTCCAGCGCCGCTTCACGGATGGAAAAATATCTCCCTACGACAAAGTTGAGTGGGAGCGCCGTCCCGCAATCATCGGCAATGATAAAGGCCAAGTAATTTTCCGGCAGGACAACGTAGAAGTTCCGAAATCGTGGTCGCAGACAGCGACAAATATTGTCGCTTCGAAGTATTTTCACGGAAAGCCGAACTCACCCGAGCGCGAAACTTCGGTGCGGCAATTGATCAGCCGTGTGGTGGAGACGATCGTTCGTTGGGGCGAGGAAGGCGGATATTTCGCAACTCCGGAATCCAAGAACATTTTCCGCGATGAACTCGCTCACTTGCTGGTCGAGCAAAAAATGGCGTTCAATTCGCCGGTGTGGTTCAACGTCGGGGTTCAGGCTAAGCCGCAATGCTCGGCATGCTTTATCAACTCCGTCCAGGACAATATGGACTCGATCATGAACCTGGCGAAGACCGAAGGCATGCTGTTTAAGTGGGGTTCTGGTACTGGGACGAACTTCTCGTCCTTGCGCGGAAGCCACGAATCGCTTTCCGGTGGCGGGATCGCGTCCGGCCCAGTGAGCTTCATGAAGGGGTTTGACGCCTTCGCCGGCGTGATTAAGAGCGGTGGCAAGACCCGCCGCGCCGCCAAAATGGTGATTCTAAACGTGGATCACCCCGACATCACGGAATTCATCGAGTCCAAGATGAAGGAAGAGCGCAAGGCGCAAGTTTTGATCGAGCAGGGTTATGATCCTGCGATCGACGGCGAAGCGTATTCTTCCGTTTTCTTTCAGAATGCAAACCACTCCGTGCGCGTCACCGACGATTTCATGCGCGCGGTGGAGGAAGACAGGGACTGGTGGACTCGCAACGTCAATGACGGCAAGGCAGTAGAACAATTTCGCGCTCGAGACTTGCTCCACGAGATGGCCAAGTCTGCCTGGAAGTGCGGCGATCCGGGGATGCAATACGATACGACGATCAATCGCTGGCACACTTGCAAGGCCACGGATCGCATTCATGCCTCTAACCCGTGCTCTGAGTACATGTTCCTGGACGACACGGCGTGCAATCTGGCCTCGCTGAACCTCTTGAAATTCCTGGGTTCGAATGGCCAGTTCGATACAGAAGCATTTAGCCACGCCGTAGACGTAACGATCACGGCGCAGGAAATCCTGGTGGACAATGCGAGCTATCCGAGCGAGAAAATAGCGCGTAACTCGCACGATTTTCGCCCGCTGGGCATCGGTTATGCGAATCTCGGCGCGTTGCTGATGTCGCTGGCCATGCCTTACGATTCCGATCGAGGACGCGACTTCTGCGGTGCCATTACAGCGCTGATGACCGGCGAGGCCTACGCGCAGTCGGCGCGCATTGCCGAGCGCATGGGACCCTTCGGCGGCTACCTGCGGAATCGCGAAGCTATGATTGACGTAATTCGCATGCATCGCGATTCTCTGCGGCCGATCAAGGAAGAACACGTGCAACCGTCCTTGCTGCATGCGGCGCAAAAGTCGTGGGACGATGCGCTCGAACTGGGCGAAAAATTCGGCTACAAGAATTCTCAAGTTTCCGTTTTGGCTCCGACCGGAACGATCGGCTTCATGATGGATTGCGACACCACCGGAATAGAACCCGACCTCGCTCTTGTGAAGCAGAAGAGGCTGGTGGGCGGCGGCGTAATCAAAATCGTGAACAACACCGTTCCGCAGTCGCTGATGAATCTAGGCTATCCTCCGGAACAAGTGGCGCAAATCGTGGACTTTATCGATGCGAATGGCGCAATCGAAGGTGCGCCGGGACTAAAGCCCGAGCACTTGGCCGTGTTCGATTGCTCCTTGGCTACTCCAGGAGGCCGCTCGATTTCCTGGAAAGGTCACTTGCAGATGATGGCTGCGGCTCAGCCGTTTCTTTCCGGTGCGATCAGCAAAACGATCAATATGCCGGAAGAATCCACGGTGGAAGACATCATGGAAGCTTATAGCGAATCCTGGAAATTCGGACTCAAGGCAGTCGCCATCTATCGCGACAATTCGAAAGGTTCGCAGCCGTTATCCGTCTCGGGCAAGAAAAAAGAAGAGAAGCCCGCGACGGCAGCCGCGGCAGCGACGGTGGAAATTCCCGTTGCCAAGGCTGAGGTTCCTTCGCACGAGCAGCAGGAACTTTTTGACCGTACCAGACGCCGTAAGCTGCCTAACGAGCGCAGCTCCATCACGCATAAGTTTTCGATTGGCGGGCACGAAGGCTACCTCACTGTAGGCAAGTATGACGACGGTACCGCCGGCGAGATCTTCATCAAGATGGCTAAGGAAGGGTCCACGCTCTCCGGCATCATGGACGCGTTCGCGCTATCCGTTTCCGTCGCGCTGCAATACGGGGTCCCGCTTCGCGCTTTGGTTGACAAATTCGTGAACTCGCGGTTCGAACCGTCCGGCTATACCGGCAACCCGAGAATTCGCTACGCGAAGTCGGTGGTGGACTACATTGGGCGATGGCTGGGCGGCAAATTCATTTCGTCAGACTATCTCGATGGCGAAGTCACAGTCGGGGATTCAACGGGTCCCGTCACCGTAGTTACACCCGAGGCTAAAGTTCCGTCACCCGTAACCGCGATGAAAGTGCCGGAACCCGAAGCGTCCACTCGCCCGCGCGCCGCGATTGATGACGCGCCCTCATGCTCCGAGTGCGGCATGCTGATGACGCCGAACGGCAGCTGTTACAAGTGCTCCAACTGCGGCAGCACTTCAGGATGCAGCTAAACCCAAAATAGCGAAAATCAAAGCAGGCGAAATAAAAAAGGGGACTCCGTCGAGTCCCCTTTTGCTCTACCCCTAGTTCCGGTTTCGGCGCGGCGAAACCGGCCCACCCCGGGATAAGAGACAGCCGATTACTTTGGTTGCACGTGGATTGCCAGGAGCTCTAGCCTCGGCTAAAAGACTTGATAGGTTGGCGCGACAAGACTTACGCTGGGAAACACTCGTTTTACTTCCCTAAATTGCGTGAACATCTCCGCTTTCTGAAAAGATTAAATGGGTTTTCTACGTTCTTTGGAAGGCTGGGCGCTAGTGGTTGCCTAGCGTATATGTAACCGAGATCGCGGTGTTTACTGCGACAGGCTCACCATTCAAAACCGTAGGTTTGTATCGCCATTTCTTCACCGCTTCCATGGCCGAAGCCATCAGCATCGGGGGACCACTTTCATACACAAGATTCTCGACGCTGCCGTCTTTTGCGATGGTTGCGTTGAGCGTCACAGTTCCTTGAATGTGCTTTTTCTTAGCATCCCTTGGGTATACCGGGGTGACTTGGTAGATGAGCGTCGCCGCAGTGACATGGCCTTCACGGGTGCGCTTGGGCGCGGACGAATTCGGTTCGGAGCTGGTACTGGCGGGAGTTTGTGGTGCCGTCTGTTCTTTCTGTTGGTCTTGAGAAGGCTCAACCGCTGAGAGCGGCGGCAATTCCGGCGAGGAACCCGGCACGGCGGATGGCGACGCTAATTCGTCCGCGCTGGATGGATTTTTTCCGCCCAGCGTGTAAACAACACTAACCGTCGTGTCGACTTCAACAGGGTTGTCGTTCACCAGCGTCGGGCGATAAACCCACTCCCGGACCGCATCCATGGCGGACTTCATCAACAGTGGAGGGCCACTCACGTATTGCAAGTCTTTTATCGTTCCGTCCTGCGCGATTATGACGTGGAGCACGACGGTTCCAGAAATGTGTGCGGTCTTGGCGATCGGCGGATAAACCGGAGCAACCTGGTGAATAAGCTGCGCGGCCGCGACAGTGGCACCGATATGCGTATGGCCCAGCGTTGACGCGGACGCATCTGGTTGAGATGTGTCGCCCGGAGATGGCGGGGGCGCCGATTCCATCACGTCCTTCAGAGTCTTTCCGCCCAGTGCGTAAACAACACTAATCGTAGTGTCCACTTCTACAGGCTCACCATTCAGCAGCGTTGGCTTGTACTGCCACTGCTTGACCGCCTCCATCGCGGAGCTCATTAGGATCGGCGGACCGCTCACGTACGTCAGATTCTGCAGCGTGCCGTCTTTCCCGATGATGGCGTGAAGCAGCAAAGTTCCTTCAATGTGCTGTTCCTTGGCTGCGGCCGGATACACCGGCGTAACCTGGTGAATAAGCATAGCTGACGCGACATTGCCGGGCACACGGACAGGCCTTGTTGTTGGCGCATTCGATTGAGAAGAATCGCTCGCGGGGCTGGGCGGAGGAGGCGGTTCTTTCTGTGCGTCTTGGGAAAAGACGGCCGTGGCCGCCAGGAGGATGATCACCACAGCCAACACAATTCTCGAACAAGCCATATCCACTCTCCGGTTGCAAGTTTGAAGTCCGCCGTTAAGCAAAGGAATACACGAAGCTTTACGTTCAAGCAATGGAATAGTGGGAGCGCCCGAGGCAGTGGGTTCAGAACATTGCGGCACGCTAGGATTGTGATACCGCAGTGCGACGCAGGCGTTTCCAGAGCCAGCGCGCCGGCACAAAGAGAACAAATCCCCACAACAGGACGGTCGGCAAGGACTGCAGCGCCCAGACCCCGAATCCAATCACGCTTTCGACCACTGATCGATAGCCTTGCACCGCTGCATTCCGCAGACGCCTGCCCGTGGACGGAGGCGCGCTTTGCAAGCTCGCCTTATATTCTTCCTGCACCGAAAGCTCGACGGTGGCGAAATCAACCCGGGTTTGCAAGGCCTGTTGATCGGCTTCCATCTGTTCGATATCGCCACGGACTCGTGCGATTTCCTGCTCGGTGGCGAGGATGTCCTTTACTTGTCCGGTATGGTTGCGAAGAACGTCCAGCAGTCTTTGCTCGGTGGCGCGAGCATTCTTCATCCGGGCCGCGCGATCGGTAAACTGCTTGGTCACTTCCTCGCCCGACTGGGATTCCTGTTCAACGTGCCCCAGTTGCTTCAGCTCCTCAATGGCTGGTTCGAGTTGCGCCGATGGTATTCGCAGCGTGGCTGTCAAAGTGCGTGCAGCCTCCTGCGGCGAAGTAGAATTCAGGCTGGCAATGTAGCCATTATGGCGTTGCGCAATCGCCTTCACACTTGCCTCCAAGGGCCCGAAATCTTTCACGATAAGGGAAACTGAGGCTGTTCGGGCGATCATGGGCTGAGTCGCTTCGGGAGTGGGCGCAGGAGATGTTCGAGCCTGGGCTATGAATGCTTCGGCCTCGCTTGCGGCAGCCTCGTTCTTCGCTTTCTGCTCGATTTCCGCTTGTTGTACGTAGGCCAATTGTCTCGCCATGCCCACGGGATGTTGCTCTCTTCGCAGGCTTGGTAGTCCGATACTGAGCAGCAGAATCACCAGAGCCGCAGCGCCGGCCGCTCCCCATACCCAGCGATTCCTTACAGGTAGGAATTTTCCGTCTAGCCACCCGGCGAATCCTTGGGGCTTTCTTACTTTCGCCACCGCACGTTTGGCTCTCGCTGCATCCAGGCTCTTCGTCAAACTAGCAGTAGCCGGTTCCACGCCCCAATTTGAAAGCTGAGTCGAAACGTCGCGCATCTGCTCCGCCAATGCCGCGCATTCCGGGCATTCGCGCAAGTGCGCCGCGACGCTGGCCGCGCGATTGGCAGAGAGCTCTCCGTCGAGATAGGCCATCACCTCTTCTTGCTCAAAAGGATGAGTGGATGAAGTCATTTCCGCGCTCCCAAATTTCCCGGCGCAGTAGCCAGGATTTCTCGTAACGCCATTCGCGCCCGGAACAATCGCGACCGGACGGTGTTCACCGGCGCACGCAATATCCTCGCAATTTCCTCATAGCTTAATTCTTCGAACTCGCGCAGCAACAAAACTTCCCGCTCCGGGGCATCGAGCCGTTCCACCGCTTGCCTCACCCAAATAACATTGTCCGGATTTGTTCCGGACGGATCCGGAACTTCATCTGGAGCGGAGTCCCTGCGCATTGAATCGAGGCCTAACTTGCGTCTGTGCGCCGAGAGAATGTTGAAAGCGATTCCAAACAAATAGGCGCGAAATGTCGCACGAGGCTCGTACCTATGGGCTGCCCGAAGCACAGCCAGAAAGGTTTCCTGCGCTAATTCTTCGGCCTGTGCTGCGCCGT
>JBAVQA010000276.1:0-1878 GCA_049693595.1 Candidatus Acidiferrales bacterium | reverse complement strand
GGCTAATCTGGCTGCTCGTGTTTCTTTCCCCGTCAGTTTTCGCGCAAGGCGGGCCACCGTATTACACCAACGATCCCGGCACACCGGGAAATCTGCAGTGGGAAATTAATCTGGCCTACCTGCCGTTCCTTTATCCCGATCATTCGATCGCGCATACTCCGGACGTGGATATCAATTTTGGCATCGGCGATCGCATCCAGCTGACCTACGAAAATGCATGGCTGCGCGTGGATAATCCGTCGCCCGTGAAATTCGGACTCGGGCAGGATCAACTAGGGTTCAAATGGCGGTTTTACGACAACAAGGACTCCGGATTCGCGATGTCGCTTTTTCCGCAAGTTTCCATTAATAATCCGAATAACTCTGTCGAACGAGGAATCACCCCGCGAGGTGCCAGTGTGATCTTGCCTCTCGAATTTTCGAAGAAGCTCGGGCCAATCGATCTGAATTGGGAGGCGGGCTACAATCTTGTCCACCGGGGGCCGGATGGATGGCTCGCCGGCGTTGTCGTCGGCCACGAATTTGGCAAGAACCTGGAACTGGACGCTGAATTTTACTCGACCGGAACATTCCATCCGTCCACCGATCAAGAAACGTTGGAGGCCGGACTTCGCTACAAGATACATCCTCCGGTAATCCTTCTCTTGATGGCGGGACGCAGCGTCCAGCCGTCGGGAACCACTCAGCCCTATTTCGTTGGCTACTTTGGATTTCAATTCTTGCTGCCAACCCATCCCTTTAAAAAAGAATGACCGAGTGGGCCACCGCGCTTGCCGCAGGCGAAGCGAAGCAGAGGAAGTATTAAAAATGAGGTATTTGAATTCTAGGGCGCCGAATCAGTGCCAGGATCGACTAGGGCACGCGCTGGCCATTTATTTTTCCGACTCCATCGATCCTCGTGCAATTGGCGTGAACACCCGTGGTCGTCGGCGTGCCGCAAGATTGCGTCTTGGTTACAACACGGACCACCACCACGGCGACCGTCGTCGCAACTCCCGCAGTGACGCCGACGACCAAGCCAGTGCCGAGGCCAGCTCCGGTGCCGGTGGCGCCAGCGCCGGTCGCTGCAGTCGTATTCACGGCTTCGGTCATGTTCATGGGTGTGGCCTGAACGGGCTGAGACGGCTGTTCGTTGCTGCGAACGCTAGATTGCTGGCCGCCCTTCATCAGAACGCAATGTCCAGCCGAATCGCAAACTTTGCAAGTACCCTCAATGCAGATGACCTGCATCTTTCCCGAGGCGTCAAATATAACCGCCATGTCAGTACCGACGACGCCGGCAACACCTACGGAGGTTCGGATTTGGAAGTGGGCGTCCGGCTTCACGAGCTTGGCTGCTTTGGCGCGGACGCGGCCGTAATTCAAATCCAGGTCGGTCTGTTGTTGCGCTGCATCATGCTTCGCAATCGCCAGGTTGGTGTCCGAGCCGACGTTGAGAATCGAGCCGTCATCCAATGCGATGCGAGCGCGGGCTAGATGCCCGGTGTTGATAACGTCGCCCCAGAACACTTGCTGAGAAGTCGAGGCGGCCACTTGCTGCGGGCCACGGATCACATTCACCACCGGTACCACTGCGGTGATTTTGCCCGCGCTTTGCGCCGCCTGAGCCGCGACGTCCGTAGGGATTATCAGTGCGAGGGACATTACGAGCACGAGCGCAGAAACGACTCGATGACGGACATTCATTTGGATATTCCTCTCCGGATGCCCTAGGTCGGGCGCAAATCAAGCCGATGCTCCCGGATTCCGTACGTCTCAGAAAGAACTGATCGCGGGGTCTGTGAAAAGCTATCACAATTTCCCCCAGAAAACCTAGTGAAATTGCCGGAATCCGGGTCTTTCAGGCACCGCTATGGCAACTGCGAACACCCGCTGCCT
>JBAVQA010000275.1:0-10796 GCA_049693595.1 Candidatus Acidiferrales bacterium | reverse complement strand
AGAGTGTGCGATATTCAGAATCGATGAACGGTATGATTTCCTCGATCAACATCCGTCCGTAGCGACTCGCTCTTCCTCCGCCCATTTTTTTATCGCGCGAAGGCGTGTACTCGCCAAGCCGCGCTTTGCCGGTGTTGTATATGCCCACGATAATGAGCGGTCGAATCGCGCCCTGGCCGATCAGATAATCAGCAGTCTCTCCAACGTGCCAGTCCATGCCCGGGATGAACGAGGTTGCGCCATCGAACAGATTCTGGCCGTCCTGAAGATAAAGCACCGGAAAGCGTGCCTGCGAGTCTTGCTCGTACGCAGCCGGCAAATAAACGATCAGATCGCGCGCGCGCGGGAGAAACCGCGAACGATACTGTTCATATTTGCGCAACTGCCCCGGTCCCGACGCGATCAATCCCGCCGCCATTTCTTGGTGGAGCGCCAATCGAAATTTCTCCGCTTTGAATTGCGTGGCACGAGATCCGCTCCTGTTGAATCGCTAAACAAGACACCCCCTGCTCGAATCGCGCATTCTATTACAATAGCAGAGCAAAAATTCAGCCGCACAGAGTTTCCGGTTTTGCGTGCCGTTAAACGCCGTATAATACCGCGCTCAACCCTTGGCTTGAACTTCGAGCAGCTCACGACCAGGAGCGACATGAAACGGGAATATCATCGGTGGTATTCGCATCGTCTCGGCCTCGATATGGGAGTCGTTGTGTACGGCCACTGGGGTCCTCCGCTTCTCGGATTCCCGACCAGCGCCGGCGACGAGTGGGAGCTTGAGAACCAGGGATTAATCGGCAGCTTAGCGCCGTTGATTGACGCCGGACGCGTGAAGTTCTTCAGCATCAACTCCGTGAATTCCTCCGGCTTCTACAATAAACGCGCGCACCCGTTTCATCGCAGTTGGGTTCAATCGCAATTCGACGCCTATGTGCGCAGCGAAGTGGTTCCGTTTATTCGCGACAACTGCCAGTCGCAAGACATCGCGATTTCCACCATGGGCGCGTCGTTCGGCGCTTACCACGCCGCAAACACCCTGTTCAAGCACCCTGACGTCGTGCGCCGCTGCTTCGCACTTTCCGGCGTTTACGACATTAAGAATTTCATGAACGGAATGTACGACGACAACACCTACTTCAACAATCCGGTGGATTACCTTTCGAACCTCTCCGATGGAAACGTAATGGCGCAACTCGCGCAGTGCGACATTCACATCGCCACCGGCAACGGACCGTGGGAAAACAGCGGCCCTTCTTACCGCCTCTCGAATATCTTGTCGAGCAAAGGAATCGCTCATCATCTCGACGACTGGGGACCGCAGGGCGGGCACGACTGGCCCTTCTGGAAACATCAGATGTGGGAATACATTACGAAGTTATTTTGATGCGGCTACGCTAGCCCCAGGCGGTCGAGCAGGTAGCGGCCTTCGGCAATCACTTGTTCTTCGTCAATCCACACGTTGCAAGCGCGCGCCAGCACGTCCACATGCGTTCGCGAAGTCCAAGCGGCATGCGTTTGGCTGCCATAAGGATCGCCAAAAGCAAGATGCACGCCGGGAAGTTTTTCGTCCTGCAGCAGAACGCCAATCATGTTTGACAAGCTGAGGTTCGTGCCGAAAGCAAGTTCTCCCACTCGGTCGCTGTTTTCATCCGTATGGCAATACTTCCAGAATTCATCCTCCAAATCTTTGCGCGCGCATTTCGCAGCCACCAATCGCCCGCCGCTAATTTCAAGCGCGAGTGGCGACTTTTCCAGATCGCCATATTTTCCACAGAAGTGATCGCCGGCAGTGCCGTCGCACACAAACGTGCCGTCCACTTTCGCCGGCGTGGTGAACACTTCGCCGGCCGGCAGATTCGACCAGTAACGCCGGTTGATCAGCCCGCTGGTCTTCACCCAATCGAGCGCGGCGTCAAAACTCGCAACGAGAGAAGTACCAGCATCGGTACGCACAGTTAGCGAACGCGCGGAATGCATCCGCTGCAACAATCGTTCGCTCAGCTTGTCCACCATGGTGTAGTCCGCGCGCATGCCCTGCTGCATGATTTCAGGCGTGACGCCGACCATATGCGCGTAGCGGATGTGGCGCCTCTCGACAACGCCCACAATGTCCTTCCGTGCAGCGAGCTCTCCCATCATCGGTTGCATGCACAGAATTCCTGCGTCGGCGCGGCCGAGAGAATCGAGCACTTGTTGCGGTGCGCGCAGCAAGGGCCGCGCAGCGAGATCTTCGAGCAGAAAGGGTTCGCAGATTGCCCCGCGGTCCGCGATGGCCTTTGCGAGGCTTGCCGCCACAACCGCGCTCGGACGGTCCGCGACCAGCGTCACGCGTTCATTCGGCTGTATGCCCAGGCACGTTTCCACCGCGTTCTTCGCGCCGGGCATCAGCTCCGGCTTAACAGATCCAAAAGTCATTCAGTTATTGTAATTTTGCCGCTGGATTTTTGCTACGGATAAACCTTTGCGAGAGCAAACACTGATCATCATCAGCGCGGATCGACGACGAACGAAGGAACCTGCCCGCCTCCGGACGTTACGTTCGCGAGACCGGTCGAGCTCAGACGCGTCAAGCATCCAGCCATGCGGCCGCGGAACAGATACGGCGCGAAATCCACGAGCATATCGCGCATCTCCACTCCATTCGGAGTCCACATGGGAAACACTTCGCGCCGCACCGCGATGCGCTGCTGCACCACCCATTTGCTATCGCTGTCGGCAAGCGCTCGCCGCAGAGCTTCGTCCCACTTGCTATCGTCCATTTCCCAGCCGAGTGTTACTCCCGCGCCGCCGTACTCGTCATTGGGCTTCAGCACGAAATCATTTCTGCGCTTGCGAACGTAGTCGAGCAAGCCGAATGATTCCCCGTCGCGCGTGGTCTTCGCGTCTTCCAGCAAACGCGTCCACGGGATGTGGCGGCGGATCACTTCGCGCTCGCTCCCGCTAAATAGCGCCGCATTCCGTTCGTCGGTGAGAACCGCGAAAAACGCTTTTTTGTGAGCGATCTTGCACGTAAGTGCGTTCGCCACGCAGACGGCGCCGGCTTCGTAAGCTTTCACCAGCGCTTCGCATTCCGCAGGATGCGCGAGAATGTCATTGATCAGCACGCGTCGATAGAGGAGATCGATGCGTCGGCCGTGCGCCGTGAGTCTCGTACTCTCAAACACGAGATCCGACGGAGCGCAAACAATTGTCGGCACGCCCGCTTTTTCAAAACGAGCCTGCAAAATTTCAAATTCGCTCCAAGTGGGAACTTCGCGCCAATCCACAATCGCAATCACCGGTGGCGAAGCCGTTCCGCCCCATTCGCGATAGCTCGCGAGCAGCGCAGCGAGCAATTGCTCGATCAGCGAAAACTGCCGAACCGTGTAGTGCTCCGCGAAACGTTCCATGATTGGCAGAGTGCGAAAGACCCCGGCCAAAGTCTCAGCGTAACCAGGCCCTGCGGGCGATTCAGCATTGTATTCAGCGAACTGCAATGAATCGGGGAGCAAAAACGCATCTAGCCGCGAAGCAGTGCTTGCCGTCTTGTATCGGGGCGGAATGCGCGCGAGACGTTCTTCTTCGGGCGACAGCGCTACTTGCGCCAGCAGCGCCGGATTGGCTAGTGCCTGCGCCACAACGCGTTCGCCAAGCTCCGCGATGAGTTCAGCGATTTCGCGCACGCGATTCTCATCTTGAGTGCTGAGGAAGAACGGCCGCAGAAAAGGGCAGTGTACGCGGTCGCCGAATGTGAGCTTTTCGGCGCGCATCCGCGCGTTTAAGTCAGCCCAAAATGCCGGAGCCAGCTCGACGTCCGGACGCAAGAGTCCGTGCCAGAACTCCGCAGGGGAAGAAGGCGTTTGCGAAGCCCGGACGGAACCGCTCACGCAGTTTTCGCTCCTGCGCGTCGATTTTCCGGCGCGCCTGTGAAGCCCGTAGCAGCGCCAATTCCCAGCATTTCTTCCCAACGCGGCCACGAATTCGCAGGCGAGCCGTTAAGCGCTCGGTCGATCACGAGTCGAGCCATGCGCTCCACGACAGTTTCGAAGTAAAACTCGGTAATGCGATCGCGCTCGAAATCCGGCGCCGGATTCAGGAAATCAATGGCGTACGGCACGCCCTGCTTGACCGCAAATTCAATCGTGTTCATTTCGTATCCGAGCGCTTGATTGATCGTTTGCGCATCGCTCACAATCCGCGAACCTAGCTCCGCGGATAGATACTTGTGGTCCACCAGATAGCGGCGCTCCTTGGGATCGTACGCGACCGGCATAATATCCGTTTTCCCGAAAGTGAAGCAGCGGACGTATTTGTCAAAATCAATAAATTCCTGAAGCGTCATGCAGGTTGGCCCGGTGCCGTCGTATGCGGCCAGCAGCTCTTCGCGATTATTCACCTTGTAAACGTGCTTCCATCCCCCGCCGGAAAAAGGTTTCAAGATCGCCGGCCGGCCGACCGCATCCAGCAGAGCGTCCCAATCAATCGGGTATTCCAGGTTGCGCAGGGATTCCGAAGTGATGTCCACGTCAGACGGATAAGATTTCTGCGGCAGCAGGATCGTCTTCGGAATGGCCAGACCCAGCTTCGAGGCCACCGCGTAGTTGAAAAATTTATCGTCCGCCGTCCACCAAAAGGGATTGTTGATCACGTAAGTGCCCTGCAACACGGCATGCTTCAGATATCCGCGATAAAAATCCACTTCGTGAGAAATGCGGTCCACGATAACGCGATACTGCGCGGGCTCCCCCATGCGGACTCCGCCCAGATGCACAAAGTCCGCCGTAATACCGTCGCGCTTCCCAAGCTCGTTTACTTTGTCGATAAAAGCCGGCGGGAAACTGTATTCGCGCCCGCAAAGAAGTCCAATCTTCATCGTATCGCTCCCTTTCTTCGGTGCGGATTGTTTCAACTCAGGCAAGGGATTCCGTTTCGGCGAGTTTCGTTCGTTCGGCATTATGATTCTCTTCCAGCCCATTTCACGGCGCCCAACGTGAACCCCTACGCAGAAGAGGCTTGCTCCGTCACTCCCGCCCGTGTCTCCGCGATAATATGCTTCACCACTGCCTTCAAATCGCCGGTTTCCTGGAACACGTGCAATTGCCGTTCGGCACTGGTTCCTTCGCGCAGAATCCGGTGAATCGGTTCAAGCGCCGCGCGGCTTCCGAGATCGCCTGCCACATCGTAAGTGAATTCGAGAAGCTCTTCACCCAGCGCCCGCATGGGCACTTCGGCTTGCTTGCCGAAATCGATGAGCTTGCCTTCCACGCCCCAGCGCGCCGCGCGCCACTTATTCTCCTCAATCAGCGCGCGAGGATACATGCGATAACTCATATTGCGCGTGTACAGGCGATGCAGCTTCACCACCAGCGCCTGCGTCAGCGCGGCGATCGCGATGGCTTCGTCCAATCGCGTGGCCACGTCGAACACGCGAAATTCGAGCGTCCCGAAGGTCGGATGCGGGCGCACGTCCCACCAAATTTTCTTTGCGTTATCAATGCAGTGCAATTGCACCAGCAGGTTGACGTAATCCTCATACTCGCTCCACGAGCTGAAGTGGTCCGGAATGCCCGTGCGCGGGAAACGCCGGAACACCGTGGTGCGAAACGATTTCAGGCCCGTATCGCGGCCCATCCAAAATGGCGAACTGGTGGAAAGCGCCAAAAGATGCGGCAGAAAATAGCGCGCCATGTTCATCAAATCGATCATCGTAGTGCGGTCGGGCACGGCCACATGCACGTGCATCCCGAAAATCAGCAGTGAGCGCGCGAGTTGCTGCAGCTCTTCGACGATATTTTGGTAGCGCTCTCCCGGCGAGATGACCTGATCGATCCAACTTGAAAACGGGTGCGTGCCCGCGGCAGCAACTTGCAAACCCACTCGCTCCGCAGCTCGCACTAATTCGCCGCGCGTGCGCCGCATATCCGCCGCCAATTCGTCAACGTTGTTGCAGATCTTCGTGCCGATTTCAACGATGGATTGGTGCATCTCGGGCTTCACTTGCTCGCCCAATCCCGGCGAAGTGGCGGCAACAAGCTCGCTTACGTGCGAACGCAGTTCTCCCGTAGCCGGGTCAACGATTTGAAACTCTTCTTCGACACCTATAGTGAACCGGTGATTCATGAGAGGTCTTCTCCGGTCCGAAACACGGGGAGTTCGTTACCATCATACGCGAACTTCGGCGGAATTTCATAGTTGGAGCTTCGTTAGAAAGGCTGCTTCCAATCGCGTTTAGGTTTAATATCGAACGCCATGTTCTTCGTTTCTCTCACGCGTCTTCGAGTACGATCTTGGCGTTACCTGCCCGCGTTCTTCCTGCAAGCATTTCGCTCCGCGCAACAGGCCAAGTCCGCCGCAGGCGTACTTTCCGTTTCTGTCCTGCGCGACGCCCAAAATACCTTTTGGACTCGCACAGTCTGGAATTCAGAACAGGCCATGCGTTCTTATATGCTCTCTGGAACTCATCGCCAAGTCATGCGGCGCTTGCCCGAGTGGTGTGACGAGGCTGCCGTCGCCCACTGGACCCAGGAATCGCCGCAGCCGCCTTCCTGGGCAGAAGCACATCAACAGCTTCAGCAGTCGGGGCGTCCCTCAAAGGTCAACCACCCATCGGAAGCTCAGCGCAATAATCTCAGTATCCCCGCGCCCCTGATCCGGCCCGCCAACGAAATCCGATTCAAATGATCATGTGATAGTCTGATTCAGCGATCTGAGATCGTGAACTTTACCCGGCGTAACGCTGTCTCCCGGGTTCTCAAAAGAGGAAAGCATGGCCATCGCGACGATCAATCCTGCCACAGGCGAGCTTATAAAGTCTTTCGACGCTTTGTCCGACGCGCAAATCGAGAAAAAGCTTCAGCTCGCGGCCGACACATTTCGTTCTTACAAAAGCATAGCGTACTCGAAGCGAGCCGAGATGATGTTGCGAGCGGCTGAAATTATCGAGAAAGAAAAAGAACAATTCGGCCGCGTGATGACGCTGGAGATGGGCAAACCCATTCGCGCCGCGGTGGACGAGGCTGCTAAGTGCGCCGTCGGTTGCCGCTACTATGCCGAGAATGCAGAGCGATTCCTGGCGGATGAAATAGTCAAAACCTCCGCGGCGCAAAGTTTTATTCGTTATCAGCCCCTGGGCCCCGTGCTCGCGGTAATGCCGTGGAATTTTCCTTTCTGGCAAGTGTTCCGCTTCGCCGCGCCGGCGCTAATGGCGGGAAATATGGGGCTTCTCAAGCACGCTTCCAACGTGCCGCAGTGCGCCCTTCTGATTGAAGATATTTTCCTGCGCGCCGGTTTCCCGCAGGGCGCGTTTCAGACTCTTCTCATCGGCTCCGAAAAAGTCGGCGGCATTATTGCCGACCAGCGAATCGCTGCCGCCACGCTGACTGGAAGTGAAGGCGCGGGAATTCAAGTAGGCGTGGCCGCGGCCAAGAAAATAAAAAAAGTAGTGCTCGAACTGGGAGGCAGCGACCCGTTCATTGTGATGCCCAGCGCAAACCTAAGAGAAACCGCCGCCGCCGCGGTGAAAGCTCGCGTGCAAAACAACGGGCAGTCCTGCATCGCCGCAAAACGCTTCATCGTAGATCAACGCGTCGCGGACGATTTCGAAAAACTCTTCGTCGAGAAAATGGAATCGCTGAAAATCGGCGACCCCTTTGATGAGACCACGGAGCTGGGCCCGCTAGCGACGGCTGACGGAGTCACCACACTCGACGCGGATGTGCAAAAAACCATCAAAGCCGGCGCGAAATTGCTCACCGGCGGAAAGCCTCTGAACCGCCCCGGAAATTTCTACGCTCCCACGGTCCTCAGTAATATTCCCGACGATTCTCCCGCGGCTTGCGACGAACTTTTCGGCCCCGTCGCTTCCCTCTTTCGCGCCAAAGATATCAACGACGCGATTCGCATCGCCAACGCCACGCCCTTCGGATTGGGCGCCAGCGCCTGGACGAACGAAAAAAGCGAGCAGGATCAGTTCATCAACGGTATCGAGGCGGGCATGGTGTTTATCAATCGCATGGTTGTATCGGATCCGCGCCTTCCCTTCGGCGGCGCGAAACGCTCGGGCATCGGCCGCGAGCTGGGAGTCTACGGAATTCGCGAATTCACAAACATCAAAACTGTTTGGAATCAGTGACCCCATCGACGGGAGCAATTTTGTTCGCCGGAGTGGAATAAATCGCCCCGGCAATTTCGCCCAGCGCTTGCCCCGCAATTTTTTGCGCAGCCTCCGGATCGTCCATCGAAATCGGGACTCGATTCACAAAGGCCGAAAATGCCAAATGCCGTCCGTCAGCCGTGGTCATGTATCCCGCGAGGCCTTTCCCGTTCAGCATCAGGTCCTTGTTCAAAGCATCGTACGAACCATACGTGCCGGTCTTCGCAAACACATGTCCGGCTGCCGGCGAACTCACTTGAATATTCCAAAGCGTGCCGTCGCGCCCCAGAATCGGCAGCGCCTTCTCGAAAATCGCAAAATCTTTTTGCTTCGACATAAAAGCCAGATAATGAACCATGAAATCCGGCGTGTAGAATGCCGACTGCGCGCCGCCCGCGCCGTCCGCTTGTGAGGCGCCGCTCAAATCCAGCCCGGCTTTCGCTAGAAAATCATGTTCCAGATCGAAGCCGCCTTGGTCGATGTCCTGCGTCTTGTGGGCCAGAATCGCGCCAAGAATGAATGGCATCATCGTAGCGTGCAAATTCTGGCTCACCTTCAGCGTAACTTTCGTTTCTTCGGAAAGCGGCGGAGAAACACGCTCCGCGACAACATTTCCTTCCGTGTAATTGGCAGAGAGCGTTTTGAAGTCAATCTTTTCGCTGGCCGGAACGAGATCCACCTTGATCCGTTTCTCGCGCAGCGCTTCCACGAAGGTCACTTGCGCAAATCGGCTCGGTTCCGGAACCGGGTATGTGTAAAGGATCGAAGGCCCGCCGAGCGGAAACTTCCCCGTCAGCGTCACGGTGTGCGACCCATCTGCGTTGGTCGTATCAGCAGGCGGTTTTATATCCGGCTTTGAACCTGCTGGTCCGGTGGTGATCTTGTTGACGAACGAAACGTACGAACTTGCAGGCGAAATATTTAGCCCGACTGGAGCATCTTCCTTGCTCCCAGGCGAAACTGTCAGGTCCACCACATTGTCATTCACTGAAATCGGAGAAACTACTACGTTTGTTCCAAGCTCTCGATCACCCTCCGGAAATAAGGTCGCGTCCACCAGCACACGCCCTTCGATCCGCATGACACCATGAGCCGCCACCTGCGCGGCGAGCTCGCCAATCACAAAGAGCGGATCGCCCGCAACAGCTCTTGTGTCCGGGCTGCCATCGTAAGAATGGTCCATGTTCTCGAAGGCCAGCGTCCCGTCCGCCTGAATTCGTCCGGACAGATTCGGATCGCCGCCCGCCACCAAAATCAGATCCCCTTTTAAGACGCCATCCGCGGTGATCGGCCCCGTGCGGTACACGCGCGTGTGAAAGCGGAAATCCGCGCCGAGCAGTTCGAGGCCCGTGCCCTCGGTCAAGAGCTTCGTCGTCGAGCCCGGCGTGAATAGTTCCTGGCCGTGAAGCGCAAAGACGACTTTCTCATCGTCCAGCGAATACACTTCCACGCCAAACGTCGAGTGCTTGTACTCCGGTCGGCTTGCGATCGCACCGATCTGGTCCGCCAACGCCTCGTCTTTCTGTGCAGGCGTGGCGCGCGGCGATCCGAGCAACCCAAGCACAACCGCCGCAGCGAGCAGGCAGAACAAAACCGCTTTCTTGCAATGAATCATTGAGCCTCTGGTGTGGGATACGTCAGATAAAAAGCTGGAGCCGAGGAGAGGACTTGAACCTCCGACCTGCCGATTACGAATCGGCTGCTCTACCAACTGAGCTACCTCGGCATCCTAATCGACTTTAACATCGCCGCAGCCGCAAAAAAAGTATCAAACGTCGCGAAAATTCCGGACAGACTTCAATGCGAGAAGGGGTACATCAGCCAGCCGATGACAATCCCCACTGCCAAGAACTTCAAGAAACAGGAGGCGGCATACTTCACCCGCTCCAACGCCGTCCTCTTCGTCAACCCCGCGAGCGCTATCGAAACCAACACGGCAAACAAACACATAGCCAAAAAGTGCGAGATTTGCGGCGACCCGCCCGCCTTGATGGCTTCCGCCCAGGTCGCGATCACATCGTTCTCCGGCCAAGCGCGATTTCGTACGCGTCAAAAACGCTCAGCAGATTCACGATTCCGGCGGCGGCGATGAACCGCGTCCCGTAGTCTCCCGCGGCGCGCGAGACATCCGGCCCAGCCGATTCAAAAAAACGCGAGAGAAAATAAAATATTCCCGCACCCGCATCTGCCAGGAAACCGAGCGTGCCGAACGGTTCTCCCGTCCGCGGCGGAAACACGTTTCCGCGAAGCAGATAACCGGTGATCGCGAGTCCCCCGACCGAGAGAAAAAAAATCAACGCGCGCCCCCAACGCCGCAGCACCAGGTGGCCAAGGCCGGGAACAATCCAAGCAGCGACGGCGATGAATGGCGCTAAGACATCCCGCCTGACTACGCGTTGGTTTGCGCCCGCGCCAGTTCCGGCGCTATCGTGCGCCAGCGCGTCGGGCGATGATGTTCCATGAATAGGATTGTCGTTATTCACGAAGTGAGGTCACACAACTCAAACGAGCAAAGGAAGGATTTCTTCCTGTACCGCGCCGGTCACGCGTGCTTCTTTTTCGTCCACATATACGTTCACTTCGCTTCGTATGCCGAACTCCGGCAGATAAATTCCCGGCTCGATCGAAAAGCAAGTGCGCGGAACGATCTTGCGGTCGTCGCGCGTCT
>JBAVQA010000274.1:0-3339 GCA_049693595.1 Candidatus Acidiferrales bacterium | reverse complement strand
ACCACCAGGAATTCGGTGCTGACCTCTTCTTCCGCGATTACCGGGTTTATCGTCTCTGAAATATCGTCCAGATCGAACCCCAGTCCGTCTGCGACCATGGCAATCGATTCAGGCAATCCGTGATGTTTGATCACGCCAGCGGCAACTTGCGCGTGAAATTCTTCAGGTGTCATGCCAGCGCCGATTTTCTTCTGCAGTGGAAGGCGGCGCTTCGAGGCGTCCACGATTCGCACGGCGCTAGCCCAGTCCACGCGCTGGGAAACGGCTGAAAGCGTTAGGACCAGCTTGTCCATCACAAAACCCGGATTCACGCCGGTTCCGAGCAGCACGACTCCTTCCTCCTTCGCCGCGGAATCGAGTTGCTTCGATAGATTCGGGTGCTTTTTCCATGGATACGCCAACTCTTCGCAAGTGGAAATGATGCAACAGCCCGCCGCAAGGCACTCCAGCAATTGATCCATCACACTCGGTAGATACGACGAAGTGGAATGCACGACAACATCCACAGGTTTTGCCAGCACAGTTTGCGATTCCGAGGAAATGATGACGCCCCAGGGCGCATCCGCTGCTCCCGCCACTTCGCCGAGGTCGCGCCCAACCTTCGCCGGGTCTTTATCGATCGCTCCGACGATTTCCAACGTCGCCTTCTGCCGCATCAAGCGAGCGATCGACGCGCCGATCGGGCCAACGCCAAATTGCACCACACGAACCTTCTTCACTCGTTCCCCCTGAAATCTCGAAGAGCCAATACCTTAGAGTTTTGCGCGTGCTACTGCAACCGGATTCGCAGCTCAGTGTTGAGCCGGTCTCCGGGGCGCGTTTATCAGGATCTGAGTTCACATCGCAACGGTTGTCACTGCTTTTGGTTTCCGAATCTGTATAATGCCCTCACACAATGGCGCTTCCCAGCGGCACTAAGCTTGGTCCCTACGAGATCGTCGCTCCTATCGGCGCGGGTGGAATGGGCGAAGTGTACCGCGCGAAGGATACGCGGTTGGGGCGCGACGTGGCGATTAAAGTCTTGCCCGAAGCCTTTGCGAGAGACGTGGATCGGTTGCGGCGGTTCGAGCAAGAAGCCCGCGCTGTCGCCGCATTGAATCACCCAAACATCCTTGCGATTCACGACATCGGCGAGTTTAACGGCGCGCCCTTTCTCGTTTCCGAACTTCTGGAAGGCCACTCGCTGCGCGAGGAGTTGAACGGCGGCGCTCTCCCCACGCGCCGCGCAGTGGAAGATGCCTCGCAAATCGCGCAAGGACTCGCCGCCGCGCACGACAAAGGCATCGTTCATCGCGACCTGAAACCCGAAAATGTCTTTGTCACGAAAGACGGCCGCCTGAAGATCCTCGATTTTGGTCTCGCAAAGCTGGCAAAGCTGCAAGCAGCTGCGGATGAAAACGCAACTCTTGACGCCACGCCGCAAGACACGTCCCCAGGCGTGGTTCTCGGCACAGTGGGTTACATGTCCCCCGAGCAGGTGAAAGGCGAGGCTGCTGACGCACGCTCGGACATCTTTGCTTTAGGAACTATTTTGTACGAAATGCTTTCGGGCCAGCGCGCCTTTCGCCGGGACACTTCAGCCGAAACCATGACGGCGATCTTGAAAGAAGACCCGCCGGAGCTAACCATCTCAGGCAAGCCAATCTCGCCGGCGCTCGAACGAATCGTACGGCGTTGCCTGGAGAAAGAGCCGCAGCAGCGATTTCAATCGGCGCGAGACCTGGCCTTCAATCTCGAAGGCATTTCAGGAAATACATCGACGAGCGCAGCGCAGGTTATCCCGGCATCCGCGGAAAAACAGCCGCGCAAGTGGCTGGTGCCGCTCGCTGCAGTGTTACTCCTGCTCATTGTTGGGGCGGCGGGAGGCTGGTTGTTGCTTCGCGGCTCTGGCTCTACTTCGCCGCCTTCGTACCATCAACTAACATTTGAACGCGGCTTGATCTACGCGGCGCGTTTCGCTTCCGACGGACGCTCGATTTATTACAGCGCGAGCTGGAACGGCCAACCCGTCCAGCTCTATTCGACCGTCCCGGACAGTCCGGAATCGCGCCCGCTAAACCTGATCAACTCCACGTTGTTTGCAGCCTCCGCTTCGGAATTGGCGATTTCGCTCGGCTGCGAAGATCGGTACATCGGAAATTGCCTAGGGACTTTGGCCACTGTGCCGATTTCCGGGGGGTCGCCGCGCGAGATCGCCCAGGATACCCTCTCCGCTGACTGGACTGCCGACGGCAGCGAGATGGCCGTGATCCGCCAAGTTGGAGGAAAGTATCGCGTGGAATTTCCACGTGGGAAGGTGATTTATGAGAGCGTCCGCTCGTTGGGGTACGTGCGAATCTCGCCGCGCGCCAACGCCGTAGCATTTGCAGAATTTGTGAGCGTAGACGGAGATGCGGGACTGGTGGTCGCCCTGGACCGAAGCGGAAAGGAGCTTATCCGTTCAGCGCCCTTTGTCAGCGTGGAGGGTGTGGCTTGGCCGCCGTCGGGCGAAGAAGTGTGGTGTGCAGCCACTCAGAACGAGGGTTGGGCGGACGCAATCCGTGCTCTGCCATTTAAGAGAAAAGAACGGATCGTTCTTCGGCTACCCGGCATGCTCCGCCTGCATGACGTGTCGCGTGACGGTCGTATGCTCATATCGAGAGAATCGTGGCGGAGCGGATTGCAATTTCGGGGACCTGGAGACGCCAAGGAACGTGATCTCTCCTGGCTCGATTACGCACAACTGAGAGATCTTTCACCGGACGGCGCGCAAATCGCGTTCGACGATTGGGGATCAGCCGCTGGCGCTGAGGGTCTGGCCTACTTGCGAAAAACCGATGGGTCGCCGGCAATAAAGTTGGGCACGTGGTCTGCCCCAGTTCTCTCCCCGGACGGGACGCGAGTGTTAGCGTCCGAAGCCACAACAGTAGGCCAGGGGATACATCTCGCTGTGCTGCCGACCGGAGTGGGGGAAACGCAAACGCTGAGCTCCAATGGAATCCAACAAATTGGTCAAAAGGGGTGGATGCCCGACGGGAAGGCCGTTTATTTCGCGAGCGATGACGGTCACGGATGGCGAATGTATGTCCAAGACCTTGTCGGTGGCGCGCCGCGTGCTGTAACGCCTCTGATTTCCGTGGAGCCGGCACACTTCGAATCGCACATGGTTTCACCCGACGGCAAATTTGCTTTCGCCCGAGATTTGAACGGCAAAGGTGAGCTCTATCCACTCGCAGGGGGAGAACCCCGGAGCCTTCCGGGCTGGTCGCCAAAAGATATTTGGATCACATGGTCGACAGATGGTCGCTCGGCTTATGTGTACCACGACGAAAAAACGTTCGCGCCGGTGTACCGGCTCGA
>JBAVQA010000273.1:0-3496 GCA_049693595.1 Candidatus Acidiferrales bacterium | reverse complement strand
GACAGAATGGATTTGCCGGGAATCTGTGTCGAGAAGGGATTATGCATTTGTTTAACCATATAATCCAGTTCCGAAATTGGCCATTAACCGGGTTGATTTACGCTCTCAAGCGTGCAACATGACACGGCTTACCTCGGAGGAGGATGCCATTGGGGTTCGAGATTCAAGAAATCCGATTTGAGAAAGGCAGGAACCTGTTTTCCCGAAATAGTACTTTCGTTCGAGTTTCGGCTCCAACTGAAGCTCAACTCGGTGGCCTCTTGGATTGTTTCAGTGGCGCGACGAGGAATTCAAAGAAACCATGCGGCTCTTCAGATCCACTGGCTGGAACTCTGAAACGCACTCCTGGGCATGGTTGTGGTTTAGGTTCCAGAGCGCATAGCCTACACCCAGGAAGGGACCCACAATCATAGCGATGACTGCCAGCAAAAACAGAACCAGGAACATAAGCACAATCACAATGACCGGCATTGGACCCTTTCCTCCTTGCCCCGCGTCTAATTCCTGACAATAACTGACCGGGTTGGGGCCACTCTTTTAGACGTCTTTAATGAACCCCAGGATTCCGGAAAAGTTTCGGTTTTATGATCATTTATTGCGTGGCTGCGATTGCTATGCATAGCATCGGCAGATGGGTGTGCGACTTGAATTTTGCATTCGGGCCGCAAATTTTTGCCGAGCCGGCCATGGTTTCTTTGGCGTAGTGTGCGTGCAATAATAATGCTGCGGTTGCATGGCGTTAAATTGCCCGGGAAGAGTAGTCTCTGCGCTTTCCGGGGCTTCCAGGGGTGCCTTGAATGTGGATAGTTCGGCTAGCACTACGCAGGCCTTATACGTTCGTGGTGATGTCGATTTTGTTGCTGATACTCGGTCCCGTCGCCATTCTGCGCACGCCTACGGACATTTTCCCGAATATTGATATTCCCGTGGTCAGCGTGATCTGGAACTACACGGGACTATCGCCCGAGGAAATGTCCAACCGAATTATTTTTAACTACGAGAGATCGCTCACAACCACTGTAAACGATATCGAGCACATTGAATCGCAATCTTTGGCCGGCATCGCGGTCGTGAAGATCTTTTTCCATCAGGGCGTGCAAGTGGCCAATGCAATTGCGCAGGTCACAGCGATATCGCAGCCTATCGTGCGGACTTTGCCTCCCGGAACTACGCCGCCTTTCATCATCACCTACAACGCTTCGACGGTCCCTATCCTTCAGCTCGGCCTCTCGGGCAAAGGACTCTCGGAACAGCAACTGGGCGACATTGGATTGAACTTTCTGCGCACCGGACTGGTGACCATCTCAGGCGTGGCAATTCCTTACCCCTATGGCGGCAAGCAGCGGCAAGTTCAAGTGGATCTGAATACGACGGCGTTGCAGGCAAAAGGGCTTTCGCCGTTGGACGTGGTAAACGCACTTACCCTACAGAACTTAATTCTGCCGGCCGGCACGACGAAAATCGGGCTGTTTGAATACCAAGTGGACATGAATGGCGCCCCTGCGACAGTAAGTGAACTCAACGATCTGCCGATCAAGACGGTTGGGAGCAGCACCATCTACATTCACGACGTGGCACACGTACGGGACGGTTTTCCGCCGCAAACGAACATTGTCAACGTGGATGGAAAGCGCGCGTCGCTAATGTCGATTCAAAAGAATGGAGACGCATCCACACTCGACATCATTTCGGGTATTAAAGCTTTGCTTCCGCAAATTCAGGCTGGGCTACCTCCTCAACTGGAGATCAAGCCTCTTTCGGACCAGTCCATTTTTGTGCTGGCGTCGATCAAGGGAGTGGTTCGCGAAGCAATCATCGCTGCCTGTCTGACAGGCTTCATGATTCTGGTATTCCTGGGAAGCTGGCGCAGCACGCTGATCATCGCCGTTTCGATTCCGCTTTCGATTCTTACGTCGATTATCGTTCTGAGCGCGCTGGGACAGACCATCAACATTATGACCCTCGGCGGCCTGGCGCTAGCCGTGGGTATTCTGGTGGACGACGCGACGGTCGAAATCGAGAACATTAACCGCAACATCGACCAGGGCAAAGAAATCGTGCAGGCCATTCTGGATGGAGCGCAGCAGATTGCCGTGCCTGCGTTCGTTTCCACACTTTCCATCTGCATCGTGTTCGTGCCGATGTTTTTTCTTTCCGGAGTGGCGCGCTACCTGTTCGTTCCGCTCGCCGAAGCGGTGTGCTTCGCTATGCTTGCGTCCTATCTGTTATCGCGGACGCTGGTGCCCACCATGGCCAAGTATCTGCTGGTGGCTCAAATTGAAGAGAGCCATGGGGAAGCGCCGAAATCGCGCAACCCGTTTGTGCGAATCCAACAAAAGTTTGAACAGGGATTCGAGAAGCTCCGGGACGGCTACCACCGGTTGCTGGAGACATGCATACGTCACGACCGCATATTCGTGATCTGTTTCTTCGGGGCTTGCTTGTTGTCTTTCGTACTTTTGCCGATGGTAGGGCAGGACTTCTTTCCCACGGTGGACAGCGGCGAATTCAAGCTTCACTTGCGGGCGCCGACCGGAACGCGGATTGAAGAGACGGCGGCAATTTGCGAACGCGTGGACGACGACATGCGACGGTTGATTCCCAAGTCGGAGTTAGCCACCATCATAGACAACATCGGCCTGCCGTACAGCGGTTTTAACCTTTCTTACAGCAATTCCGCTCCGATCGGGCCGGGCGATGCCGACATTTTGGTGGAGCTGTCGAAGAAACATCGTCCCACGGAAGAGTACGTGCACGACCTCCGTACGCGGCTGGGGCGCGACTTCCCCGGCGTGGCATTTTATTTTCTTCCGGCAGACATTGTCAGCCAGATCCTGAACTTCGGGCTGCCGGCGCCAATCGATATACAGATAGTTGGAAGAAATTTGGTGGGCGACCGAGAGTTTGCGGATAAGCTGATGAACCAACTGAAATTCGTTTCCGGCACGACCGATCTTCGAATCCAGCAACCGTTCGATCAGCCCAAGCTGCATTTTGATATCGACCGCACCAAAGCACAGGAAATCGGATACACGCAACGCGACGTCGCGAACAACCTTTTGATTTCGCTCAGCGGGAGTTTTCAGACCGCTCCCAGTTTCTGGCTCGACCCGAAGACGGGAGTGACTTACAACATTGCGGCTCAGATGCCGCAGTATAGAATCGACACGCTTCAGGATCTCGAAAATATTCCAGTGACTGGCCCAAATCCGAATGCACCGCCGTCTATTTTTGCCAGTCTTGCATCGGTGAGCCGAGGAGCGGAGATGGGCGTTGTTTCTCACTACAACGTCCAGCCGG
The DNA here is from genome assembly GCA_049693595.1 of Candidatus Acidiferrales bacterium. GTDB lineage: Bacteria > Acidobacteriota > Terriglobia > Acidiferrales > UBA7541 > Palsa-295. Next base: position 196 of record JBAVQA010000273.1, on the reverse strand, counting down.
TGATCGACATCTACGGCGCCGTGCAAGGCCGCGACCTCGGCGGTGTGGCCCGAGAGATCGCCCCGATCATCGCACGAAGCAAAAAAGATCTGCCGCGCGGATCGCAACTTATCGTTCGCGGCCAGATTGCCACGATGCAAGCATCATTCTCGGGCCTTTTGTGGGGACTTGTATTTTCGATTCTTCTCGTCTATCT
>JBAVQA010000272.1:0-2121 GCA_049693595.1 Candidatus Acidiferrales bacterium | reverse complement strand
GAATCGCCCCGATAGAAAGCCCATCGAGCGATTGAAAAAGGCCAAAGTTCTTTGCAGTCTGGAGATGCTGAATCGCCAAGGGCTGGAGCAGATTGTCCGAGATTGCAAATTGAACTTGGTCTAGGGTCGAACGAAGGCGAAAGGGTCGAACGCTGACAATGGAATGTCAAATCCCCTCATAGTTGGAGAATTCCCGCAGCGAAGCTGCGGTCAAGGCCGCGTAGCGGGCCTGCCGCTTGACGGCGGCGGCGAAGCCGTCAACTCCCAATCTCCGTTTCCCGAGACCGAACCAGCGAATTTCCTGGAAAAGTATAGATGGGTCCACAAGCGCCCAAGCGGCTACGAGAAGCCGAGTCCTCGGATTGATCACCGCTGCGGGAACCTGACGGACGATTTCGAATCGCCCGTTAAAACTTACGCGGTGGCCGGCATTGGGACCGCCGCAGCGGATGGCTAAATCGACGCGGTTCGGATGAGCGAGGTATGCAGCGAGCTTACCCTTTCCCTCAGAACCATATTGTCCTCCAACAACGATTGTCGTGGGCACGTCGTCTCTTTCCCTTCGGACGCTTAGATTGATGTGCATTATGCTAGAGACGCTGCAATCGCCGTAAGCTGTATTTCCTGGAAACCCATGAAGGGTCAATCCCCAATGCTTGGGTAAGGCGTCGTTTTTGCGAAAGCACTGTTACTTGAACTTTTAGCTCCAGAAACTCTGGTATCTGACAGAATTGCTTTTGACAACCCATGACATCCCGAGGACCGACGACCCGTTTCGTACGTGTTTTTCTGATGACGGTTACGGTCTGCTTTTGTTCTCCGCTTTTGTTCGGCCAGCAGCCGTCGCCACAAGCACGAAATCTCCCCGAAGAGCTTCAGGCGCGAAACCCCGATGTCCGGGCTAAACTCGCAGCCGCACGTTCCGACAGTGAGGCGGGCAAATACGACGAAGCATTTGGAGAAGATCGACAAGCGTTAGAGATTGCCAAGCAAGTCGGTTTCTCAGGTGACATTGCACTGGCGGAAGACGCTCTGGCCTCGGCAGAGTTTATTTCAGGCAGGGTACAAGCCGGATGGGATTTAGACCGCGATGCCCTCCAGAAAGCTGTCGAGTCTTCCAACTTCGTCCTTCAAGCGGACATACTGACAAGCCTTTCCTCTTATTCTCAAAGTGCTGGAAATGTGAAGGGAGCAATGTCGCTCCTTGCGCAAGCTCTCGACGCAGCAGAAAAGAGCAAAAACCTGTACATCAAGTCCAGAGTGTTGGGCGAGATGGGGCGCCTACAGCTCCTCGTTGGAGAGAAAGAACAGTCCAAGAATTCACTCGATGAGGCCCTGAGGATCGATTCCATCAATAGCTACCCGTTTCGTTCTCTTCATCTGGTTTACCAAGCCTATTTCTTGCTGTCAGACGATCACACAGTACAAGACGGTATTCAGGAACTCGAGAAGGCACGCGATGTTGCTGTCTCGGACCGAAACTACCTCGCCCTAGTGTTGGCCGAAACTGCCCTGGGCGCCTCATATGTTCACACCGGCGACCCGGAGCGCGGAATTGGCGTTTTGCAATCCATGAATTCAGGAGACATGAAGCTGGACAACGGACCGCAGGGTACAGAAACCGAATTTCGTGCGGTGCTCAGATTGCCTTACATCCGTGCGTCGTCGCTGGAAGCGTTGGGCAATGCCTATGAAGCCGCGAAGCGGACTTCCGACGCAATCGCGGCCTGGTCGCAACTATACTCATTCTCAGGCAGGGGTATGACGCAAGCCAATGCGGAAGCAGCCCAGCATTTGGGGAAGCTATACGCTGCACAAGGAGACAATGAGAATGCGGCGAAGTACTTCCAAATTGCGGCAGTGCAGTGGCAAACCAGCGGCAATAACGCGCTGCTAATTCAGTCGTTAGCGGGTGAAGCAGTATCACTTGCGAAGACCGGCCAATCGGACAAAGCGATCTCCGCCGAAAATGAGCTTGCCCAAACCGCAATCCGGTTGAACGCCCGGCGAGCGGAATTCCTAGCCTACCTAGGCATGGCGGAAATCTACCAGTCGGCTACACCGAAGATGTCATTGACTCCTACCGAGTTCATAAGTTACCTAGCGAACGCGGAAACCGGC
>JBAVQA010000271.1:0-13855 GCA_049693595.1 Candidatus Acidiferrales bacterium | reverse complement strand
GGGGATAGACCGCGAGAAGCTAGTGGTGAGCGGCCAACCCTTTTTCGATTACATCCGCAAAACCGGAGAGAGATTCACGACGGGTGAAATTGAAAAATTGCGGCGGGAGCTTACCGGAACCCCAGGTGGTCTGGTGTTTGTGTTCGCATCACAACCGATTGCGAGTATTCATCGGAAGAACGGAATGGCGGAAGATTATTGGGGTTATACCGAAACTACGGTTTTGAAAAGAGTGGTCCGGTGTCTGTCGAAGCTCACTGAAGAGATGGCGGTTAAAGTGACGCTGGTAATAAGGCTTCATCCCAAGGACGAATCGAACGTCTACCAGGATGCTTTGGCAACTTCTTCCAACTCAATCAAGGTTGTCGTTGACAGGGAAACCGACTCCAGTCTGCTTTTGAAAGCGGCCGATTTGATTATCGGCATGTTTTCCATGCTTCTGCTCGAAGCGGCCATTTTAGACAAACGTTTTATCAGCGTGCAAATAGGGTTGAAACGGGAAAACCCCCTGATTTTCGACCGCATGGGCTTGATGCGCTCGATTTTGACCGAGAAGGAACTAGAGGAGACTTTGCGCGGGATCTTGAACGGAGAGAACAGGCAAGGCCCAAATCTGAAATTCGAGTTTGGAGCCACCGAGAGAATCGTTAAATACTTGGAGGACCATAGATGAGCAAGCTGGCGCTTTTTGGGGGTCCGAAGGTTCGGACAAAACTCTTCCCGGCTTACCGCACCATCGGCCCAGAGGAGGAGAGCGCCGTGATCAACGTCATGAGGTCGGGAGTGCTGTCCAGATTCGTGGGCGGCTGGCATCCAGACTTTTATGGCGGTCCTCAAGTACAGGCGTTAGAAGCAGAGTGGGCGAAGCATTTTGGCGCCAAGCACGCTATCACGGTGAACTCCGCAACTTCGGGCCTATATTGCGCCGTTGGAGCCATTGGCGCCGGGCCCGGCGACGAAATCATAGTATCTCCCTATACGATGAGTGCCTCCGCCACGGCGGCGCTGATATTCAATTCGGTCCCGGTCTTCGCGGATATAGAGGAGGACTATTTCTGTCTGGACGCCGATTCAATCGAAGAGCGAATTACGGAAGCCACTCGCGCCATTATTGTGGTGGATATCTTCGGCCAGCCGTACGATGCAGAGAAGATCAATAAAATCGCGGAAAAGCACGATTTATGGGTGATCGAAGATGCGGCGCAAGCACCCCACGCGAAATATAAAGACAAATTTGCTGGAACGCTTGGCGAGATCGGAATCTACTCTTTGAATTACCACAAGCATATCCATGCGGGCGAAGGCGGCGTCGTTGTTACCGATGATGACGACCTGGCGGAGAAGGTGCGGCTCATACGCAATCACGCCGAAGCGGTCGTTGAAGACAAAGGCGTCACCGACCTTACCAACATGATCGGTTTCAACTTCCGCATGAACGAAATTGAAGCGGCCATTACCAGGGAACAGCTTAAGAAATTGCCATCGCTTGTCAAGCAGAGACAGGAGAACGTCAGTTATCTGGCATCCAGATTATCGACCATACCGTGCATCGAGCCTGCCAAAGTGCGTCCTGGATGTGAACACGTCTTCTATATGCATTGTCTGAAATTCGACAGCCAAGTCGCAGGGGTGCACCGCAACCGCTTCGTGGAGGCGGTCAAGGCAGAACTGCCGGCGATTGAGCTGCGTGAGACAGAGGGCGTGAAAGTCGTGGGCGGATATGTCAAACCGCTTTACCTGCAGCCGATGTTTCAACAAAAAATCGCTTATGGAAAAGCCGGTTGCCCGTTCAAATGTGGCCATTCTTTCCGTGACGTGAGTTACGACAAGGGGATTTGTCCGGTTTGTGAAAGGATGCATTTTGACGAGCTGATTAACCATGAATTAATGAGACCCGGCATGAGTCGTCAGGATTTGGACGATGTCGCCGCCGCCTTTGAGAAAGTATGGGAAAACCGGAGTGAGCTGCGTCAAGCAAAAAGTGTTAACGACGATATTTCACGCCTCAATGCGACAAGGAGTGCACCTACCGAGCATAATTCTCGACTATGAACGAAAAATCACGCAGGACAACCGAGCTAACCAGTGGGGTAACCCAAGCGCAAACCAGTACAGAAGGAGCTGGCGCCAGAGGCCTTGAATACAGGGGAGGCGTGCGGAGCCAGCTAGCGTCCAAACCCTCGTCGCGCATGGGATATCAAGAACGAATTCACAGCTGCTGGTCTAACTTACATTGATGCGAAGCCTTGGAGTGTTCTATGGACGGGCGAATTGACCCCAGAAAATGAATGGCATGAAGAAATGAATGCTTATGATTCGTTCCTCTTCAAGGTCAACTCGGCGGGATGCTGATGATCTCTCTTTGGAGAGAAAAACCAGCATGGCCACGCTCTCGAATTCAGTACTGCACTCTGTCGGTGTGGAGCCCCGTGGTTCGCGTGCTGTAGATTCAAGCGGTGCACGAAGACAAATGCGTATTGTCGTTGACACTGCGTTGAATACCGGCTCCGCTGAGTACTCTAACATGGGTGATGTTGCCATGCTCCAAGCGGGAGTCAGGCGACTCCAGCGTCTGTGGCCATCTGCGCGAATTGAAGTCCTTACAGAATCTCCAACCAATTTGGCCCTGTTTTGTCCTGGGGCAAAGTCCTTGCCGCGAGCCGGAAGGGATCTGTGGATCAGGAGTGACGCCATCATTGGAGGCTTCGACCGGCTTCTGCCCCGGACTGCGTCGGTTGGTTTAGGCAATTTGAGCAGAGCATTCCGGCTCCGATATCCAGTCACTTTTCGATCACTCGCGGATCTAAGACTGACCATTCGAGATCGAAGGAACGTGAGGCCGGACGTCAATGTTTTCTTAGAAGCCATGGAGCATGCAGACCTGTTCGTTGTGTGCGGAGCCGGGGGATTCACCGATGCGACTCGTGAGTGGAATATTTCAATTCTAGATACTATAGAAGAGGCGATTCAACGGAACATTCCTGTGGTCATGTTTGGTCAGGGTTTGGGGCCCCTCAGTGATCCCAAAATCGTGGGGCGGGCACGCAAGATTCTGCCGAAAGTAAGCTTGCTCACTTTGCGAGGTGGTCGAGGCGGTTCGGCCGTAGCGCAATCGTTAGGCGTGAATTCGTCTCACATTCTGACCACGGGCGATGAAGCCGTTGAGATGGCGTATGAAGCCAGAGAAAAAGAGCCAGGCCAGGCAGTCGGCATTAACCTTCGCGTGGCGTCCTATTCGAATGTCAACGGAGACATGATAGACGGGCTGAGGCCGGTTCTGCACAAGTTTGCGCGACGGCATAATGTGCCACTGCTCCCGGTTCCGATTGCTTTTCACGCCTGGGCAAACGACCATGTGACGATCCGACGGCTCTTGCAGGGATTCGATGACCATTCAGATGGTGGGATCACACTAGACACGCCATTAAAGGTGATCCGACAGGTTGGTCGTTGCCGGATAGTGGTGACCGGGGCGTATCACGCCGCCGTTTTCGCCATGTCGCAAGGGATCCCCGTTGTTGGTATCAGCGGGTCACACGATTATACCGCCAAGTTTCTTGGACTGGAGGACCAGTTCGGCCAGGGTTGTGAAACCGTGTTTCTGGGTGCATCGGACTCATCAGAAAGGCTTGCGGCTGCAGCCGAGAGAGCATGGCAAATGGCGGAGAAGGTGCGGCTGCCGCTGCAAGAGGCGGCTCAGCGGCAGATTGCGCTGTCTCGAGGGGCCTATGAGCGGATCAGAGAAAACATAAAATTCAATGGAACCAAGCACAGCCTAGAAAACTGAAGCCACCTAGCATGATCAATCGATAGACACACCTTAATCATGAGCCACATTTTAATCTTCTCGCCCTACGCAAGGCGCCCTCATCTCACCTTCTATGAAGGAACCATTGCCAAGGCTTGTCAGCTGCGTGGAGCTACCGTCGAATATGTTCTCTGCGACGGTCTGTTGCCCGAATGTGACATGCATTGGGATTCCATGACTAACAATCGTCCTCGGCCAATTGATCTTTGCCAATGGTGCCAGGCTGGAAGCAAGGAACGGATTGCTGAAATCGGCCTGCCACACCGTTGGCTGGGGGAATTTGTTACGACGCCGGAAAGAGAGCATGCTTTTGCGTGGGCGCAAAGTCTGTCGCCGTCCGAAATATGCAAAGCAACTTATCTTGGGTATCCGATCGGCGAGTGGGTTCAGTCCTCCGTATTTTCCTATTTTCGTCAATACCCGGCGGACATGAACAATTGGCGGGTGGTCAACGCCTACCGAGGATTTCTTCTGAGCGGCGCGCTCGTCGCCATTGGACTGCGCCGCTATCTGGGTACGCACTCCGTCGATTGCGCCCTCCTGTTTAACGGCCGGCAATCCATCACCCGCGTCGCTTTCGAGTTGCTACAGCAGAGTGGCATCAGAATATTGACCCATGAAACGCCGTTTTTCCAATCCGGCCACATCATGGTGAAGCCGAATGCCAGGTGTTGGAGCCCTCAACCATTTGCCGACTTTTGGCGTGATTGGGGAAGTATTCCTTTGACTCGCCCGGCGTTGGAACGAACCATGAAATGGCTGATTGGCCGCCGATACGGCAGGGGCCTTACCTGGTATGTCTACAATTCCTCCGTAACCTGGGATGGAACGCTCAAGCAGCGACTGAATCTTACACCGGGCAAAAAGTTGCTCGTCTTATTCACCTCTTCCACCGAGGAGACTGCTGGGGATAAGGAGTTGCAGGGCGCCTACGAAGTACAGTCAACGTGGGTCCAAGATGTGGTGGACTGGGTGAAAGATAGGAGTGATGCTGAACTCGTGATTCGCGTGCATCCGCATTTGGCTGGAAAAACAGGTTTGACCCGCGCAAACGATGAGTTTCAGTTTTATGAGGCGATGAAAGCAGCGGCTCCTCGCAATACCCGTATCGTCATGCCCGATGAACCTTTGAACAGTTATGCCTTGATGGACGAAGCTGACGTTGGTTTAACCTTTGGTTCTTCGACCGGGATCGAGATGGCAATGTTGGGTAAACCGATTGTTCTCGCCGCGAGAACTTTTTACGAGGTGGGATCGCAAACAATAAACGTACGCTCCCGGGAATCGCTCCGCGACGATTTGGAAAGGAGTTTGGGACCTTTTTCGGTAAGAGAACTGCGTCGTGAGGCTTACCGCCTGGCGTATTATTACGCTTTTGAATTCGAACTTCCCTTTCCATTGGTTTCCGTTTTCGGAGTCATGGATGTGGCACTGAATTACCAAGGAACGGAAGCTTTGGGTCCAGGGCGCGACAAGACGCTCGACCACATCAGTAATTACCTGCTTGAAAACCGTCCCCTTTTTGATGCGCCCACCGACGCCGAGCGATCTCGCCGTCCGACCGAGGAGGACGCATTTTTTGCATGGATGGAAAGAACGCCGGACTGTTTGCGCGATCGAGCTTATGAGCGGCGCCTGCCTGCGGTCAATGGCTTGAAACGATTGGCGCAAAGCAGCAAAAACGCGATCCGCAAGATGCCCTTTGGCGCAGGGGCTGGTCTCCTTCGAGCCGGAAAACGTCTTTACCGCTCCCTTGCAAAATAGCTCATAGCGTACATTTCTGAATGAGAAGTGAACGATTCGATCAAGGCCGGAAGCCGAGGCCATGGTACGTTAGTTTCCTAACAACTTTGCTTCACATCTCCACACCCGACTACGACAATGGCAACACTCGCCCACAAACTTGAATCGAGAGACTTCAGCTACGGTCGGCTGAGAAAAACGAGGAGGTCTCTATGATTGTTACTGTAATTCTCTGCACTTACAATCGGGCTCACAGTTTGCATACGGCGCTGGAGAGTGTGATCGCTTCTGCTCTCGCATCCCACGTTGACTGGGAACTTCTTGTTGTTGACAACAACTCGCGGGATCGCACGCGCGAAGTGATAAGCGAGTTTTGTCTCCGTCATCCGGGACGGGTACGGTACATTTTCGAAGCGCAACAGGGCCACACGAGAGCGCGGAATGCTGGCATTCGCGAGTCGCGCGGTGAGATTCTGGCTTTTGTTGACGACGACGTCACCGTGGAGCCGACTTGGCTCGATAATCTCGCTGGCGGTTTGCGTGACGGCCAATGGTCTGGTTCTGGAGGACGAATCCTCCCACCACAAGGATTCTCGCCTCCTCCTTGGCTTGCGCTTCGAGGCCCTTGGGGCCAGGGCGGCGTGCTGTGCGCGCAATTTGATATGGGGGATACCGCGGTAGAACTCAAGGACGAGCCACCTTACGGGGCAAACATGGCATTCCGTAAGGAGATCTTCGAGAAGTACGGTGTCTTTCGAACGGATTTGGGACACTGCGGTGACGGTCTTATTGGTAATGACGATACCGAATTTGGCAGGCGATTAATGGCGGGCGGGGAACGATTGCGCTACGAGCCATTTGCCGTCGTTTACCATTCTGTTCCAGCGGAAAGACTCAATAAGAGGTACTTTCGAGCATGGTGGTTCGCCTTCGGGCGTGCACAGATGCGCGAGAAGGGCCCACGAACTAGCGTGTGGGGAATCCCGCGATTCTACTTCAGTCTCCCGAACATTGCCTTGCGATTGTTTCTTCCTCAAGTTGTGCGGTCGCTACTTGCTCGTGATACCCACGAGCGCTTTTGCCGCCAGTGCTTTGCATGTTGCATGGCTGGCAATATGGCGGAGATATGGAACCTGGCGCTAAAAAGATAATGTACGCTCATCTCAACGGAATCGAGACTGTCCCGATTTCTTGAATGCCAGTGACATGGAGCTTCGTTCTTGCAGCGCAACCTGTTGCAGGGCGCGCCTTGCCGACTTTGAACCGAAAATTTTCTTGTCCTGGGTTCGGAATTGGAATAAAGCGATTGCTCAAACACGGAAAGGAACCATGCAGCCGGGTGACGATAACGCTTAAAACGGGGAGGTCACTATGAAACAGAAAAATTCTCTTCGTTCTCACGTCAAAGCAATGCCCGTGATAGGTCCAGCGGCCAAACTCGCCAACAGATTCCGCATTAGCCTGTTGAACATGCGGAATGCTGACATGCGAAAGGACGCCTTGTTGCGAATGAAGCACAAAGTTTCCTGGTATATTTCCCGAAACCCGCAAAGTCAGAAACGGTTCGTGAAACATTCTCCAACACTGACCGCCGGGCAGCGGGAGCTCGTTAAATCTTTGACCACGAAGGGGGTCGCCGCCGCAAGTTTTGGCCAAGCTGGCATTGAGTCTGGCGACTGGAGTGCGCTTCAGGAAAAGATCGGTGAGTTCGCTCGTCTGTCAACTGATCGCATCACTGCTGCCACGGCTTCCTACTCGGATCAGTTGGATTTGGGTTCGCTAGAGCACAACCGCGAGCGTTTCAGGCGCTTTTTTCGGGACAAGAGCGAAGCCAAGCTGGATGACTATATCCTTAAAATGAATCCTGAGAATTCTGTTCATTCGTCAAGTCATCCATTGCTTACCATCGGGTTGAGCGCACCGGTTCTTCGCGTAGTGAGCAGTTATATGAATCTATGGCCCAAGCTCATCTATGCCGACGCTTGGTATTCCATTCCCATGGATCCCGGCAAACGAATTGGGTCACAACAGTGGCACCGCGATCCGGAAGATAAACAAATGGTTAAGGTCTATTTGCATTTCTCGGAAATCGACGAGAGCGCAGGGGCTATGGAGTATATCCTCGGCACCAGCAACGCGGTCGGCGGCCACGGCATGGAGATCGGTGAGTGGAAGGCGGCGGGAGCGAATCTGTATCCCTCCGCAGAACTGGTCGAGCAGAGTTTCTCCGCTGCCCAGCACTTTTACTGCACAGGACCGGTTGGCACGCTGTTGTTTTGTGATACAACAGGCCTTCATCGCGGTGGAATCTCGAGGTCCAAGCCGCGCGTCGTTGCCACCTGGACCTTTGTTACACCTGCCTCCCGATACCAGCGCAGATTCACGCTTCGTCCAGAAGGCGAGCTTCTCTCCGAAGAAGGTCGATTCGCCTTGGATATGGATAATTAGCGGCCAGTAGAGTCAGTTCAATTTCACGGAGCAAATCGAAATGAGGGTCAGTGTTTTGGTGTCGACTTGCAATCGTTGCCATAAGCTTCGCTTGTTGCTCGACACCATGAAAACCAACGGCTCGGTTGGGCTGACGGAGACGGAGGTGCTCGTAATCGACAACAACTCGAGGGGTGCCACGAAGCAGGTTGTGGCCGAATACACCTCCTTGGAAATCCCGCATTCGGATACTTATTGGAAAGTAAACCAGGGAAGTCTCGCGCTCTGAACGCGGGGATAAGCACCTGCACTATGAACCATCTACCATTGTCTACCATCCACTTCTACAGGATCGGGCCAAGAAGGAATATTTTCTGGTTTGGTGGTTCGATTGCAGGCGAGCCCAAATCCGGGAGAAAGGGAAACGCCCTCGTCTGTGGGGATCCCACGACACTGCCTTAGTATCCGAAGAATGATTGGCATTAGCCTGCCGGGAAGGGCGCTGCGGTGGATGTGCACCCTGAATCCGCGACGGAGATTCTTCAGGAAGTGCTATGCTTCGATCATGGCTGGGCAGATCGTGGAAACTTATCGTCTTGCCCGTGCGATAAAGAACCAATAAACCGGCGCAACGCAACAAACAAAGAAGGGCTGCGCTGGCCAAACACGACGCAAGCCAGTGTGATGTTTTGAGTAGTGGGTCCGGAGGCTGGGTCGACGTCCGAGCGCGGCTGTCGGCCAGTTGCTAAGGTTGCGGCGGCAGGCTGCAGACTATGCGCGGCAAAGGACAACCGAGCCGGCAGCCAACCAATGAACCTAAAAGCAGAGACAGCTCTGTTCATGCCCGGGCACTGAATTGCGTAATTCCGCTTCGGACATAGGACTCCGCACAAATGAACAAACCACTAGTATCCGTTGTCATGGTGGTATGCAATGCCGATCGGTTTCTTGCCGTGGCGATCGAGAGCATTCTCAAGCAAACCTTCCAGCAGTTTGAGTTCATCATCGTCGACTTCGGCTCGAGCGACCGGTCCAAAGCCATAATTTCCGGCCAGGCGGCCAAGGATAGCCGAATCAGGTTCAGCGAGATACCCCCATGCACCCTACCTGAGGCCCGCAATGCGGGCTGTTCTCTCGCACAAGGGCAATATATCGCCATTATGGATGCTGATGACATCTCCCTCGCGAACCGCCTCAGGTGGGAAGTCGATTTCATGGAAGCACATCCAGACGTTGGTCTACTTGGCGGCGCTAGAGAATGCATCGACGGAACAGGCAGGGCGTTGGCCATCGATGACTTTCCAATTGAAGATCACGAAATCAAATTAGCCCTCGCTGTGCAGTGCCCGTTTTGTCAGCCCACGCTCCTAATTCGGAGGGACGCTTTCGTCCGTGCAGGGGGCTACCGGCCCGCATTTGCACAGGCAGAGGATTACGATTTGGCATTGCGGATGTCCGAAGACTGCGGCTGCGCGAATCTGGAGCAGGTGGTCCTCAAGTACAGGATCCATCTCTACCAACTGTCATTGCAAAAGGGAAGACAACAAACATTGTGCAAACTCGCTGCGCAGGCTTCTGCCTCGTTACGGAGAGACGGGAAACCGGATCCATTGAACTCGGTTGCAGAAATTACGCCTGCGGTGGTGGCCGGATTGGGCGTGAGCGACGCCAGGCAGCAGCGTGAGATTGCCTGGGACCGCCGGCTATGGATCCAGCGCATATGCATGGCGGGTGAATACACTGTCGCCCTAGAGGCGGCACTTGAGTTGTTAGGCTCTAATTTTGAATACATTGAGCGATGGCAAATCGCCGATTTGCGATTTCTCGCAGCGCGCCTATATTGGAAGCAAAGGAGATTCGCGATGAGCTGTCTCACCGTAGCTCACGCGTTTATGACACGGCCTATCCTAGTAGGACGCCCTCTGAGGCCATTGCTGCAATGGTTTCGGTTCCGCAATCATCGACAACGGGCTCCTTCATCGAAGAGATAATGAAGATCACAGTTATTTTGTGTACGTATAATCGCTGCCAGGATTTAGTGAATGCACTGAGCAGTACAGCGGCCTCAAGGCTTCCCGAGTCTGTTGAGTGGGAAGTGTTGGTCGTCGACAACAATTCGAGCGATCAAACGCGTGAGGCCGTAGAGGGCTTCCTCCGCCGTTATCCCGGTCGATTCCGCTACCTTTTTGAGCCACAGCAGGGCAAATCGTATGCCCTCAACGCCGGAATTCGGGAGACGCAAAGCGAGATTCTGGCCTTCACGGACGACGACGCCATAGTTGATCCTGACTGGCTGTGGAATCTGACTTCGGCACTGCACGGGGGAGAATGGTCCGGGGCCGGGGGACGCATCATCCCGGTCTGGGCGAAGCCGCTTCCTAGCTGGCTGTCCACCGCCGATCCCGACACCATGGGGCCGTTTGTGGCATTCGACCCGGGCACGGGAGCTGGGCCCCTCCGGCGTCCACCTTACGGGGCGAACATGGCCTTTCGAAGGGAAGCGTTCGAGAAGTACGGCGGATTCCGAGTCGACCTCAGTCGCTCCGGCAGCAACTTGCAAGGCCGCGAGGACATCGAGTTCGCTAACCGGCTGCTGGCCGGTGGCGAGCGGCTGTGGTACGAGCCCCGCGCTGTCGTACGTCACCCGGCGCCAGAGTACCGCATGGAGAAGAGGTATGTGCTGAATTGGTGGTTCCGGTACGGCTACTTGGAGGTCGCGGATTCGGGCCCCCCCTCCGACGCGAGGTGGCTCCTTCGCGGAGTTCCGCTTTATCTGTTCCGCAGGTTACTAAGATGGACGCTGCAATGGATGATCTCAATCGCGGCGCCGCGCCGATTTTCCTGTAAGCGAAACATTTGGTACATAGCTGGCACCATACTGGCTTGCTACCAGTGGCCGCTGCGCCGAAACGCGCAAGCACCCGCGACGGGCGAGATCCCCGGCGCGCATCCAGAGCGGACGCCGCCGCAAGCCGGCACGCCAAGGTAACTCTCACGCGCTGTTTCCCTCACAGACAAAATTGGTCCTGGAAACTATGCCGTTAGAAAGCGCGCAAGACCGACTCAAAATCCTATTTGTGACCTCCCACTGGCCCTTAGCGGCGGCCTACGGCGCGCAGCAGCGCGTTCTGAATGTTGCTAGGCTGCTGAGCCGCTTTGGAGACACATCCTTCGTGATTGTTCCCACCGAGCATGAAGATGAAGAAACGGTGCGCCGAACCAGGCGTGAATTCAAGGTCCGTAGGATCATACGCCCTCTGCCAGTCGCGCAGGGCAGCCCCCTCGGTCGACTTCCGCAAAGGTTCCGACACGAGTTTGATCCGACGTACATGGCAACCGACCCCTATGTAGTCAGCGAGCCTGACCGTGCCGGGCTTCAAGAATTGATTCAACAGCACGATGTTATATGGGTGCACACGATTAGGACCGCCAACTGGTTTCGAATCTACCGGTGGCCCCACTCCGTGCTGGATGTGGATGATCTGCCTAGCCGCTCGTATCAGTCCGCAGCGCAGTCCGGCGGCAGTTCGGCAAGACGCCTGTTCGACCTCCGAATGGCTTGGATTTGGCGTAGGCGCGAGCGGATCCTCCCGGAGCGATTTGACGTTCTAACGGTGTGTAGCGAAGACGACCGAAGGTACCTAGGCAGGCAAGAAGGAATACATGTCGTACCAAATTGTTCCCAACCCCTAGTGGTTCGCCCTCGCTCTCGCCCGGAGCTGCCAAGGATTGGTTTCATCGGGAATTGCAGATTTATGCCTAACGATGAGGGTGTCAAATGGTTTATAGGTGATGTGTGGCCTACGATCAAGCGAGAATACCCGCTTGCGCAACTGCGCTTAGTGGGCCGCGGAAGCGAAGGTTATTTGACAAAACTAGGTCCCGACATCATGGGGCTGGGTTGGCTGGAGGATCCGGGAGACGAAATTGCTTCTTGGTCCGCCATGATTGTTCCCATCAAAGTCGGTGCTGGCACGCGAGTAAAAGTGGCCGATGGATTTGCGAGGAGATGCCCGGTTGTCGCGACTTCCATCGGCGCTTTTGGATATGACGTAGAAAACAAAAAAGAGGTTCTTCTGGCGGATCGCGCCGACGATTTTGCATCGGCGTGCATCCTGTTACTGAGGACCCCAGACGTCGGAATAGCCCTCTCAGAGAGAGCCCACAAGCGCTTTCTGGAGCGATGGACATGGGATTCATTTGAGAACACTGTTGGCACGGTGATTCAGGAATGCCTCGCAAGAAGCAATCATGTGCCTCGTGACTCGGATGCTGCTGCATTATGAACCGTCGGCGATGGCGAGTGGCAAGAGCGACGAGGATGTCAACAGAGCCAGATGGATCGTGGCCATCTGCAGGCGCCCTTTGCCGGCTATCTTGCGCATCGCTGCGCGCTGATACACATTATTCTTTGACATCGACCGCTCCAGCGCAACCAGCTGTCGGCTCTCTGGGGCGCGGGACTGAGTCGAGCTGTCTCGGAACGGCAGCAGGGCTAGATACGTCGCGACGGGCTATTTTTAGTCATTATTCGAGGTAGCTGAGTCCGTCGGAGTCGCCCAAGTTTCGCAGGATGTGGGCTTTTCCAACCTGGCTATTTCAGTGGCGCGTTGAGCGTGGCATTGGGCGTTCTCGATCATGATGACGGTATCGCCGTGGTCTTCGTAGCGGAGGGCACCGATTACATCGGATTCGCGAGTTTCTCGGGCGGTGTGTTTTGCGCGCGGCCACAGTGGCGACGGGCATCGCGATCGAATTGGACGGGGAGCGAGCAACCGTCCCAACTTGCGGATGATGTGCCGGCGCGCAGGGTCGAAGCGACGTTGCCAGGGAACTTTGGCAGCGTAGCACTTCGGAGGATGTTGGCGAATTCAGGATTTGTAGACATTGACCGCGGTGCTGATAATGCGGAGAAATTTATTTTCGGCGAGCATCTTGTAAACAATTTCCCGGACACCAGGGTTCCCAAACTTTGCACATAGTCTGCAGCATGCACCGATCATAACTCGCACGGATTTGTGCGGAACGATGCGTTGAGAAGAACGATTCCCACAAATTTATGCGTATACGATAGGAAAATATGAAGGAGCTCTTTGAATTTCCATCTTTCAGAATAAAAGGTCTGCCGTAAATTCGCGGCATTAGCCAAGAAAATCCGATCCGCAAGCAACCCCACTGATTTGCTGCCCGAACCGAAAGCAGATGAGTTGACGCGCCGTGGATGTAGAATCTGGCACTGGCCATCACCCCCGACAGGAAAACGTGCAGGCTGACAACGGCGATCAGCGGCCCCTTGGTGCGACCCTATGTCACAGCGTTCATCGAAGCGGGCCAGATCACAATCGTGTGATTCATCCGGTCGGGAAGAGTATCGCCGTGGCCAACGACGGAGAAGGCTCCTTGGCCATGCGAGTACGCCGAGGAGGCGAGACTCTGAGCCATTTGCTGAAGCGTCTGGATTTCGCCGTCGCCGGGGCCCACATCGATGATGTTTTCACCAACGAGATTAACACTCCGACAGACTCAAAGCGCCCATAGCAGGATACATCGGCTGCTTCAAGACGGGCGACGGCGAACGCATACTTTAGTCAGCCATCGGCGTATGTAGTCCGGGCGTCGCCAAACGTTGTGTCAAAGCGCCACGCTATCGAGCAAGGGCTCGCATGTTTAAGAGACGGGATTCAAGATGTGGGGATTGCTTGGTGCATCGTTACGATGCACAGAAAAGTTAGAGTCTGACTTGTGCCGACTGGCGGCATTGCCCAAGGCTGGAGTGGGCAAACCCTTCCAGGCATTATGGCTGCGTGACCTTCACATAGTTCACATAAGTACTAGAAGGCAGGGTCGAGTTATTCACAGTTCCCCCACCCGTGCCGC
>JBAVQA010000270.1:0-6046 GCA_049693595.1 Candidatus Acidiferrales bacterium | reverse complement strand
CGCGCCTGCCGTTCGAACTGGCGCCGCAGCAGCAGCCGCTAAATTCTGCGCTTCCGACCCGTTCAGCGCCTGCTCCAGTTGCGCGATCGACTGGAATCGGTTCGCAGGTTCTTTCAACAGACATTTCAAAATCGTGCGTTCGATGTATGCCGGAATCGCCGGATCGATCTGATGCGGAGGTACCGCCTCTTCCTGCATATGCTTCAGCGCAACCGCCACCGGATTGTCAGCTTGAAACGCAGGCGTGCCCGTAAACATCTCGTACAAAATTAAACCGAGCGAATAAATATCGGTGCGGTAATCCACCGGCTTTCCCGCCACTTGCTCGGGAGCCATATATTGCGGCGTTCCCACCAGCGACCCGGTCATCCGCGTCATCGCGTCCATCGAACGCGCAATACCGAAGTCCATGATCTTAACGTTGCCGTGCGCGTCCACCATGATGTTCTCGGGCTTCAAATCCCGGTGAACGATGCCCTGCGCGTGCGCTTCCTTTAGCCCCGAACAGATCTGCAGCGCCAGATCAACCGCCTTTCGCTGCGGCAAACCTCCAAACCGGCTCAGCACCGATCGCAGGCTTTCGCCCTCCACAAATTCCATCGAGGTGTAAGCAATGCCGCCAACGCGATTGAATTCGTGCATGCGGCAAACATTTTTGTGCGTGATCTTGCGGGCAAAAAGGAGTTCGTTCTTGAATCGCTCCATCATCGCGTGGTCCGAAGCGATTTCCGGTTTCAATAATTTCAGCGCGACGATCTCGCCGGTCTCCCGGTCCCGCGCTTTGTAAACGTTGCCCATGCTGCCATGTCCGGCTTCCGCGAGAATCTCGTAGCGCAGCCCAATCGCAGCGAGCGCGGCGGACCCGATGTTTACCGCAGGTATCGCCGGTGCGTGCATCGCCACAGTCTCCGCGAAACCCGCCTCGGGGACGTCGCTCAGCAGAACTGTATCGTGGTGGTCAGAGGAATGGCGCGAATCGCCGCCCGCTGGTCCACTGCCCCCCGGCACACCCCCGCCCGGATTGGTTGGCTGCCCCATAGCTCTGCTGTAAGAATAGAAGAGCGAAGTCCTCTACACCTATGGCTGGCATGGAACATGTAGGGAAAGAGTATCTAGTACTATTTCGCGGTAGGAGACTGCTTTGGGCTCTGGTTGTAATGTGCTGATTACATCGAGATTATCGTGGCTCAGTTGGGCGGTATGTTTGGTGCTACCTACCGTCTATGTTACCACGGCGTCTCCGGCTGTGACGGTGAACGGAGGCAATCGTGCGGGTGAACCGCTAGAAAGTCATGGCGCATCCCGATTACGGGGCGCATCATGATCCTCGTAACAACGATGCGTATGAGGCACAGAATATGTTTTGCCCACAGTGTGGCGGCGAAGCAGGCCAATTGCAGCCGTTTTGCAAATTCTGTGGGGCGAAACTAACTTGGACTGAGGCGGAATCTCCACCGAAACGAAAACGATACAGCTTCTTACAGAGGACGGGGCTGGTTTTGGTAATTGTCTTTGGGCTCTTGTTGTGGCACGTCGTCCACCCGGACTTCGGCCGGGACACATTACAGAATGTCCCGAGCAAACCCACGGTTGAGGTACAGCACCAGACACAAGGGCCTTCCTCGGACACATCACAGAGCACGCAGCAGAATGCAGTGAGTCCTCCCATAGTCAGCGTTGGTTCTCCACCGGCCAGCTCAGACGAAGCAATCAGCGTGGAAGCAACGAATCTCCTTGCTGCGTATCAGGCCGACGAAAAAACCGCAACTGCACGGTACGAAAACCGGAAAGTGGCAGTCACGGGAGTATTGTCGGGTGTGTTTATACCTTCGCTCAACGTTTTGATGAGGGCCGGGTGGGACTTTCATCCTAGCGCTTTCGTCACGATGGGAGGACCGCATCCCGCCTCCGTGGAGGAGACCTTGTTCCTTCCTGGAGTCAAGGCATATTCTGAGAGTTCTTCGCTATTTGGGCAGCAGGACACGCGAATTGCCGACCACTTGACGGTAGGTGAAACCGTGACACTAGTGTGCACGCTCGGCGATGCATTCAAGGTGTCTGGCTTGCGCGCCGGCTCAGCCAATGGAAACTCTGGCTACTCAGTTACGTTGAAGGATTGCAAGATGCAGGATAATGCGCACGCTGTAGAACCTAAGACACCACCCCGTGACCAGAATGACCCGGTGGATACTTATCAACCATGTCTTCCAGCCATGCAGCACTTGCAAGTTCCGCAACAAATCGACCTGGATCTTCCCCATGATTTCTCTCCTGCTGTAATGCCACCCCCTCAATTCACGTTCCTATTCTCCGAGCATGGAATCGATGTTTACGCCGTCGTCACGAACAAGTTCGGCCCAGCGGGTTATGATCGGTTGGCGCTTCTCGTATTTCAGGATGACAAAGTCAGGCGCGAGATACTGCGATCTTACATAGCTTCCGGTCTCGTGGTATGGGCGTATTCCGACGAGGAGGATCAGGACTGGAAACCGATCGTCAACTTTAAGTACGTGACGCTGGATTTCAGTTGGTTCCAAAGGCGGGAGAAATTGGAGCCTTCCGTGAGCAGCGTCGTACTCTACGCTCCGCCCGAGTGCGATTCAGTTTCTGAACCTGCTGGCGCAAGGCCCTCCAGCATGATTGGAGTTTATATAAGTAAGTCCCCCTCCGACTTGCCTGAAGATAGCCTGATTTACCGAGCGGCAGAGGCGTTACGGAAGTTTCAGATGCAAGAGCGTTCGAAATAGCCTATTTTCCATTTTCCCTCTGTTTTCCTTTTAAGGGCTTTGCTCGGGAAGTTAAGTGCCGCCGCTCCAACTGTTTAGGTTAAATTCTCCCTAGTATCTAGTACTATTTCTGGATAGGAGACCGTTCGAGCGAATCGCGGTCCCATTTGGCATTTATCGCGGCAGCTTCGTACGTGCTCTGGCAGAAATCGAGCAGCGCCGTCCGGGGATCATTCGCCGCGCGAACTTCGTCGTAGGAGAGCAAAAATTCGTTGAGTTTTGAATCGTAGTACCCCTTCGCGGGACGTATGACGGTTTCCTTAAATCCCGGCGGCTCCGGCGCGCAATAGGCGTAGAACATGGGACTCGCCGCGTCGCCTCCGCCCGGCCACCACCCGACGCTGCACACTTCATGCGAGTACGCTTCCTTCGTAACTTTGTCTGCTCCGGGACGCTCCGGCGCGCGCCGCCCGGAAAAACGCGAAGCCGCCAGATCGAAGCTCCCCCAGAAAAAATGCACCGGGCTCGCTTTGCCGATAAACCTCCCGCGAAACTCCTTGAAGATTGCGTCAATCGTCACCAGAATCCGCCAGAAGCGATTAGCGTAAACGGGATCGTAGCGTGCGTGCGTCACATCCTGATCGAAACGAATCGGATTCGGTATTTCCACCGGCATCGGCCAGATTTTCACCTCCAGCCGTAGCGAGCGCAGCATCTCCATGAACTCGCGATAAAATCCGGCGACGGTGCGATGGTAAAGCGAGATCGTGCGAGACTCCCCTCGGCTCGTCTGGATATCCAGCCGGTGGTCGATGAAATCGAATGTAACGTCAAAAGTTCCGTCGGGGCAGGGAATCGCGGAAGTCGTCAATCCTCTGGCGTAAACGTAAAGCGGCACTTCCCACCAGTGATTTATCAGCGGGCTTTGCGCCAGCCGCACTTTTCCCACGATCTGCGTCCACATGTGCAGCGTCGCGCACGTATCTTTCCACTCCGCGAACGGAAGCGCCGGCCACGCCTGTTCTTTCTCCGATATTTTGTCGTTCATGATCGCCTCGAAATCGAACGCCATTCAGCGGCTATAGAGAACCACATCTCGCGGCTAGGTTTAAGAAAATAATCTCAGCCGCGCGCGACCGCCTCTTATGATAGAACGAATCCCATGGTCTCCGCGCGCCGAAAAATCCGCATTCGCCGCCTCCATCGCAGCGAGCTTCCCATCGAGGCAATCAAACTCGCCCGCTTCCTCATCGGCAAGACGCTGGTCCACGATCTGCCGCATGTGCGATTGAGCGGGCGTATCGTCGAAACCGAAGCCTACATTGTGGGCGACGCGGCCGCGCACACATTTCGCGGGCTCACTCCGCGCAACAAATCTCTTTTTCTCGAACGCGGCCACGCCTATGTGTACTTCATCTACGGCAATCACTACATGCTCAACGTTTCCGGCCAGCGCAAGGGAATCGGCGAAGGAGTGCTCCTGCGCGGCCTGGAGCCACTCGAAGGAATCGAGTGGATGCAGCGCCATCGCCACACAAAAACTTTAACCGACCTCTCGCGCGGCCCCGGCCGGCTAGCCGCCGCGCTCCGAATCACAAAAAGCCTCGATGGATTGGACCTCTGCGCCAAGGGCCCGCTCTGGTTGGGTACCGCGACGAAACCGACCGGGAAGATTGGCGTCAGCGTCCGCATCGGAATCACACAAGAAGCCCACCGCCTCCTCCGTTTTTACGAACGCGGCAACCCCTTCGTAAGCGGCCCAAAATCCCTGCGCGTTTGAACCGTCATTATGGAGTGCAGGAGCTTGCTCCCGCTTTCGCAGGTGAAGCGGTGCCAGTGCATTAACCGTTGCACTGGTAGGTTACGAAGCAGCAACATCACTCCGGAGGTTCCCGAAATGGACTGCTCCACGATTTATCAGATTAGCTGAGTCCCAAACCTGCTATTCTGTGCTCACGCAGCGGAAACCGCTCGTCACTTCCCGGCGGCTCGCCGCATCCAATTAGCATGCCGCGAAAAACAAAACCATCGTCTGCGCTGTCTCGGCTGATGCAATCCGCCACGCGCGCCGGATTCAACCGCGCATACCAAACCGTTCAGGTTGACCCGCAAAAATTTCTCAAGCAAGTAACGCGCACGCACAAGCTGCCCATCACCGCTTGGCGCGACATGTTTTATCTCGGCGAAGAAGTAGTCACCCCAATCGCCAACCGCATCATCAAGTCTTCCATGAAGACCGCCGCGCTCGAAGGCATGGGACTGGGCATGGGCGGCATGCTCACCATTGTCCCCGACGCCGGAATTCTTTCAGCCATCACCATTCGCATGTTGCAAAGACTAAGTTTGATTCATGGATTCGAATATTCCACGGATGACGAAGTGGGTGAGCTATGGATGGCCGCCGCCAGCGCAGCAGGCCTAGATCTCGGCCGCGACTTCGTTGAAAAGCAAGCCATCGAACGCCTGGTCCCGCGAATTATCGATCGCATCGCCGTCAAAGTCGGCGCAGAAGTCGCGGAAAAATGGTCGGGCCGGCTGATTCCAGTCCTCAGCGCCGGTTTCGGCGGCGCGCTAAATTATTATTTTGTCCGCTCCTGGGGACGCCGCGCGCAAAAGCACCTTCTCGCTCGCCATCGCGCCGTCCGCGCCCAGCGGCTTCTCGACGTCCACGCCGTTCCATCCTCCAGCCGCCCTCTACTTCATCCCGCCCGCTGAGTTTTGCCGCAGCGTACTCCTAGGACGCGGTTCTCGGATTTCCTTCGATCGATCCTCAGCGGTGAATCGCGGTATCGAATTATCAACTCGTTAACTCCGTGGCCTTGCGCTGTCGCGGAGCGCATGGCATCCTCTTCCGGCTAGGCCCTTGGCAGGCGAATGGGGGGGGACGGTACAAGGGATTGCATGCCTATTTGTGAAGGTTGTGGGGCGCGAGTTGACGATGCGCATATTCTCCGCCGCAAACAGCGGATCGATCTCGCCATGCGCTTTCGTCCCATTCAGATCAAGAATCTGCTGCTGAACTCCTCTCCGCCCGTGCTCGATGCGGATTATTTTTACCGCGTGGCCCCCGATCGCGCCGTTCGTTCAGTTGCCGCCCGCATATATTTTGAAGAGATGGTGAAATGCATGGGCCCGGTATCGTCGCAGATCGACGAGGCGCGTTGCCTCGCCGACTTCCGCGATCGCGGCTTCTTTCTGATTCACGCGGTCGATTGTCCCATCGAAAATCCCGGCGAATTGCACAACGCGATGCGCCGATTGGCCCCCACCGTGGTCAAGCGAGTCCAATATTCCTTGCAGCCCACTTACATCGTCCCGAT
>JBAVQA010000269.1:0-1895 GCA_049693595.1 Candidatus Acidiferrales bacterium | reverse complement strand
CTGCAGGACCCCATACTCGAGCGCGTGAACGAAAAGGCCGGCCTCGCCTGCGTGAGCGTTGAATACCGCCTGTCGCCCGAAAATCCGTATCCCGCGCCGCCGGACGACTGCGAATCCGCCGCTGTCTGGCCGGCGAAAAACGCGGAAGCTGAATTCGGCTCGGACGCATTGGCCATTGGCGGCGAATCCGCCGGCGCGACTCTTTCCGCCGTCACCCTCCTGCGCATGCGCGACCGCCACGGCTTCACCGGCTTCCGCGCCGCGAATCTTTTCTACGGCGCCTACGATGTTTCCATGACGCCCAGCCAAAAACATTTCGGCAACGAGCGCCTGGTCCTGCGCACCCTGGACATAGAAAAATTCACGGCCGCATATCTTCCCGCCGCGAACGACTTGCGCGACCCCGACATTTCTCCCCTCTACGCCAACTTGAAGGGCTTGCCGCCCGCGCTGTTTTCAGTTGGCACCGCCGACGCCCTGCTCGACGATTCGCTCTTCATGTACGCTCGCTACATCGCGGCAGGGAATCGTGCCGAGCTTGCGATATATCCCGGCGGCGCTCACGCCTTCAACCTTTTCCCAATCCCAATCGCCCAGCAGGCCAACGCACGCATGGACGCCTTCCTCGCCCGCGAAACCGCGAGGCCTGCTTCGCACTGAACCACAAAGGCTATCGCTATGTTTGTTGAAATGTTATTTGGTGGCGACGTCTCCCAAGGGGTCTTCTGGGTCATTGCGCTACTGTTCATGACCGGTTGGGGTTTAGCAGGCAGGTGGTTGCTTCTTCATCCCGACAAAGTCTTTCCTCAGGGCCTGTTCACGAGCCACCATAGCCGCCTTGCGCGATTCGGACGATTCGAGGTCACCCTCGTGGCAACATTTATGATCTTCTTCGGCGCAATCGGCGCAATCTTCTTCGTTGCGCTGCTCCTTCGTGTGCCTGACTGGATTGCGCTGCTTGTGGGGATTGTCGTTGGATGCTATGTAGGCTTTCGCGTTTTCAAAGTGGCGCGGCAGCAGCAAAAGACGAAGAGCGATGGATCGCACACCGCCCTCCGCGAATAGTATCGAAGAAAATCGCCCAACAAAAAAAACCGGGCGGCAACTTCGCCACCCGGCTTCGTTTTATCCCGTTCGCTAATTCTGCTGCGAATTGACGAACGTGCTAGTTCTTGCCGCTCTTGTCCTTCTTAATCTCCTTGCTCGTCTTGTTCTGTTCCTTGTTCACCTGTTTCTTTTCCGCGGGAGTCAGCTTGCCGCCGTTGGCTTCGCGGTCAGACTTCACCTGCTTATTGATTTGATGTTCCTGATTCTCGACTTTGGCCGTTTGGGCCGCATTCATTTTGCCGCTTTCAACGCCATTGCCGATCCGCCGCTGCTGGTTGTCCGCGCGTTCTCCCACTTTGCTCATCGCAGGATTTGCGGGACGCCCATGATTCGCCGAGGCGAAGTTGGACTTGTCCGTGCTGGCTGTGCGTTCGTGCGACACCTGTTCGGACGTCGCTTGCACGTGCGGCTCATTCGCTGCCGCCCGCTCCGACACTGATGCCGTCGCCGTAACTCCACCAGCGCCGTTAAAGCTCGCGCGGCTTCCCACGCTAGCGCTCACCACCGACCGGTTCACGTACGTGTTGTGAATCACTTCGGTGTTTACGTTCAGCACTGCGGTGTTATACGCGAAGTGTCCCCCGCGCCATTCGCCGCCCACGAATCCCACTCCGCCATAACCAAATCCGTAATTCACGCCGCCGTAGAACCCGATGTGCGGTCCCCAGTATCCGGCATGAAATCCGTACACGCCGCCCGCGAAGCCCCAGTATCCGGGAGTCCACAGCAAGCCCGCGCTAGGAGGAGCCACCCACACGCCCGGAACCCAGTAATAGTCGTCATTGGCA
>JBAVQA010000268.1:0-13547 GCA_049693595.1 Candidatus Acidiferrales bacterium | reverse complement strand
GATGCTTTGATTACAAACGAGCCCGGGCTTCTGTTGACGGTGCAGGTAGCTGATTGCGTTCCGATTCTCCTCGCTGACAAAAAGCGCCATGCGATCGCTGCCATTCATTCCGGCTGGCGCGGCACGCTCCAGCGCATCGCCGAAAAAACGCTTGGACGCATGCGGATGGAATTTGGGACGCTCCCGCGGGACGTGATCGCCGCACTCGGGCCTGGGATCGGCCAGTGCTGTTTCGAGGTCGGACCGGAAGTCGCGACAGAGTACGCGGCAAAATTTCCGAATGCGCGGGAATGGTTTCAAGGCCCCTTCGATTCCCTCGCCCGTGGCGATAACGATCCGAATTGGCTCCCGTGGCTCACCATGCGCCCCCCCAGCCACCAACCCCCTTCGCCGCGCGTTCACTTGGATCTGATTGCCGCGAATCGTTCGATTTTGAGCGCTGCGGGCGTACCCGTCGGCAATATCGTTTCCTCGGGGCTCTGCACCGCTTGCCGCACGGATCTCTTCTTTAGTTTTCGCCGCGAGCGCGTCACGGGCCGAATGATGGCCGCCGTCGGTATTCGGTAGCTCAGCCGTCGCGCTCAGACATTCGTCGGCGAGATCTGCGAGAGGGTTGAACTCCCTGACCCTCCGGCGGACTCCAGCAGCGCAAGTTGCCCGCACGCCGCCATCACATCCTGACCCCGCGAATAACGCACGAAAGCTCGCACATCCTTGTCCGCGAAAATCCTGCGAAACTCCTCGATGCGCGACGGGTCCGGCTTCTCAAACGGCAATTCCCCCGGATTCCAAGGGATCAGGTTCACCTTGGCGCGGAGATTTGCCAAAAGTCTGGCAACGCGCCGAGCGTCTTGCGGCGAATCGTTGAACCCCCCGAGCAGCACGTACTCGAACGTCAGATGTTCCCAGGGCCGCAGCGGATACCGCTCGCAAGCTTCGATCAGCTTTTCAATCGGATACTTTTGGTTGATCGGCATGATTTTGTCGCGCTGCTCGTTCGACGACGCGTTCAGCGAAATCGCCAGTTTCGGCCGCACCTTTTCAAGTCCCAATTTCTCAATCCCAGGAATAATCCCGCTGGTCGAAAGGGTCGTATGTTTCGGCGAAATGGCCATCCCGTTCGGGTCGAGCAAAATTCGCAGCGCTGCAATCACCGCCTCATAGTTCAGCAGCGGCTCGCCCTGGCCCATCAAGACCACATTTGTCTGCGGTTTCAGCGCGGCGCGATTGTCTTCTAGAGCGACCAAAACCTGACCGACCATTTCACCCGCGGTCAAATTGCGGATCAGCCCTAGAGTGGCTGTTAGACAGAAATGGCAATCCACCGCGCATCCTGCTTGCGTCGAAATACAAATCGTCTGGCGGTTTTCTTCCGGCATGAACACGGTTTCAATCGGTGTGGACTTCGTATTTCGATTCCCGTTCTCCGCTTCTCCGAGCGCAAGAACATATCGCACCGTTCCATCATCCGAGCGATACGTCCGCAGTATCTTCGGCAACTTAATTGTTGCTTCGCGCGCGAGACGGTCGCGCAAAGCGAGCGGAAGATTCGTCATCGCCGCAAAGTCTGCTCGCGGCTCTGCATAGAGCGCGTGATAGATTTGCGCACCACGGTATGCAGGTTCGCCCATCTCCTGCAAAAACGCGCGAAGCTCTTCGGGCGATTTTCCCAGCAGATTCGCAGCGTTTCTTGCTGTTTGCGGAGGCATTCTAAGCCTATGATAACACGCAGTTCGACGCCGTTTCCTGCTGCCGCACATGCAGCGGGTTGCTATAATGTTTGCAGGATTCTGTTTCTTGCGCGTTCATTTCATCGTGCTGGGAGGCATGCCGATGGAAAAACTTTCGATCGACGAATGGGTAAAGCAGCTTTGCGCCATCCCCGAAGCGGAGTTTTCGATTCGGCGAGTCTTTGATTTCACGGCTCAGAAATCCATTCAGCCGGAGACGCTTTCCCCGTATCTTTTTTACGCGAAGAGCCACTACACGCGAAACTTGATTTATAAATGCAAGCTTTTCGAAGTGATGGCCATCTGCTGGAATATCGGACAGGTTAGCCGCATCCACAATCACCGCGACCAGAATTGCTGGATGGTGACTCCCATCGGCCGTCTGCGCGTGCAGAATTTCCGAGTCGATACCCGCGACGCCTCCCATTCCACCTGCAAGCTCGTTCCTTCCGATGCTTACGATATGGATCCCGAGCATCCCGCAGTGGTGCAGCCTGAAGAGCCCGTGCATCAAGTGCTGAATCTTCCGGAATTCGGCCAGCCCTCAACCAGCGTGCACATCTATTCCTATCCGTATTCCTCCTGCGAAGTTTATTCCATCGATAAGGGAATTTATGCGGACGTCCCGCTGCACTATTCCAGCGAATACGGCAAGCTTTCCCCGGACGAAAAGTTAATGTAAGAACTTTGCCGTTTATCTCCCTCAGATAGTTTAGAAACATTCGCGCTGCCCCCATGACATTCTTGCCCGCGCCATGCCAGAATGGATAAACACATGCCCAATACCATGCAGGTTGACGCACCGCACAAAGTCCAGAAGGAAGTGCTTCCCAACGGCCTCGTGGTCATCACCGAGCCCATGGAACATGTTCATTCCGTCTCTGTGGGAATCTGGCTGCGCTCAGGCTCGCGCCGCGAGCCGGCTGAGCTTAACGGCATCTCCCATTTCATCGAGCATATGGTCTTCAAGGGCACCAACCGGCGTTCCGCGGAGGATATCGCTCGCGAGGTGGATAGCGTGGGCGGCATGCTGGATGCCTTCACCTCCAAGGAAATGGTCTGCTTCAACACCAAAGTGCTCGACGAGCATCTTGCAAAAGTGTTCGACGTGATTGCGGACATGGTCCTGGAGCCGAAATTTGCGGAAGACGAGATCGAGCGCGAAAAATCGGTAATCCTCGAAGAAATCCGCATGACCCAGGACAATCCTGAAGACCTGGTGCATGAGCTCTTCACTCAGAATTTCTGGTATCCTCACGCGCTCGGAAAGCCCATTCTTGGCACTCCTGAAACAGTGGGGGCATTTTCGCGCGCCACGCTCCGCTCTTGGTTTCAGGAACGCTACTCGCCGAACAACCTGGTGATCACTGCCGCGGGGCACTTGACCCACGCAGAGCTTCTCGACCTTGTCGCGGAACGCTTTGCGACCCGCCCAGCCGGAAATGCATGGACTCCTGAGTCCGTCCCGGTCGCCGCTCCGCACATCACCCTGCGCACCAAGCATGAATTGGAGCAGGTGCATCTCTGCATGGGTGTTTTGTCGCTGCCCATGACGGATCGCCGCCGCTTCGGAGTGTCCGTACTCAGCAATGCTCTAGGCGGTGGAATGTCTTCGCGTCTTTTTCAGAATATTCGCGAACGCAAGGGTCTCGCTTACTCGATTTTCAGCGAACTGAATTCCTATCGCGATGCAGGCGTGCTGTCGGTCTATGCTGGAACGTCGCTGGAAACGCTCGGCCAGTTGGTAAGCTGCGTGCTCGATGAATTTCGCCGCATGAAGGACGAACCGCTCCCGGAAGAAGAATTGCGCCGCGTGAAAGACCATCTAAAGGGCGCCACGCTTCTGGCTCTCGAAGGGACCGGGCAGCGCATGACCAGCCTTGCTCGCTACCACATTTATTTCGACCGGCACTATACCGCGCAGGAACTGATCGCCATGCTGGAAGAAGTCACCGCTGCGGATGTACAGCGCCTGGCCCAGGAATTTTTCCAGTCCGACCGCATGGCCGCTTCCGTGGTCGGCAACCTCAACGGCTTCCAGCTCACCCGCGCGCAGCTTGCTCTTTAATTCATCGCCTGAATTGCTGTTGTTGACGTAGGCGCCGCAGTTTGCCATCATCTTCGCGGTTCCTGCGCGCAGTTCTTCGCAGCGCGGAGCCTGACTGAGGGACCCAATCTCGTTTCGAGTATCCATTCTGGCGTCGGGAAGCACGGGCAACTGCACGTTGCTCGAGACAGGTCGCACGACTCTCCTCATTGATGCCGGCCTCGGCCGCAAGGAAATGATGCGGCGTTTCGAAGCGCTCGGCCGCCAGCGTCCCGAGCATGTGGACGCCGTCTTGATCACCCACGAGCACAGCGATCATTCCAGCGCCATGGCGCAGATGGCGCGCGAGTGGAAATGCCCAGCCTATCTGACCGAGCTGACCCATCGCGAAATTTTGAGATTGTGCGAAGACGGCCCGGTAAGAAAGATCGAGCGCGTTGAATACGTTCGCCCCGGCATACGGTTCGAAATCGGCGATATCGAAATCACTCCCTTCACCATTCCTCACGACGCCGCCGACCCGGTCGGTTACTGCTTCCGTTCAAACGGGATCAAGGTCGTAATCGTCACCGATCTCGGCTACATGCCCGAGCTGGTGAAGCAGTATCTGCGCGAAACCGATTTTCTGATTCTTGAATCGAATCACGATCTCGATATGCTGAAGGTGGGGCCGTATCCGTGGTACATCAAACAGCGCGTGATGAGTCGCACCGGACATCTTTCGAATGCGGTAGTCAGCGATTTCCTCGCCGACACCGAATTATTTGACGCGCGCCCGCAACATCTCGTTCTCGCGCACCTCTCCGAGCAGAACAACTCGCCGGACATCGCGCGCATTTGCGCCGAAGAAGCCCTCGGCCGCCGCCCCGGTGAATTCGCCTTCCGCGGCACACTGCACGTCGCCTCGCAGCGCGTCCCCCTCGGTCCCTTCGACCTGTAACCTGCTAACGCGATTCTTGGACTCCGAAACCACCGCCCTCGAGACCGCGCTTGATTTCGCGAGACGCGTATACTATTATGTAGTTACGATAGTGCAGCTACACACATGGAATTTGTTTGGGACGAACAAAAGAGTCGCCGCAACCTCGCCAAGCATGGCGTCAGTTTCGAAACTGCGAAACTCGTGTTCGATGATCCCCGCGCGGTTAGCCAGTTAGACAGAGTGAAGGATGAAGAAGAACGATGGCAGACATTAGGTCTTGCGGGCGGTATTTTGATCCTTCTCGTTGTACATACGTATCGCGAGCAGAGTGGCGAAGAAGTGCTCCGAATCATTTCCGCTCGAAAAGCGACCCCTCGCGAAAGGACGATTTATGAACAAGGTGTCTAGAAAACAGAACAAGGAGCTGGCGAAACTTGCAGCCCTACGGGACGACAAAATCGATTTTTCTGATGCGCCCGAAGTGCGGGATTGGAGCCTGGCGGTCGTGGGCAAGTTTTACCGGCCAATCAAGAAGTCGCTTACCATCCGTCTTGACGCGGACGTGCTCGCCTGGCTGAAATCCCAGGGACGCGGCTATCAGACGCGGCTCAACAAGCTTCTCCGTGCAGCGATGGAAGGTCAGTCACGTCGCCGCAGAGCCTGAGCCAAGTTCGTAGTCGAGGATCGACGCAAATGGGCGACCGGGAAACCGCCCGCATCAGGTATCATGATGCAGGGATTTTTTCTCCAACCGCAGAAACTCAGGGAGCTAGACATTGATCGGACGATATACGCGCGCGGAAATGGGCCGCGTCTGGAGCGAAGAGAATAAGTTCCAGAAGTGGCTTGACGTTGAACTAGCCGCTACGGAAACATTGGCGGAAGCCGGCATCGTTCCGCGCGAAGCCGCCGTAAAATTGCGCGAGCGCGCGCGAATCGATGTGGCGCGCATCAACGAGATTGAGGCGAAAGTTAAGCACGACGTAATCGCATTCACCGTTGCAGTCCAGGAAGCGGTAGGCGATCCCGAAGCGGCGCGCTGGCTCCATTACGGTCTCACGTCGAACGACGTAGTGGACACAGCGCAAGCGCTTCTCATTCGCCAGGCGTCGCACCTGATCGAGAAAGATCTGGAAGCTTTTGGCGAAGTGCTCGAGCGCCGCGCGTGGGAGTTTAAAGACACTCCTGAAATCGGGCGCACCCATGGCATTCACGCCGAGCCCATCACGTTCGGCCTCAAAGTGGCAAATTGGTATGCCGAGAATCGCCGCGACCTTGCGCGCTTCCAAGTGGCGGCGCACCAGTTGGCGGTGGGGAAAATTTCCGGCGCGGTGGGGACTTGCACACATCTCGGTCCCGAAATCGAGCAGAAAATCTGCCAGCGGCTGGGCCTCGCGACTGCACCCATTACTTCCCAGGTAATCGAACGCGACCACCACGCGCAATATCTTTCCACGCTTGCGATTGTGGCTGCGTCGCTCGAACGTGTCGCGCTCGAAATTCGCCATTTGCAGCGCACGGAAGTCCGCGAAGTGGAAGAGCCGTTCGGAGGCGAGCAGCGCGGCAGTTCCGCCATGCCGCACAAACGCAATCCGGTTTCGAGCGAACAGATTTGCGGGCTTGCGCGCATGGTCCGTGCAAATTCCATGGCCGCGCTGGAAAACGTCGCCCTATGGCACGAGCGCGATATTTCGCACAGCTCGGTCGAGCGTGTGATTCTTCCCGATTCCACGATCTTGGTCGATTACATGCTTCACCGCACGACCGAAATCGTCAGCAATATGAAAGTGTTTCCGCAGCGCATGCAGCGCAATCTCGATTCCACCATGGGTCTGATCTTTTCCGGCCAGCTTTTGCAGGATTTAGTGGAACACGGCGCGCCGCGGGAAGACGCTTATAAATGGGTGCAAGGCCACGCGATGTCCGCGTGGGAGTCCGAGACCAGTTTTCGCGACCGAATCGTCGCGGATGCAAACATCCGCAAATTCCTCGATGAGAAAGCTCTGGCCCACACTTTTGATTTGAAACGCCAGTTGCGCGCAGTGGACGCAATCTTCCGACGGGTTTTCGGCGCAAAGTCTTCCGCTGCCAACTAACACGACTATTGCTTGGGGTTTTCTTCCACTGGCGTGGATACGCCCAGTTTTACTTCGGATGAGAATTTCTTGTAATCGCTATAGCGGTCGATCTCATTCGCTTTTACCTTAAAGAAGACCACCCGTGCGGCCGCATGAACTTCGGAATAGGATGGCAGCCACACTTCGTTGTTGACCATCGTTTGCTCGAAGACCAGATTCGAGCCCTTCGAGAGCGAAGCCAGAATCCCTCCCCCGATCTTCACATTGTCGTTAAACCGCGCTTCCAGGCGCGCGACGTCTCGGGCCTGTTCGTCCACCCACAGAACTCCGCCGAGTTTCTGCACGATATTCTCAGCCAGGTTCTTCGGTTTGTAATCAGGATTTGGCCCGAAATCAAAGACGATCACTTCCTGGCCGCGGAAAAGTTCGCGCCGGGGATTTGTGAACCGCTCCGCGCGAAGGAAATCTGAAATCTGAGCCTGTTCCGCCTGATCCTGTTTCGCTTGTTTTTTGGGATCGTTCGCGAGCTCGGCTTGTTTTTTCTTCTTCTCGTCGAAGTCCTTGCTGAAGCGCTCGTCCTCTTTTTTCTTTTCATCGCCTTCGAGCGGCTTGCCGTCCTTGGCGAGCAAATGGCGGACTTCGTCTTCGCCCACGTAAAAAATGTCATATTCCTTCACCGTGCGCGAAGTCACCTGGCCGTTCGAGTCCGTCTTTTCTTCTTCCTCGGTCAAGTGGCAGGTGTACTTCTTGAGGATTTCATCCACGGTCTTTTGATTTTTATCGATGTCGAGCAAAAGTTTGGCGACATCGGGGAGAGGCCGATCTTCCGCGCGTGGAAAATCGAAAATGGAGTCCTGAACCGGCGCATTTATTTCAACCCTGGTCATCGATATTTGATAAACGTGCCCGCCACGGTGCAGTTCGATACGATTGGGCTGCAAGATTCCGCTTACGGGCTTGTAGTCGAAATAGTCGATTTCGTCTGCAGCGTTTGCAGCCGGCGCGTCTCCCGGTTGTGAGTTCGCCTTGGCGCTGGCAGCCAAAGGCCTTGATTCAGGTGCCGGAACGATTTCGCGAACAATGAGATGGGTTTGCGTGTCAAAGAAAACTTCGCGAGTAACTCCGGGCGCCAGAGAAAGCTCCAGGTGATAAGCCTGGCGGCCGCGCACGTTTTCGACGCCGGCAAATCGTGCGCCTAGCTTGTCTTTCTTTGCGCTGGTCAAATGCCCATTCAAGTAGCGCGACGTGGCTTCCCACGCTGCCGCTTCCGCGCCGGTAAGCGTGTGAGGCATCCCGGTGGAATCTTGGCCCCAGGCGGACATGCCGTTGTAAGCGGCGATGATGTGCTGCGGCTCGATCACGATTTCCGAATAGACTTTATTAGGGGCTTTGGTAATGAACGAGTACGAGCCGTTCGTGTCCGTGGATTCTTCGCGCAGACTGCCCGCGATGCTCAGCGACTGCATTCTCGCCAGCGCTTTCGCGCCACCTTCCGCGTGCAAATACTCATCGATGATTTTCTGCGGAGTCTGGGCCGAACAAGCGGAGGAAACAGCAAGCAACAGGACCATGACGAAATAAAGACGCCAAATTGCCCGCGTCATTTTGTCATTTCCATTGCGACTGAAAGGCCGCGGCTTCATCGGGAAGTCCACGCACGCAGCTGAAAAAACAGAAGACGCGAAAAGGTTTCGCCACGTTTTCTTGTTTTGTTCATAGCCTCTAATCAGGCTAGCACAATGCTATTGGATGCGCTGGATGTAGCGAGCTTCGGAGGTGTCCACTTTCACTTTGTCGCCGTTGCCGACGAACGGCGGCACGTCGATAACCAGGCCCGTTTCGAGCTTGGCCGGCTTCATCACCGCGCTGGCAGTAGCTTTCTGAATCGTCTGTTCGGTATCGACCACGGTCAGATCAACTGTGTCGGGTAGAAGAACACCGATCGGTCTATCGTCGTAATATTCGATCTTCACGGACAGATTGGGAATCAGGTAGTCCTTGGTGTCGCCCACAATGTCATTTTGCAGCGCAAGCTGTTCGTAGTCCTGAGAGTTCATGAAATGATGGCCGTCGCCGTCGCTGTACAGGTATTCGAACTCAATCTCGTCCACCGTCACTTTTTCCACGAATTCTTCGGCCCGGAAGCGATAGTCCATCATCGAGCCGGTGCGCAGGTTCCGCATTTTTGTTTGCATCGAGCCGCGTTTGTTGCCGGGGGTGCGGTGGTCCACGCTGTAAACCACGTGGAGATCGCCCTCGTGCATGATGATCATACCGGGGCGCAATTGAGTCGACTTTAGCATTGGTGCTCCTGGGTTCTTTTCGGGATATTTTCCCGCCGCTTCGGACACATTGGCACAGTGCGAGCCAGCAGAGGGTATTTCAATCGGGCGGCGAACGACGCAAAGCCCTTCTCGGCGCGAATCTCGTACTTCACCGAAGCCCCAATTATAGCGGTCTGCGCGCCCATCGGTCAAACCGGCTGGATGACTAGCAGTAGCCACGCTTGCGGCTGCGGACTTTGAACGGTGGAGCGAAGGCAAAGTCAAAAAGCCGTCGAAACAGGATGCCTCGATAGCTTAAG
This sequence comes from Candidatus Acidiferrales bacterium, assembly GCA_049693595.1. Lineage (GTDB taxonomy): Bacteria > Acidobacteriota > Terriglobia > Acidiferrales > UBA7541 > Palsa-295. The sequence continues at coordinate 4,186 of JBAVQA010000268.1, read as the reverse complement.
TTGAGATTCGGGAACTTTTTCTTGAATTCCAGGGAAGTCCTCGATAGAGCGTGATCCCTCATTTGCGGCGGCGCCGTGGAAGCCGAGCCGGCCGGCCAGCCGCGGCTGAAACACTCAGGTTCAGCCGCTCGCGAAGGCAGCGGCCGTTAAATGCCGGAATCCTTGGCTGTTGCTGTGGACGGAAGTCCACTTTAAAAAGTCGTCTCTTGAAGGCGGGTTCGCGATAGTGTTGTGTCCCAACCCAGCGAGGTTGCAACGCTGCTCGTTCGATCAGCTTCCAGGACAAAACCCATTGGAGGGCGGACTGTAACAGTCGCATCCCAATGCGCATCTATTTTTGTGAACAAGAGGAAAGGGCCACGACTTTTGTCTTCTCGATGGGTTTGCTTCGGATGGATAGGTCCGAGTCCATCCATTAGGCAGCGAACGTTTATGTTCAGCCCGCGGATCGGCGGCACACGTCTTAATCATTTGGCAACTAGTTCAACACGAACGGAATCAAATCAACTATTTCGTCGTCATCAAATTAAACGAAAGGCCAATTGGAGGCACAAATGAAGAGAATTCTGCAAGGCTTGGGGTTCGTAACCCTACTGGCTCTGGCGGTCAATGCGGCACCGGCTCACGCGCAGGCTACTGCGGCCACAACTAAGTCTACCAGCCCGCTAGGATATGATGTGAGCAAGGAAGTCACCTTCAGCGCCACCGTTCAGAGCGTTCCGTCGAAATCCTCTCATGGGTTGACGCCGGAGTCCGGCACCGAATCCGCCTTCGTGCTGCAAACCACCGCGGGGACAATACAGGGAAGACTGACCTACTCCGCTCTAAATGGAGCAGGGGCTCTTTCGATCGCTCCGGGCCAGCACGTTCAGGTGACTGGCATAATGACTATGATGAAGAATAACACCCAGGTGTTTGTGATTCGCACCATCCAAGTAGGCGGCCGCACTTATACGATCCGGAACGAGCACGGATTCCCTGTGGCGCATCCGGCGCTCAATACCTCCACAGCAACCGTGTCCAAGGGAGGTCAACTATGAATCGCAAGTCTCTCTGGGTAGTTCTATTGGCACTGGGCGTGACTTACGTGGCCGGATGCGGCAGCTCGAATAATAACAATATACTAGTTAGCATAAGCCAGCCCCCTCCAGGGATCATAACGCCTGGCGGAACCGCTCAAATAACGGCCACCGTGACTGGCGATTCCGCGAACGCGGGAGTTACATGGAGTTGCACGCCAGGCAACTCGGCCGCCACTTGCGGCTCGTTCAATCCCGGGACCACGCCGAGCGGAACAGCAACTGCATATATAGCTCCGAGTTCACCGGTGGGTGGCGTGACCATCACGGCGACCTCCGTGACGAACACCGCGGCATTCGCGAACGCGAACGTCAACATCACGACTTCTGGTGGTATTTCAGGCAACTACTCGTTTTACCTCAGCGGTTTCGATGGCAACAACGAGGGCGGAATCTATTCCCTTGCCGGCGCCGTAATGATTAACGCCGACGGCACCCTCACGGGCGAGCAGGATTACAACGATGCGGGCGGAATTACGTCGTCCGACCTCCCGATTTCGAGCGGAAGTTTGTCGTTCAATCCCGCAACTGGCCTAGGAACGCTCACGCTCGTGACGAGCAACACGAACCTCGGAGCGAACGGAACGGAAACTCTGGCCCTCAACTTCGCAAATAACAACCACGCGCTCATTATTCAGGCCGACGGAAGCGCAACATCCAGCGGAAGTTTCGACTTGCAGACCTTGTCAAGCCCGCCGGCAGGGGGATTTTCGTTTGTGCTCTCGGGCGCAGGAAATACTGGTCATACGACTTTCTACGGAGGTGTGTTCATGGTCTCCGGGTCCAGCGTAACGAACGGCGTGTATGACAGGAATGACGATGGTAACGTGACCCCTACTTTCAGCGTACCTCCAGCTTCCGGCACATCCTTTACAGGAACGCTGTCGTCGCCAATAGCAGACTCTTTCGGTCGCGGCACCCTCACCGGGACTGGCATCACCAATACAATTGCGTACTACATTATTGGTCCGGAAGCGATACGGCTTATCGGTGTGGATTCCAGCAGCACCCTCGTGGGCTCGGCGTTTGGCCAAGGCGCAAGTGCGAGCAACTTCACCAATTCCTCCATCGGGAATTCCGTATTCAGCATCCAAAGTAACTTTGCGCTTGATGCAGTTCCCTACGGGGCCGTCGGTCAGATTGTTCCAACGGGCGGCAACTTTAGCGGGGTTGCAGATATTAATGCGCCGGGCGAAGCATCCGCGGATGCACAAATAATCTCCGGGATTTTCTCCGTTACCAGTAACGGCCGCGGGAGCTTGGCGATTACGCCGACTCCTTTGGGGAACGGGGACGCCGTCGTAGTCGCCAATCTCGGGATTTATGCGACGGACCCGACTCTCAACCTTAACGATCCGAATAACACAACATCCCCCGGCCCTGGAAGCACTGTCTCAGGTGCTCTCGTCGTTGATCTCGACAGTGACATCGCGGGCTCGGGAGTTCTAGTTCCTCAGACGGACCCTGCACCGGCGAGCTTCGCTGGCAACTATGCCCTCGGCCTGCAGGATTTCGTTCCCACGTTTGGCGAGTTTGATTTCGTCGGGAACGCGACCGCAACAGCCGGAAGTCTTTCGGGGGCTGGATTCCTTAATGATCCAGCAGATATACTGGGCACTGAGACTCCTCTGGTTAACAGCCCGACCACTTTCTCCAGCACACTTGCCCCCGACCCAACGAACCTGGGCCGTTTTCTGGTAGATTCGCTTACAGTGGTCGTGGGTGATGGAGCAATTACGATCCCTTATCAGGCTGTTATCTACCAGGCCAGCGGCGGACAGTTGTTCTGGTTGGAAAATCAGGGCGACGGGCTCGGGAGTGTGTTCAGCGGGCAGATCCAGCAGCAGACGCTACCGTTAGGGGCGGATGCCAGGAAAGCGGCAGTCAAGACGACGAAGACCCCCTAACCCTATCAACCGATGGCCCGTTGCACGGCCGGAGCGATCCGGCTGTGCAACTCCGTCATTTTCTTTTCCCTCGCTTGGAGTCCTCGTTCCATAAATTTTTCAAAGCTGTTAGGGCTGGGGTTGCGTTTGCGATTGCGCGCGGGCTTCGGCCATGATTTTCTCGATTTCGTCGGGCGAGCGCGGGAGTTTTGCGGAGAGAAGCTGGTTGCCGTCCTGGGTGACGAGGATGTCGTCCTCGATGCGCACGCCGATATTTTCTTCGGGGATGTAAATGCCGGGCTCGTCGGTGATTACCATGCCCGCGGCAAGGGGGCTGCGATCGTTCACATCGTGGACGTCGAGGCCGAGATGATGTCCCACGCCGTGAAAGAAATAGCGGCCGAGCGTGTTGCCGTGCAGGTCGTGGCCGTGCGTGTTGATGTAGTCGTAGGCGACCTGATGGACGCTCTTGGGCCCCATGAGCATGGCTCCGGGCTTGATCGCGGCGAGCGCCGCATTCTGCGCGCCCAGAACGATCTCGTAGATTTCGCGCTGGCGAGCGGTGAATTTGCCGTTGGCCGGAAGCGTGCGCGTAATGTCCGCCGCGTAACCGCCGTATTCGCAGGCCACGTCGATGACCACTACATCGCCGTCCTTTATTTCGTTCTTCAGCGCGTCGTAATGCAGCACGGTGGAATAAAGTCCGGCTCCGACGATGGGCGCATAGGCTTCGCGCGAGCAACCCTCCATTTCATGAACTTCCTTCATGCGCGCGGCAATCTGATATTCGAAAAGTCCGGGCCGCATCATTTTCATGGCGGCAAATTGCGCGTCCACCGAAATGTCCACCGCCTTTTGAATCAGGGCGATTTCGCCGGCGGATTTTATCTGGCGCAGAGAAGCCAGCGCCGGAGAAATATCTTCCACGGTTGATTGCGGCAAGCTGCTGCGAACCCATTCGCTCCAGGTGGTCAGGTGCGGGTAGCCTTTTTCCTGCTTGGGAGGCAGTTCGGTGTAAAACGTGGAATACGTTTTGGCGAGATTGGCCAGGTCCGCGCGCAGATTGGCGAAAGGCTCGACCGCCTGGAATCCCGTTTCTTCCGCGATGCCCGGATCATCGGGGCCCATCTGGGGGCCTCCCCATTTTTCCGCGCTAGGATTGCGTGGAGGAAGATACAAAATCTCGTGCGGCCCCGCGGCGGGATTGGCGTCGGCAGAATC
>JBAVQA010000267.1:0-8856 GCA_049693595.1 Candidatus Acidiferrales bacterium | reverse complement strand
GAAAGTTCAAAGAGGTGACGACATCCGCCGGGGCGTCCTTTGCAACACCTCGCGTCGCACGTGGTGCGGCCTATGGCGATATCAACAACGACGGGGCGCTCGATTTGCTGGTCGCGACTAATGGCGGTTTGGCTGCTTTGTTTCGTAACACGGGCACCAAGAATCACAGTTTGCGAATCAAGTTAATCGGAACGAAATCGAATCGTGACGGCATCGGCGCGGTGGCGCGTGTGAGCGCCGGAAGCGACGTGCAATCGCAGATGTTGCGGAGCGGGTCGAGCTATTTGTCTTCCAGCGAGCTAATTTTGACGTTCGGGCTGGGCTGGCATACACAGGCTGACTCGATCGAAGTCCGCTGGCCAAGCGGCCAATCGGATCACTTAACAAATGTGGCGGCGGATCAGGTGGTCACCATAAAAGAGAATCGAGGCGCAATTGCGGCAAAGCCGCTCGCGAAACGTTAGAATGGTGCGGCAACTTCCTCTGAGGATTGCATGGCGCTATTGAACTCCCGGGTGTGGGCAGTCCGCGCAATTTTTCTTATGCTTGCGCTGGCTGGCGCATTCATCGGCACACTCGCCGACGCCGGACAACAAACGAAGCGCGCTCGAACTCCGAAATCCGCTGACGCAACCCCCGCCGAACAAGAAGAAGCACGGGCCGCTTCGCACGCCCAAATCATACGCGAAAACAATTTCGGCGTGGCGCTGATGAACCGGCAACAGTTCGAGCAAGCGCTGGGAAAATTTCAGCGTGCTTGCATTCTGGAGCCGCAATCCGATATTGGCTGCGTGAACGCGGGAATCGCGCTGCTGAATATGCAGCGCTTTGATGAAGCGAGGAAAATCCTGACGAAATCTGCGGAGCGCGACCCTCGGAATCCGCGCGTTTGGTTCAACCTGGGTCTCCTTGAAAAGGCCGAGGACAAATCGGACGCTGCTATCGGGGATTTTGCAAAGGTTGCTCAGTTGGATCCGTCCGACGCCGACACACAATACTTTATAGGCTTGGTCTGTTCGCAGACACGCGAATATGACGAGGCGATCGCCGCATTCAAGCACGCTCTAGAATTGAATCCGTTTCAAGTTTCCGCGGAATTCGGTTTGGCGCAAGCCCTGCAGCGGAAGGACGATACGGCGCACGCCAAAGAGCATTTCGACCGTTTTCAGCATTTGGTTTCGGAGAAGCTCGGCAAGCCGGTGAGTTTTATTTATGGCGAGCAGGGAAAATATTCGCTCGCGGAATCGATGTCGCCTGCGCCTGAGCCGGTGCCACCGGCTGTTTCCGTTCATCTTACGAACGTCACTCCTTCTTCTGGGTTACCAAGGCACTGGGGAGTCGCCGACGTGAACCAGGGCACGCCCGGGAATGCAACGACGCGAAGCGGAAAGCCAGCGCAAGAAGAAGCCGCGCCTGAATCGCTGGCACATTTTCTGGGCAGCGGAGCTTGCATCATTGATTACGACGGTGATGGGCGGCCGGATATTTTTCTGGTTGACGGAGACGGCAACGGAAATGCTGCGCTGTACAAAAATGAAGGCAACGGAAGATTCATTAACGTCACGAGAGAGGCAAAGCTGGAAATTCACGGCGAGGGCATGGGTTGCGCCGTCGGTGATTACGACAATGACGGAAGGCCTGATCTCGCGGTCAGCATGAATGGCGGCGTTTTGCTATTTCATAATGAAGGCAAAGGGACGTTCAAGGACGTCACCAAAGAAGCAGGAATTGAAATGGATGGGCTCGCCATGGGCGTGATGTTTATCGATTACGACCATGACGGCGACCTCGATCTATACGTGACACGATTCAATGATTTTCCTCTGACGAATTCCGCGGAGCCGTTCTCGTTTCCGATGGATGCGACGCCCGCGGGAAATGTTTTGTGGCGAAATAACGGCAATGGCACGTTCACGAATTGGACGGACGAAACCGGACTAGACGGTAACGCGCCTTCGATTGGCGCAATCGGAAGCGATCTGAACAACGATCGAGCAATCGATTTCGTGGTCACCGGGTGGCAGAAGGCGCCGATCGCGTTCCTGAATCCGCGCGAGGGAATTTTTCGAGCCACGACGCCATGGGCCAGCGACATGCCCGCTCCGACCGCCGGCGTCACGGCCCTTGATTTCGACAAAGATGGCTGGATGGACTTGGCATTTACGCATTGGGGAACGCCGGGGTTGAGTTTGTGGCGTAACGTCCGAGGAAAATCATTTGAGCGCGTGCCGCTGCCGGATTTGGGATGGATGCGCGGCTGGGGCGTGGCTGCGCTGGATTACGACGACGACGGATGGATGGACTTGGTCGCGGTAGGTGAGAATTTTTCGGGCGAAGGCCACATCGTTTTGCTGCGAAATGAAGGCGAGAAGGGATTTCGTGACGTAACTTCTGAAGTGGGGCTGGACAAAATTGTGCTGCACAATCCGCGCGGCGTGATTGCGTTTGACTTTGACGGCGACGGCTCTGCGGATTTGCTGATCACGCAGAATCATTTCCCGCCCGTGTTGCTGAAGAACGAAGGTGGCAACCGGTACAACTGGCTACGAATGGAATTCACAGGCACGAATGACAACAAGACTGGAATAGGCACAAAAGTTGAGATGAGCGCCGGTGCGCTGCAACAGAAATGGGAGATCGCCGGATCGTCAGGCTATCTGGGACAAGGTTCGACTGATATTTTGGCGGGGCTGGGACCCGAGCGCGGCGCGGATGTGGTTCGGCTCCTGTGGCCCACGGGCGTTCTGCAAGATGAAATTGAAATTCCTGCGCTGAAGACAGACAAGGTCACTGAGATTGACCGGCGCGGCAGCTCGTGCCCGATCGTATTCGTTTGGAATGGCCAGAAATTCGAATTTCTTGCGGACATGATTGGCCCTGGGATCGTGGGACATTGGATCGGACCGAATCAGCGCAACACTCCCGACCCGGAGGAATATTTCAAAGTTGCAGGCTCGCAGGTGCAAGCGAAAGACGGCCTCATTCAGTTTCGCATGGTCGAGCCGATGGAAGAGCTGGACTATCTCGATCAGGCACGGCTTATCGCGGTGGATCATCCTTCAGACGTCGAGGTTTATCCCAACGAACGTTTCATGACTAATCCGCCGTTCCCGAAATTCAAAGTGATTGCGAGTTTTGAAGCGCATCCACCGCTGGGCGCGTGGGACGACCGCGGGCACGACCTGCTGCCGTTGCTCGTCGAGCGAGACCATAAATATGTGACGAGCTTTGGCGACGCGCCATACGCCGGCTTCGCCGCGATGCATACGATCGAGCTGGACCTTGGGCCGTGGGATTCTTCGCGGCCCTTGCGCCTGCTGATGGACGGTTTTACCGATTATTTCAGCGCTAGCTCGATGTACGCGGCGTGGCAGGCAGGAATTCAACCCGTGCCGCCCTACGTTGAGATGCTTGACGATTCAGCGAATTGGGTTCGCGTGGTGGACGACATGGGATTTCCTGCCGGCCTTTCGCGAACGATGGTCGCGGATCTGACTGGGAAGCTGCCGCCGGGCACGCGATTCATTCGCATCACGACGAACCTAAAAATTTACTGGGACCGCATTCGCGTGGATAATTCCGCGGAGGATACGCCGTTCAAGACGACAGAAGTCCCGCTGGCCAAGGCCTATTTGCAGTTTCTCGGCTATCCGCGCGTGGTGGAAGGAAATACGCGGAACGATTTGAGCTACATCTACGAGGACGTCAGCGAAACCGGGCCGTATACGCGGCAGACTGGCAATTACACGCGGTACGGCGACGTCACGGATTTGGTTCGCGCGCCGGACGACGAATACGTGATTTTTGGTTCCGGCGACGAAGTGGTGGTCAACTTCGACCCCACTCATTTGCCAGAACTGCCCGACGGCTGGACGCGCGACTATTTCTTTTACGCCAACGGATTCGCGAAGGACATGGACTTTTATGCGGCGCACGGCGACACCGTCTCTCCGCTTCCCTTTCACACGCCGATGCCTTATCCATATCCCGAAGGCGTCGGCTATCCTGAGGACGAGCGCCATCTGAAATATATGCTGGAGTACGACACGCGCGGAGTTGCAGGCCCGGCAGGTGACACCTTCCGCTTCGAATATCCCGAAAAGCAGCCTTGATTTTAAAGGAATGATCCTTCAGCCGTGAATCGGAAACTGCACCCACACTAAAGTCTGCTTTGCTTGATTGCAGGCGGGTGGCGTGATAATTTTGTATCTCACTCGGATTTGCAGCAAACCACTCACGATGTTGCCGTCGAAGCCAAACGAACACATTTCGAATATTTCGCAGGGCGGGGAAGAAGCCTCGGCTGCGGGTGCGCGTGAACGTGTGTTTTGGCGGGTGGAAGGGAGCCTGCTGAATCTAACGGCTGTGCGGCCCGTGGGTTTTTTTGCGTGGAACTCGCAGAGCTTTTTGCAGCGGTGGACGCGCAGGGGAGGGATGGCATTTCTCGCGATTGGCCGGCCTTTTCTTTACTGCACGAATCGCGTGTTTGCGACGCGGCTGTTGCACAGCGTTTTGCGCGGAGTTAGCCGCGACCGGCTGGATCTGCTGGGCGAAGAATTCTTTGAATATTTTCTGAAGCCGCGGCTGGAAAAGGAAGGCGTTGAACGGCTCGCGAAAACTCTGGCTTCGGGAGCGCCGGTGGTTCTGGTGAGCCAGGGACTGGACCACATCATGCGGCCGCTGGCAAAACATCTCGGCGTGCGGCAAATCGTTTGCAACCGTCTGGATTTCCGCGATGGAATGGCCACGGGACGGCTGCTCGATCCGGTAATCCGTCCGCGCGGCGCGTTTGCGAAAATCACGGGAAGGCAGCCTGACGGCAGGGTTTCGCGCAAAGCGCTGATACGCATTCTCGGCTTCACGAAGCATCCCGACGCGCTGGACGAAGCTATCCAAACAGACGAGCGCGCTGCACCTAAAGTCCATTTGCCGGTGGTTCATTTTGATTCCGCCAATGGCCGAGGGCCTTTTTCGGTACGCGAGACGCTGCGCGGAAGAAGTATTCTGCTGATCGGCGCGACGGGATTTATCGGCAAAGTGTGGCTTTCAAATTTGCTGACGGACTTGCCGGATATCGGCCGAATTTACCTGCTGGTTCGTCACAACCGCACGGTGACGGCTCTGCAGCGATTCCAGCGTGCGCTTGAGGAATCGCCTGTCTTCGAGCCGCTGGCCGAGCGATACGGCAGCGGCTTTGCGGGCTTTTTGCGCGAACGGATCGAAGTGGTGGATGGTGACGTCAGCAAGCCGGACCTGGGGTTTGCGCCGGGAGTGCGGCAGCGGCTCGCGAGGTCGGTGGATGTAATCGTCAACAGCTCGGGGCTCACGGATTTCAATCCGGACTTGCGCGACGCGCTGGCGATGAACGTCCGCTCGACGGTTCACGTGCTGAATTTCCTCCGCGAATGCGATCATGCTTCCCTGCTGCATCTCTCCACATGCTACGTGATCGGACGGCGCGACGGCCGAATCCTGGAAGAACTTCCGAAGAATTACACGCCGGTCGGGCTCCGCGATTATGACGCGGAAAAGGAATGGCAATCGCTGGAAGCGCTCGTCCGCGAGACGGAAAGGCGCGCCGAATCCGAGGAAGTGGCCGAAGAGCTTCGCCGCGCGGCACTTAAAAAAGAGCACGCCGCAAAAGACCTTCACGGCGCGGCGCTGGAAAATCAAATTCGCAAAAACCGCGTCCGATGGCTTCGCGATACATTGACCGACGCCGGCTCGCGGCGCGCGAATGAACTTGGATGGCCGAACACTTACACGTTTACGAAGAGCATGTCCGAATCGCTGATCCGAAATTTCCTGGAGCAGAATCCCAGCGCCGCGATTGCGGTGGTGCGGCCGGCCATTGTGGAATCGTCCATCGAAAAACCTTTTCAGGGCTGGAATGAAGGCATCAATACGTCCGCTTCGCTTTCTTACCTGCTCGGAACTTTTTTCCGCCAGCTACCGACCAATGAAAGCAAGTCTCTCGACTTAATTCCAGTGGACCTGGTATGCCGGGGCATGACGCTGATTGCTGCCGCGCTTATCGCGCGCCGTCACGCAGGGGTCTACCAACTCGCGACCTCCATCGCGAATCCGTGCGACATGCGCCGATCGATCGAGCTGACCGGCCTGGGCCACCGAAAATTCTATCGCGCGCAGACAGACTTGAATCACCGGTTGCGCTTGAAATTCGACGCTATTCCGGTGTCAAAAGCGCGATATGACAAGATTTCGGCTCCGGCCCAGAAAGCCATCGTGCAAGCGATCAATCGCGCGGCTGAGCCGTTTGCTTCGCGCCCGCCGCTAGCGCGACAGGAACGCGATCTGGAAAAAGTGGTCAAACTGGTTTCGCTCTTCGAGCCGTTTATTTTGCACAACGACCACAATTTTGAAGCAATAAATGTGGAACAGCTCAGCGCTGCGCTACCCGCCGGCGAGCAAGCGGACTTTGGATATGACGCGCGTGCGCTTGATTGGTGGGACTACTGGATCAACGTGCACATTCCGGCGCTGCGAAAGTGGTGCTATCCTCTCATCGAAGGACGCCAACTGGAGCCTCGTCCTCGGCGCTCCGTGCAACTTGCCGGGCAAGCTGAGGCGAATACCTCGGAAGCGGCGAGTTCGGCTTCCACTGCAGCGTCCTGACATACAACGTGGCCATCCTCCTGACCGGATCCACCGGCTATATCGGCGCGCATATCGCGTCGAACCTGCTTGCGGATCATTCCGAGCCGCTGAACCTGCTGGTGCGCGCGCGCAACGAGCAAGAAGCACGCGAACGCCTCTGGCGCTCGCTGCAACTGCATCTGGAATTCGCGCGTTTCGAAGAATATTTGAATTCGCGCGTCAATATATTCCGCGGCGATCTTACGGATGCGCATTTCGGCCTTGTTGACGACGATTACGCGCGCCTGGTCCGCACTACCGATTCGATCATTCATTGCGCTGCGTCGCTGAATCGCAAATCCGAGAAAAGCTGCCTGAACGTAAACCTGCGCGGCACGCTGGAAGTGATTCAGCTCGCCACGCGCGCGCGCGATCATCATGGGCTTCGGAGGTTCAGCCACGTGAGCACCGTGGCTGTCGCCGGGCAACGGTCGGACGAAGTGGTCCAGGAGGACACGGCAATCGATTGGAACCGCTCGGACTACGATCCTTACGCACGCACGAAAAAATTCTGCGAACACATGGTCCGCCAGTTGCTACCCGACGTTCAGCGGACGATTTTCCGGCCCAGCATCGTGTTGGGAGACAGTCGCCGTCCGGAGACGAATCAATTCGACATGGTTCGCGCGTTCGTTTTCTTGGCGGGACTTCCGGCGCTGCCTTTCCGTCCTACAGCCCGCATCGATATCGTGCCGGTGGACTTCGTCGCCGATGCGGTTGCCACTTTGCACCAGAAAGAGCGGCCAGCGCACGAGATCTATCATTTGTCGTCGGGCACAGACTCCGAGACGTTCGTCGAATTGACGGACGCGCTGTCGAAGGCGCAGGGAAAGCGCGGGCCGGTGTTCGCTCCCAGCCTCGAAGGGCCGTCGTCCAAAATGGTAAACGCGCTGGCGGGTCGCGCCGGAAAGATCGGCGGACTGGCAACGTTGATGAAGGTATTTCTTCCGTACCTGGTGTGGAACACGGTATTTGACAATAGCCGCGGGGTTGAAGAAATGGGCCGCCGCCCCGCGCCATTTTCGCAATATTGTTTTCCCCTGCTGAAATTCAGCCGCGACAATAATTTCTTATATAAATACCGCGATTGGCCCGTGACAACTTCCTCACAAAACACACCACTAGAGGCCAGCGCGCCGCGGGATCCGAGATGACGGATCTTCTTCTGGAGGCCTGGGTCAGCGGCCTGATTGAATTAAACAAGTTCGAATGGATGCTGGGCGCAGGCGAAGCGTGGAAGCCTGGCACGAAGCTCAAACTACTTTTTGCAACTTACAACGGCACGCGCAACACCGGTTCGGACGTGCGTGTGGAAGAAATTCTGCGGCAGGTGCGGCGCATACTCGGCTCGGAAAACGTAGCTCTTAGCGTGATGTCGCAGAATTTCGATCTTACGCGCGGTTATTTTGGCGACGCGAAACAGGTCCACCTTCCCGACGTCTTTCCTCCATTTCTGCATTCTGAGGTGAGAAAAAACGACGGCGTGGTGGCGTGCGAGGGTTCCATGTTCAAAAGTAAATTCGCCAATGCGCTGACGACAATGATGATCGGCGCGCTCGGTATCGCTGCAGCTCAAAACAAGTTGAGCATGGCATATGGCGCCGAAGCGGGCGAAATGGATCCGCTGCTGCAGAAAATGTGCAGGCGATATTGCCGCGATTCACTGGTGATCACTCGCAATATCGAGTCACAAAGCGTGCTGGGGAAGCTCGGCGTTCGTACTGAACTGGGAACCGACACCGCTTGGACTTTCGAGCCGTTGGGTCCGGAGTACGGACGCAAAGCCCTGCTCGATGCCGGCTGGGACGGCAAGACGCCGGTGCTCGCGGTCTGTCCTATAAATCCATTTTGGTGGCCGGTGAAAGCAGCGCTCGGAAAATGGGTGGCCCATTCCGTCGCCGGAGCTTACAAGGATAGCTATTACCGCACGATTTATTTCCATCGCTCGGGGCGCGAAGTGGATGCAGCATACGAGAAATATTTAACTGCTACGGCCGGCGGAGTGAGGCGCTATAAAGAATCACACGCAGTGTTTCCGGTTTTGATCGCAATGGAAATGCTCGACCGCGACGCCTGCGAGCGTGTGGCGCAGAAGCTCGGCGGAGCTCCTATTTTTTCCTCAGACCGATATAACATGTACGAACTTGTGAGCATCTTGCGGGCTTGCGATCGAATGCTGTCTTCGCGCTATCACGCAAT
>JBAVQA010000266.1:0-4280 GCA_049693595.1 Candidatus Acidiferrales bacterium | reverse complement strand
GGCTGCGCTCTCCCATCACAAATTGCCTCCTTCCGTTTGGCTTTCCATCGTGAAAATGCGCGATAAATTCGGTGCAGAATGGTGGGCCCGCCAGGATTCGAACCTGGGACCGACGGATTATGAGTCCGCTGCTCTAACCAGCTGAGCTACAGGCCCGCACCTTGAACATCTTACACCGGAAAGATTCGTTGGGAATCTCTGTCTCTGGAAGGCGACCTTACAGTGAGCGCAGATTCTACTTTTCAGTGAGAGATGTTGTCAATAGAAGTCGAAATCAACCCATTATGGGATGCCTCGCAAAGAGACACAGTGTGCAGTTTTGGAGCAGGAACCCGGCGGTTCGTCGTCAACTCCCTAGCCACTTGATGCAAGTTCATTCATGCGAACGAGATAGTAGCTCAAGGGAATTCCCGGATTCTTACCCTTGGCAGTGAACGTGCACCGTTTTGCGTTATACACGCCTTCGTGAATCGCGGAAAAAGCACCCGAAGGCGCTTTATTTGTTCGGCTGCATAGCGTATGAAGCTGCCCAAATCAATTCGCGCGGGAGATGCCTACTCGCTCAAAGCGGTTATGCGGCGCGTGGAGCAGCGCCAATGGTGGCTGTCTTTCTCCGGCGTCATGGTGACACTGCTCCTGACCCTAGGAATCGTTTCTTTTTCATTGACTGTGTTTTTTCTTCAACGCGACTTCTGGGATGAGCTCAACATTCACTTAGCGATGCGCGCGTTAGTGGGTATGGTGTTTCTCTTTGTTGTTTACGTCGTCTACCAGCAACATCAAATTCACCGCTTTCGAATGCACCTGGTGGCGCAAGAAGAGCTGTTCAGCTTGATTGGAGAAAATGCGGCGGACATGATCGCGGTCGTGACCGCAAACGGAGAGCGCCTTTACAACAGTCCTTCTTATCAAAAGTTGCTCGGCTACACCCCCCAGGAACTGGAAAAAACATCGGCCTACGAACAGATTCATCCTGACGACAAACCGGCGGTAAAACAGGCGGCGGACGAAGCGAAAAAAACGGGAATCGGCCGGCGCGTCGAATATCGGATTCGGCATAAGAACGGCGAGTGGCGTGTACTTGAATCTACCGCCAGCGCGGTGCGGAACGATAACGGAGAGGTTGAGAAGCTCATCATTGTGAATCGCGATATCACGGAACGCAGGCACCTGGAACAACAACTGCTCTTATCGCAGCGGCTGGAGGCCGTCGGTAAGTTATCGGGAGGCGTCGCTCACGATTTCAATAACATCCTTGGCGTGATAATCGGCTATAGCGAAGCCTTACTGCAGAAGATGGACGCCGACGATCCGATGAGAGAAGCAGTGGATGAAATCGAAAAAGCCGGCCAGCGAGCCGCCGCTCTTACGCAGCAGCTTCTCGCTTTCAGCCGCAAGCAGGTGCTCGAACCAAAAGTCCTGGACCTCAATTCAATTGTCGTTGACGTCGAAAAGATGCTCCGCCGGCTCATCGGTGAGGACGTCAATTTAGAAATTACTCCGTCGCCAAATCTTGGAAGGGTGAAAGCGGACCGGGGGCAGATCGAGCAGGTGATCCTAAACTTGGCTGTGAACGCGCGCGACGCAATGCCTCGCGGCGGGCAACTGAAAATTGAGACGATGAACGCCGACTTGGACGAAAACGACGCGCGCAACAAAAGATATATCGTGCCTGGGCATTACGCAATGTTGCAGGTGAGCGATACCGGCATGGGCATGAGCGCGGAAGTGCAATCTCACATATTCGAGCCTTTTTATACAACGAAGGAGCAAGGCAAAGGAACCGGCCTGGGACTGGCGACGGTATATGGAGTCGTTAAGCAAAGCGGCGGGTACATCTGGGTCGAGAGCGAAATCGGGAAAGGGACTAGATTTCAAGTCTACCTGCCTCGTGCGGAGGGCGTCGTGACAGAGCCTTCTCGGAAGGAGTCGCCCGTCATGACCCGCGGACTGGGAACGATACTCGTCGCGGAAGACGAACCATCTCTTCGAAAGCTGACCTGTAACACACTGAAGGAAGCGGGATACAAAGTTCTCGAAGCCGAGGACGCGCCCAAAGCGATTGAGATCGTAAAGCACTCTGATTGTCGCATTGACCTTCTTTTAACGGACGTAGTGATGCCGGGAATGAGCGGCCGCGAACTTGCTGAGAACTTATCTCTAAAATGCCCTCGCATGAAAATTCTCTACATGTCCGGGTATACCGACGGCGCGGTTGCAACGCACGGAGTGTTGGAGTCCGGAATCGTAATCTTGAGAAAGCCTTTTTCGCGAGCGCAGTTGCAACGGAATGTTGCAGAGATGCTGGCGGAAAATCCCGTCAAAGGAAAGGCCGAAGAAAATGCTGAACACGCTGAAAGCAGAAAATGACGTCACTATAGCTAAAAGGCGGGATACCACGCTTCCCAAGCTGTTGATCATCGACGATGATGAATCCATCCGAAAGGTTATGGGTTTCCGCCTTAGAGATTCCTACAGCATCATCGACAGCGGCTCACCGGAAGAAGCGCTGGCGCTGGCGCTGCAGCACAAGCCCGATGCCATCTTGCTCGACCTGATGATGCCGAAGTATTCCGGGTTCGAAGTCTGCCAGACTCTTTCATCACTGAGCTTTACTTCGCACATCCCCATTTTGATCGTGTCAGGAGAATCCAGCGAGCGATACAAAGCGCTGTGCGAAAGCATCGGAGCAAAGGGCTTTTTTCAGAAGCCTGTGAACATCGATGAGCTGCAGAAAAAACTATCTAGCCTGATTGTCCTAAGCCACGAACAAAGCCAGCCTAAGCCCCGCGTTCGATTGAGGGTGATGCTTAGGCTTCGGGGAGTTGATTCCACCGATACGGATTTTGAAATCGTCACGGCTACCGAGAACATCGGCGCGACCGGCTTTCTGTGCGGCTGCTCGGCCCTAGTGGGGCTGAACTCGATCGTGGAAGTTTTTCTCGCGACCGACCTAGCTCCATTTGCCGGCAAGGCGCGCGTCACACAAGTCAATTGGCCGGGGACAGTAGCTCAAAGATGCGACTTCGAGTTCCTTGAGAAACCCGTCGATTGGATCCTGCAGTAGATGCAGAAAAATACATTTTGAGTGGCGGGCGCGATTTCTAAGTCGCGCTCTTTCGGCGCTTTGGGGATTTCGGACCGCCTTTGGCGCTCGGCGAGGTTTTTTTCTTCGCGCTTTTAGGCGATGGATCGCCAGTGGCAGCTTTCTCGACGTCACCTCCTCCGTCACGAGCGATGTCGGCGAGTAGCCGTTTGCTACTGACGGAGAACGGTGCTTCTGTGGTGACGTCGCCAGTAGCGGCGTATTGATCGCGATGTTTGATGAGCAGCCACGATTTGCCGGAGCTTCGGCCGTAGCCATGTGTTCGCACCAGCACCCACGAGCCTTTTAGCTTTTTCCCGTGCAGCGTGAACTTTAGATCCCCTTTTTGTATTGCGGCGTCCACATCTTCCACTTCGGGTTCCCAGGTTCCGTTGTCCCATACCATCACAGTACCGCCGCCATATTCGCCTTCTGGTATCACGCCCTCGAACGATGCATACTCAACAGGATGATCCTCTACCTGCATCGCCAGCCTTTTCACTGACGGATCGAGCGAAGGCCCTTTAGGTACGGCCCAGGAAAGCAGCGTCCCGTTCCATTCGAGTCGAAAATCGTAATGAAGTTGCGTGGCTCGATGCTTCTGGACGACGTAAACAAAATTGGGCTGCTGACTTTTCTCAACGCTGCTTTTACCCGATGGTTCAGGGGAAATTCCAAAACGACGTTTCTTCTTATAGTCTTCAAGCGCCATTGCGGTTCCTCCGCATCCCCTATCGGGTTCTTGATGGTAGCCACATTATGTTATGAATTTGGCGATGCGAAGTCCACATTCTGTTCGAACCCGATGGCAACTCCCACCATCACCGCCCTCGCTGTCTTCGCGAAAGAAATTAACGCAAAATATTGTGCTGCGCTAAACAGCGAGCAACATAAAATCTACGCATGGCGCGAGGATGGGAAAGCAAGGCCGTTGAGGGGCAGGTTCAGGAGTTCGAGTCCAAAGAGAACCGTGAACATAAGAGGCAGTTGACGCAGGCGCAGGTGGAAGTTCGCCGTCAGAGGGAAATACTTATTTTGTCGCGAGCTCGTGTTGAGCGGCAACTGCAGTCCATTCAGGACCCGCGCTATCGCGAACAGCTCAATAGCGCTCTGGCCGATCTCGACGCACAACTTTCCAAATTGAAAGAAACCGATTAAGGCAAAGACCGGGTCATCGCAGGCCTGAATCCTTTCC
>JBAVQA010000265.1:0-1719 GCA_049693595.1 Candidatus Acidiferrales bacterium | reverse complement strand
CGGTAGGCTTCAAATCCCTGGTCCGCGCCACAAGCGACCTCGCCGCGATGGGCGCCACCCCGCGCTTCTTCCTTCTAACCCTCGCCATTCCCGCCAGTCGCACCGGAACATGGCTGGACGGTTTTCTGCGGGGCATGGCGCGCGCCGCCCGCGCAATGAACATGGTGCTTCTGGGAGGCGACACGACCAAGAGCCGCACCGTCTCAATCAGCATCACCGTACTAGGAGAAATCCCCCGAGGCCTCGCCGTCACTCGTTCAGGCGCCCGCCCCGGCGACCTTATATATGTTAGCGGCACCCTAGGCCGCGCCCAGCTCGGCCTGGAAGTCCTGCGAAACAATGCCTCCCGCGCAAAAGAGTCTGTGTCGCAACTCCGATTTTCGTCAGGGCACGACTTTAGTCGTGCCGCAAACGCCGCAATACCATTGCGGCTTCAGCCGCTGAGGGACGAGTTTTACAGTCGCGACACAGACTCAAAACCCCTCACAGCCGGGAGCGTTAACCAACGCGGTCCGCAACTTCGCCGCCTACTGCTCCCCCACCTTTACCCAACCATCAGGCTCGACCTCGGCGCCTGGCTGGCAAAGCACCGCATAGCCTCCGCCATGATGGACCTCTCCGACGGCCTTTCCACCGATCTCGCCCGCCTCTGCACCGCCAGCGGAGTCGGCGCGCAAGTCCGTTCCGCATCAATCCCCAGGGTCGCCTTGCCGGCAGCGCTCTCAAAACATCTCAAACGCCTAAACCTCGATCCTCTAAGAATAACCCTTCACGGCGGCGACGACTACGAACTCCTATTCACCGTCTCCCCGCGCAACATCAAGAAGCTAAGCAAAGCCCCCGATTTCTCTCAGCTAACCGCGATCGGAGAAATAACGCGTGGCAAGGCCGTTACGCTAGTCAGCCCAAACGGCACCAAAAAGCCGTTAACTCCTCAAGGCTGGGACCCGTTCCGCTCCTAGCGCTTTTGTTCGACGAGCCCGGCGATCGTATCCATCAAGTCAAATTTGGTGAGAACTTCGAGCTTCTTGTCCGGCATTTCCACAAACACTGCGGGGCTATCGTGGCTCAGAATATGTGTAACGCGCTCAATGGGGGAATTTGACGGAACCTGCGGCAAAGGAGTGCTCATCACCTCGCGGATTACCAGCTTACGCAGGTCTTTTCCTTGCAACGCGAGATTCAAAATCTGATCCTCGAAAACTGTCCCGATGGATTGCGTTTCCTCGAACACCGGAAGCTGCGAAATGTCCTGTTTCTGCATGGTGTGCAACGCGTGGAACACAGTTTGGTCCGGCCGCGCCACGATCAATTCGCGCGTTTTCCCGTTCTGCCGTTTCACCCGAATCACGTCCGCAGCGGTCAACGTTACTTCCGCTTCCACGTAACCGTGCTCCCTCATCCACCCGTCGTTGTAAACCTTGCTCAGATAGCGCGATCCGGAATCCGGCAGAAACGCGACCAGCAGGTCGTCCTTCGTCAAGTTCTTCGCGATGCGCAGCGCGCCCGCGATACACCCTCCGCCCGAGCCGCCCGTGAAGATCCCTTCTTGTTTCGCCAGTCGCCGCGCCCACACGAAGCATTCCTCGTCGTTCACCTGCACCACATCGTCCAGAATTTTCAGATTCATCGCCCCCGGGAAAAAATCTTCTCCGATGCCTTCCACCACGTACGTTTTCGCCTTGCCTATCGTCCCCGTCTTCACGAATTCGTAGTACA
>JBAVQA010000264.1:0-3741 GCA_049693595.1 Candidatus Acidiferrales bacterium | reverse complement strand
GCTTCCGTGAAGACCTCGCTTGCGATGTTCGCGATGGGCGTGGATTCATATGAAATGCTTCCAGCATGGTCCGTCAGTCCTGTAGCTCATTTCGTGCCAATATTTGAGCTCGTGTTGGGGCTGTGGCTCCTGAGTGGCGTTGGGTTACGACTCTCTTCAGTAATTTCAACACTGGCAATCATTGGGTTTATGGTCGCTATGCTCTCTGCGTATGAACGCGGTCTGATAATCAGCTGCGGCTGCTTTGGCCCGGGCGAACAAGTTGGCCCAAAGACTCTGATTCGCGACGGACTCCTGTATTTGCCGCTCACGCTTGCCGTTAGCATCGGGGCGTTCTGGATGCGGCGCAAGCGCAGCGCGATTCTGCCCGCTCCCGACCCTGCACCTCAGCGAGCGAACTAAGCTGGCCACCATCCGTTTTGGCGTTTTGGGAAACTCTTAGAGTGCGCTCTCACGGCACAACCGCTGAAAGCAACCCATGTTATTTTGCTGTATTCAAATATAATGAAACTGCCGGTGGCCGCTTAGCAGCGATCCAAAACACCTGCAAAGTGCGGATAGTGTCGCGACGACCTATGTCAACTCGATTTAACCAACCAGTGTTAATGGCCTTTGTCGCGGCGGGAATCGCGCTATGTCCGGCGCTGAGCGCAGAGCCGCAGGCGTCGGACCAAACTGCGGCGCAGAAAGCCACGCCTTCGCAAGGGCCGGTAATGGAAGCCGATCCCTCCACCGGTTTGATGGAAAAAGGTTTCCAGCGTCTTTACGAATTGAATTTCGACGGTGCGCGAATAGAATTCCAGGCTTATCAGAAGAACCTCCCCGACGATGCGATGGGCAAGGCCGCCGAAGCGGCGAGTTACCTCTTCGAACAGTTCAACGCAAAGGGAATTTTAACCTCGGATTTTTTCCTGAACGATACGAAGTTTCTGGGTGGAGCGGATGGCACGGCTGCGCAAAATGCGAATCCGGCATTCGTGCAAGCTAACAACCAGGCTCGAGATCTGGCCAAACGACGCCTGAAATCGAATCCCCGCGACATCCACGCGTTACTGGCTATTACCATCGCGGACGGAATGGAATCTGATTACGACGCGCTAATCATCAAGAAGCAGCTCGATGGCCTAAAGGTGATGAAACAAGCGGAAGCTGAAGCGAATACATTGCTGGCGATCGATCCGTCGCAGCAAGACGCGAATGTGGCCTTGGGTATGAGCAACTACGTGATCGGCTGCCTACCTGGTTTCAAACGCGCGCTGGTTTGGTTCGGCGGTATTCATGGCGATCGCGTCAAAGGCATGCAACTGATGGCCGCCGCGGCCGAACACGGACACTACCTTCAGCCTTTTGCCAAAGTGATGCTGGCGCTTGCCTATGAGCGCGAACATCAGGTGGATCGCGCGCATGACCTACTCTCTCAGCTCGCCATTCAATTCCCTGCCAATCCTGTTTTTGCCCGCGAACTGGCACTCACCGCCAAGAAATAACTCATCGCCGTCTCTACCACTTGACTCGCACGCGATAGTCCAGCGTTGCCGTACCGTTCTTTTCGACGGGAATCTCGAAGCTGATGGTTGTGGCATCGAGTTTCGTCCACTTGAGACTCGAATTCACGACTTCCCAATCTCCGCCAATCGGCTCGCGAGCCTCGACAGTGACAGGCACGTCCTTGTGGTTGCGCAATGTGATCTGGTATTCCATCTCGTACAAATTGTTCGCCAGCTTCTTATAATCAAGCTGCTTGCGCTCGCAAACGATGTCGAAGGCGTTGCCCACGTAAATCTTCAGCGTTTCGTCTTTGGGGGTGTGATCGATTTGGTCTTCGCCGACGAACTGGATTCCACCTTTTGAATCCGCCTGATAAACACGCACCGTTCCGGCGGGCAGAGGCATGCCCAAGCCGCCTTTCTCTTCGTTCTTGAAACGGTAGTAAAGCTTAACCGGTTCAGTGATCGGGTTTCCAATCCGGTCCTGCGTGCGGTAGTAATAAGATTGCCCTTCAACCGCGAGAAATTTTTCCACCGGCACATTCGTTCCGGAAAGCAGGCTGATTTGCTTGGACTCGTTATTCTGAATGGTGGTGCGCCGTCCAAGTGTATATAGATGATATTCAGACATGCCTTCTTGCTGGAATTGAAGCGGCGCTGCAATCGCGGTGCTCAGCTGGCTCGCAATTTCTGCTCTGGCCCTGACAGCGGGTGGCACCTGATGAACTTCTCCCGCCACGAGCTGAAGCTTGGCATTCACAAACGATGCGCCGCTGTTGTTCGTTAGCGTCACCCAACCATCGAGATCGCTGGTTTTTTCGTCGCGCGCCACTGTGAGCACGTAGTCTGCGTTCCAATTCATGTTGTTTGTGAGATAGGACGCCTCAACCTTTTGAGATCCGGCGCCGGCGTTATCAAGCGTCCATACGAGCGTCGGCCGGCTATAAAGGTTCCCGGGCAACTCCGAAAACCGGTACCAGCTTGTGGGCATCCCCGTAACGATTTCATTTCCAATCTTCCAAACAGGTTCGTTGTTATTGTCGGCCAGCAGCACAGCTTTCGTCTCCACCCACTTGGTCGAGTTCGCCTCCTCCTCACCGCGCACGAGCGTGATCTCGCGTCCGACGTACTTTTGCAGGAGTTTCTGCGCATCGAGAAGGTCATATTCGTAGTTTTGTTCGACTACATTCAGCTTTGCCGGATCGGTGAGCGAGCGGAAATGGACCGTAGCCGGCATGATCGAAGCCGCGACGTCCTCGAAACGCAGCGGGAAAGTGCCAGATGCCAGGTGTAATTGCCGGACGTCGCGGATCAACGCGATGTTTGAGTTGTACACCGTTACGTTGAGGTCGACTTGGTCCTTTTGGGTGGTCGTTGAAACTTCGACTGGCGCCGTGTGTTCAGCCGCCGCAGGGGCATCGGCGCGTTCTTGTGGTGCGGCATGGACCCTCGTAAAACTTCCCGCCGAGAATAACAACAGAGGAAGGGCTGCGAAAATGACGATGCTGATAAATCTGCGTCCTGTTCTGGACATGGGCTGTCTCCTCGCTGTGAAACTTAAGAGATGATACCCGAAAGCCGAATTTGCGCGCTCTGACAGCCGTGGATCGGGTTCGTGACGTCAACCAAGCGGTCAAGCGCGCTGTACTTCATTTAATGAACGCGCTCGGCAACAAAACTTGCATGCGAACCTGATAAGATTTGGTTGAGTGTTTACCTGTCCGGAATGCGAGCAAGCTATAAACCAGGCCAGCGCGGTCTGCCCCTATTGCGGCGCAGACGTGACCAACGCGCCCGACGGCAGCGAATTCGCCAATGTTGGGGTACAAAACAAAAAAATAACACCTGCCCGTATTGTGATTCTTCTCGGCGTATTTCTCGCGATCCTGGCGGCCACCGCGTGGTTTGCTTTGCCCTGGAAAATTTCGGGAACCCAGCCCGAGGCGGAAGGGCGCGCGCGCCAGACGCTCGGAGCTATTCAGCAGGCGCTGGCTGGTTACCAGAACAGCGAAGATGGTTTCCCCTCATCTCTAGAAGGTCTGGGCGATCGCGTGCAGTTCGAGGCGGAAAGAGCGCAATCCGCGCACTACACCGTGCAATACACTCCGGGCAAGCCCGATGCAAGCGGCCACCTGAAGAGTTACACGCTGACCGCGCGTGCGGGAAATTTCGGCTATATGAATTTTTATACCGACGAGAGTGGCGTACTTCGGGGCACGAGCGAGAATCGCGCTTCGACGGTGCAAGATCCTCC
>JBAVQA010000263.1:0-4403 GCA_049693595.1 Candidatus Acidiferrales bacterium | reverse complement strand
GGAATGGCGGTGGCGGCGAAAGGCGAAGTTCGCAGCATTCTGTTGGTGGCGAAAAGGCCCATCGAAAAAGTAAAGCGCATCGCTTTGGACACCAGTTCCCGGAGCTCCGCCGCGCTGGTTCGGCTGCTCGCGGCGGAGTACTGGAAAATTCAACCCGAGTTCGTGGATGCCGCGCCGGACCCATCTGAAATGCTGAAGCATGCCGACGCTGCTTTGGTAATTGGCGACCCTGCGTTGCGCATCGCGGTAAGAATGGACGAGCTCGCGGGAAAAATTCCCAGTGGTGAGGATTGCTGCAAGGGTGATCCGGAAAACGCGCCGGTGCCGGGATTTGAAACGCTGTTCGTGTATGACGTCGCGTATCAATGGCGGGAGTTAACGGGAAAGCCCTGCGTGCTTGCGATTTGGACCGCGCGGCGCGATGCCATGACTCCGGAAATTCTTGCTGATTTCGAAACCTCGAAAACGTATGGGCTTGAGAGGCTTCGAGAAATCTCGGAGGGCGCTTCGCTGAAACTTAATCTGCCGGCCGGCGCCCTGGAACGTTACCTCGCGGAAAATATTCATTTCGATCTGGAAGAAGAATATCTGGCCGGCTTGCGGCTCTATTACGAAAAGGCTGCGGCGGCGGGATTGATTCCGCGCGCTCGTCCGTTGGAATTTTTCGAATCAACGGCCAGAGCGGCAGCCCGGCACGGGGTGTAGGGGTTTGGAGCGCATTGGCCAGCTGAGCATCTTGCGGCGGTATCCGGTGAAGAGTATGGCCGGGGAAGACCTGGAAGAAGCGCGCGTGGGTTTCGCCGGAATGACCGGCGACCGGGTTTTTGCCTTCATCGATAACCGGAACCGGTCGGATTTTCCGTGGATGACCGGACGGCAGGGCCCCGAATTGATTCTTTTTCGCCCGCGTTTTCTGGACCCGCCGGCCGTTGAAGAGGAAAATCCGGATGCGGCGCGTTACGCCGTGGAAGTGACTACGCCGGAAGGCGAACAATTTCACATGGGCGATTCGCGGTTCACCCGCTACTTGGAGGAACGATTCGGGCGCTCACTGCGGCTGAGGTTTTCGGAGCGTTGCCAGACGGATGCGCGTCCGATTTCCGTGCTGGGATTGAGCACGGCGAGCGCGCTCTCGAAAGAAACAGGTATTGATCTCGACACGCGGCGATTTCGTGCTAACTTTTATGTGCGTTGGGACAACGATCAGCCGTATTACGAAGACGAACTGATCGGGCACGAACTGCAGATCGGCGACACGGTCACGCTGAAGCTGGTGAAAAAAAACGAGCGCTGCGTGATGATCGCGCTCGATCCGGAGACTGCGGCGCCCGCGCCAGAGGTTTTGCACACGGTGGCCCTTCGACACCAAGGCTGCTTGGGCGTTTACGGCGCCGTGCTGCGGGAAGGCGTCGTGCGCATCAACAATCCGGTTTATTTGATCTGATTGCCGGTAAGGACGAACGAAAATGGGCATTTCACAACAAGAAGCGCTGGACCTTTTCGAATCCGATGATTTGATCGGAATCGGAATGGCTGCGAACGAAGTGCGCCGCAAGAAGACCGACGGGCGCATTGCCACCTATCAGATCGACCGCAACATCAATTACACGAATTTTTGCACGGAGTACTGCTCGTTCTGCGCCTTCTACCGGCCGCTGGGCGCGAAGGACGGCTACATTCTGCCGCTGGAATCCATTTACGAAAAAATCGAGGAGATGCTGGAACTGGGCGGCACCGGCTTGTTGATGCAAGGAGGCTTGCATCCGGACCTGCGGATTGAGTTTTATGAAAACATGCTGCGGTCGATCAAGGAGCGGTACCCGCAGGTTCACTTGCACTGTTTTTCGGCGCCGGAGATTACTTGCATCGCCGACGTTTCGGGACTCTCGCTGCGCGACACGATTGCGCGGCTGCGCGATGCCGGCCTCGATTCGATTCCCGGCGGCGGAGCAGAAATTCTAGATGACGAAATACGCGCGCGCATTTCGCGGTTGAAATGCCGCTCGGAGGAATGGGTAGAGGTGCATCGCGCGGCGCATTCGCTGGGGATGCGCACGACGGCGACCATGATGTTCGGCTGCGGGGAGGAAGCGCGGCACCGCGTGAACCATCTCGAGCTGCTGCGGCAGATTCAGGAGGATACGGGCGGGTTCACCGCGTTCATTCCCTGGATTTTCGCGCCGGAAAATACCCCGCTGGGGAAGAAAATTCCGGAGGCCACGGCTTTCGACTACCTGAAAACGCTCGCGATTAGCCGGCTGTATCTCGACAACATCGACCACATTCAGTCGAGCTGGCTTACGCCGGGAATAAAAATTTGCCAAGTCGGCTTGCAATTCGGCGCGGACGATGTGGGCAGCATATTGATCGAAGAAAATGTGGTGTACGCGGCGGGGGTTCGCAACCGCACGAACGAAACGGAGCTTCGCCGCATCATCACCGATGCCGGCTATATCCCCGCTCAACGCGACACGCTGTACCGCTCCTACGTTTTGAAAACCATCCAGTAGGGAATCGGCTTGGATTTTTGGCGGGACTTTCTTGCGGGGCGCTTAAGCAGTGAGACCGATGCTAGGATGCACTGCTGGGACAGCGACCGGCAACTCCAGCACCACGCTCGCGCCATAGGGCTGCTTGTTCGAGAGAACGATTTCGCCTCCGCATTCCTGCGCGATACCGTAGCAAATGCTCAGTCCGAGTCCGGTACCTTTGCCCACAGGCTTGGTGGTGAAGAACGGGTCGAACGCGCGGTTGGGGTCGGCGAATCCCGGGCCTGAATCCTCGAATTGAATCACAACGGTATTCTGATGTCTCGAAGCGCGAATCTGGATGAAGCGTTGCGCGCTTTCTTCCACTGCATCGATCGAGTTGTTCAGGAGATTCAGCAGAACTTGCTTCAGTTCGTCCTCGCCGATGGCGATGCGCGGCAGGTCAGGATCGATTTGCGATTCCACGGCTATGCCCAGCTTGCGCAGGTGGTATTCGCGAAGCTGTATGACGTCGCGCAAGGCGGCCTCGAAATCGGCAGCGCGGGCCGCGGGATTATTTTGGCGCGCAAAACGCAGCAGGCCGTCCACGATGCGCTTCATGCGATGCGCTTCGTGCCCCAGTTTCTGCAGGCGCTTGACGACCTTCTCGCCCTGGACTTCCTCGGCGAGCAATTCCGAATAGCCAATGATTCCGGTGAGCGGGTTGTTCAATTCGTGAGCCACTCCGGCGACCAGCTGGCCGAGCGCGGCCAATTTTTCGGCTCGCACGAGCTGATGATGCAGCCTGGTATTTTCGATCGTCACTGCAAGATCGGAGGCCAGAACCTCCAGCTTCACCATTTCGGACACGTCAGGACACGCTACGGACTGTGCGTGGCGAAGAAACAGGCATCCGACGTAAGAACCTCGCCATGAAATCAGCGGAATCAGAACTTCGTTATCGCGGTCCGCCACACGGTAAGAATTGCTTCCCAGCTGATTGTATTTGCCGCACAACCCTTTGAGCTGTTCGATCGTGAGATTTCTTGCGCGTTCTTCAAGCTCGCACGATTCTCCTGACGAAAAACCATTTGCGCCCGCGAGGTGGAACGATCGATCTTCCAAGGCGAGCAGCAGGGCAGCCTTGGTGAAACTGCTGGCGTCGGTGACGGCTGTGGCGACCTCGTTGCAGAGTGCCGCCGGATCTTTTCCCGCCAGAAGGCGCGAAGTGATGTGCGAAAGACGCTGGAGCAGAAGGTTTTCGGCGTGTTCGCGCGTGCTGGATTGTTCGATGATCCGGGACTTATCCTCCAGCAGCGTCAGCACCATGCCGAATGCCACGAAATACTTCGGGACGTTCCACAATTCCGGATTCATTTGCAGCTTCGGCAAGTAATGATCGAACAGCGCGCCCACCGGGAAGACCGCGCCCCAGGCGAGAAATCCGCCGGATACAGCGATTACACCGGGAGAAATCCTGGGATACCGTTTCCAGAAAAGAAGCCCGCACAATCCGAAAGAGACCGTCAGGATGGCATTGATGGCGAAGTCCGGGCTACCGTGCAATTGATCGCGGATGGCCCAGATTCCCGCGCCGGTAAGAACCACGGACACGCAAACGTTGAATCGCTGAGGCCGTGCGTCAGCCAGAAGCGTGAAGATGGCGGCGCCGAAAAAGATAAGCGCAAGTGCCGCGGACATCGTTCGGAAAATGTGCCAGTCGAAACTGGCTACAACCGCGTGAAATACCACCGGAATGCCGAGCAGCGCCAACAGGCCGAGCCGTTTCGACCGGTTTTCGACGGCGTTAATCATGGACGTAACAAAGACCACTCCGGAAAGTTCCAGAGCGGCGATGTCAATCGACTCAATAATTATTTCCAGCGTGCCATGATGAGTTTCGAATGCCTCAACGAAGAAGTGCAGAAAAATCAA
>JBAVQA010000262.1:0-6436 GCA_049693595.1 Candidatus Acidiferrales bacterium | reverse complement strand
GGATGATGTTGGGGTCTTGCCTCAAGAAAGCGCGCAGGGCGGAAGCGAAGTTCAACCCTATCTGCTCTTTCATCTGTACCTGGTTGATTCCGGCAAGCTGGAATTCGACGGGATCCTCGGCCGTCATAATGTTGGTCTCTACCGTATTGAGTCGCGCGACGGACGAATACAACGTATTGGTTTTGCCCGACCCGGTAGGACCGGTTACCAGGACCATGCCGTAAGGCTTCAGAATCTGCCGTTCGAACTTGGTAAGCGACTCTTGTTCGAAGCCCAGCTTGGTCATATCCAGCCGCAGATTCTCTTTGTCCAACAACCGCAAGACGATTTTTTCGCCGAAGAGCGTCGGAACGGTGGAAACACGAAAGTCGAGTTCCTTCTTTTTTCCATCCTTTAAATACTTGATCATGATGCGCCCGTCTTGCGGGAGCCGCTTTTCGCTGATGTCCAGTTTCGACATGATCTTCATGCGGCTAGTGATGGCATCCTTCAGCTTCAAGGGCGGCGCCATGACGTTCTGCAAAATGCCGTCAACGCGGAAGCGCACGCGAAGTTCTTTTTCGTAGGGCTCCACGTGAATGTCGCTGGCCCCGCGCTTCACCGCGTCGGTGAGAATCAGGTTCACAAGCTTGATAATCGGCGCTTCTTCGGCTGCTTTTTCGAGCGTAGCCAAATCCATTTCTTGTTCTTCGGCCGAAAGCTCAAGCGAAGCGTCGTCGCCGGCAAGGTCTTTCATCACCTTGTCGAGTTCTTCCACGCTTTCAACGTCGCCGTAAAACTTATGAATCGCTTCGCTGATTGCAGACTCGGACGCTACCACCGGTTCCACGTTGAAACCGGTCATGAACTTAATGTCGTCCATCGCGAAGACGTTGGTCGGATCCGTCATCGCGATCGTGAGCGTCGAGCCTACGCGCGAAAGCGGCACGATCTGATACCGAATCGCGGTTTCTTGCGGGACCAGCTTGATTACCAGGGGGTCTACTTCGTAAAACTTAAGGTTTATCGAGGGCACGCCGTATTGCCGCGAGAGCACCGCCGTAATGTCATCGTCGCTTACGAGCCCCATCTTCACCAGGCAAGTGCCGAGTCTTCCGCCATTCTTCTTCTGATAGTCGAGGGCCTGCTTCAACTGATCCGCTGAGATCAGGCTGTCTTTGACCAGTATTTCGCCGAGTCGTGAAGACATGATTGTGCGCCCGCGGTACTGTCACCGCTGAAAGATTCAGCGTAGCACGCTCGTGTGTGCGTCTTCGGAGCGTGTGTGGCGTTCGTGGTGAATCTGCTAACATCCGTTACGCTGCGTGAAAAACTGTACGTCGGTACAGGCTTTTTTTTGCTCCTGTACGGAAGTACAGGTGCGCCCCTCAAATCCCCAATAAAACAGGCACTCCCCCGGTACGGTATCACTCGTCCGCAAATCCAGAATCGAAACGGCATTCTGGGTTTGGGCGCGCGATTCCACGCGTGTCAGGCGACATCGCCATTACCGAACGGACAACGATTCCGCGACCAGCACCAGATCTTTCCTCATACTCTAGTAATCTTCGGGACGTGAGCACCAATCCAAACCCTGCCATTCGCCGAACTCCTGCTGCAGCGGGGCCTACTTCTTCGCGGAAGCTGCTCAACGCGATGATTTCGGCTCTCGCGCTGTTTGCCGCTCTTTCCGTTCTGACTTTTCCAGTCGAGCAGGAACAACGGGACAGAGGCATTCACTTAACTTTAGTTGCTGAAGTGCTTCCGTACGCTTTTCTGCTGCTTCCGTATCTAGTGGCTCTTGTTCTGGCCACTTGGGGAAACACCGAGGAATTGAAAGCCGGAGGCGCCGGCATCGCTGCCGCGCTGTTCGGCTCATACGTTCTGGTTTCGCCTGGCGTGTTGATGATGATCTTCCTATGGGCGGGCCTGTCCAGAAACCCGATGCTGGGTGCGGCGCTCGTAGTCGTAGTCTTATTGATCGCAAATAGTGTCTGGATCGTGTGGAGCGCGCTGCCCCAACTGAAGAGATCCCCGGGCGCCTTAGCGGCCGGCGCATGCGCCACAGCTATCTACTTGTTCGTAGGTATGCCTGCTCTACGCCTGAAAGAATTTCGGGCGCAGCAACACGCCGAGTCAATCCACGCAGCGGCGACTCTGAATTATTACTCCGCGTTTACAAATGCTCACAAGGCCGTTGCTTCTCTAGCCGGTTGCCTGATCCAACGGCAAGCGGTTCAATCGAAAAGCGAGTTCCCTGCCTCCTTGTCGGAAATACCGCACGGGCCCGGCTGCGATAATACCCTGGCCGAGCCGGGAGCGATTCCTTACTACACGCTGGCCTATGCTCCGCAGCGAGATTCTTCAGGGCGTATCAACGATTTCCAACTTTCAGCAATACCGGTCCGGAAAGGCTTGGACCGAGTGAATCCAATTCTTTGCGACAAGCGCGGAACCATTTTTGTTTACGAGCGCTGGTTCGCGATGGACCAGGAAGAAAAGCTTGTGTCGTTGATCGCCGTGGAACCCAACGATTTCGCTGCTTCCAACTTGTTCGGACTCAAAAACCAAATTAATGCTTTCATCAAAAGCACTGGCGGCGGAAACGCTCCGTCGTCTCTTTCGCAATTGGCACCGCCAACTGCTGATGGGCAGAACACTGATCCGGACGCCGAAAGCGCAGGCCCCTACGTTCTGAAATACCTTCCCCCGCGAAAAAATGATCCCGGGCAGTACGCGATTTCGGCGACCTGCCAAAGCTACACGGATGCGTGCATTCGCAGTTTTTTTCTGGATTACGACGGCGAGGTCCACCAGACCGCGGAAGCACGCCCCGCCACGCCACAGGATCCGCTCCTCCCCGACTGCGACAAATTCGGCCAAACCTGCCGCGACGTCGACTGGCCAATTCCATCGCCCGCCGAGATTTCTAGCCGATAGTCGCTCGGTTATCGTGATTTTGAATCCTCGACTCTTTCGGGCGGCTGCGGACAATATTTCCACAATTCGGGTGCGAGAATTTCACGCCGAAGCCCTAGCAGGAAGCCTCCGCCTTCTGTTACGATGAAGAAGTTCAAGGGGCGGTTAGCTCAGCGGTTAGAGCGTCCCGCTTACACCGGGAAGGTCCGCGGTTCAAATCCGTGACCGCCCACCAGCAGAAGCACAATCGCGGGGACGTAGTTCAGTTGGTTAGAACGCTGCCCTGTCACGGCAGAGGTCGCGAGTTCGAGTCTCGTCGTCCCCGCCACTCATCTCAAAAGAGTTAGGCGAATTCCTTTGAACCATCGCGGGCGCGAAAAGGGCGCATTCCGCGCCCTTTTTGTGCCCTTTCTCAATTCCGATCTTCTGCGCCACCGGACGAATAAATTTCCGCAGGATCGCCTGCCCCCAGATTGGTCTTACGTCTCCTCCTGTACCGCAGTTGCGCTGCAGAAATAATCTTGAGGCATGGTGACCGAGGACGAAGTCAGCCAAGTGAATTGCTTTACGGGGGCAACGGTAGTTGCTTACACGACCCTGAAGGCCTTCGTTTCTTCGTGACGCGCCTGGTGTCTGTTGCGTGAGGATCTGGTGTCGATGTAGCCTTGTGGATTAACCACACCTAGTTTGCGAGGCTTGGAAGATGCTTAAGAGGGGCGGAATGACAACTCTGGTGATATTCGTACTCGGCTTCGCCTCGACATCCTCTTCTCATCTCAACGCACAGGCCACTAAAGCCGAGGGAGAACGCGGCGGTACAAAGGATTTGACCCGAGTACTCAACGGGCTTGAGGAAGAGTCCTATCGCGCATGGCAGTCGAAGGACACGAAGTTCTGGTCTACCTTCCTGTCCGAAAGGTTCATCAGCTGGGGCTCGTCGGGTCGAATCGAAAAAGCGGACGCCGCCCGTGAATGGAGCGGAACGAATTGCAACATTGTCAGCTACCAAATCTCCGATTCGCAGGTGAGCCGATTAACACCCGAGGTGGCCGTCATCACGCATAAGACGACCGTGGACGGCTCCTGCGGCAATCGCCTGCCGAACGCGAGTTGGACGGCCACAGCCTACGTGCTCGAAGGCGCGCAGTGGAAGGCTGCATTCCGCGCCGCATCGGCGATCGTTGACCCCGCAAAACTGCCCAAGCAAATTGTGGACGCGACCGCAGCGGGCCGGCCAGCCAGCCGCGACGCCAACACCGAGGCAATGCTGAGCCGCGAGCAGGCAATCTGGGATGCGTGGAAGGACAGAGATGCGAAACGGCTCGGCGCGCTCGTGCCCCCGCAGATTCAGTTCATCGATATCTTCGGCACGCACATTGGTGCACGGGCCGAGACGCTCAGCGCCTGGTCCGGGCAAGGCTGCGACGTGAAGAATTTCCAGCTCGCCGACGCTAAGGCGACGATGTTTACTCCAGACTTCGGAATTCTTACCTTGTATGCCAGCGTGGACGGAACCTGTTTCGGTCAACCCGTGATTCCGGTCTGGACATCATCCTTCTACGTCAGGCACGGAGACACATGGGTCTGGAGCTTCGGCATCAACATTCCGGCGCACGCCGGCTCGATCTGATCTGACCCGCACAATGACGGAAGAAGGCGACATCTTTCACAGAAGCGCGATTTTGGCTCAGGCTGACCCTTAAGCGTAGGCATACAAAATGTGCTTATCCGCCTTCCCTCCTTGAGCACGGTGATGTATCGCTCGTTCGCATTCCTGCTCAGCAATTCAAAACTCCATAGGATAAGCTTGGTCGAGGAGGTCCCAATGAAACGAGGTCGTTTCGTGCTGTGTGCCGTCGCAGCTCTGGTTGGCATGATGTTCTTGGGCAGCAACATGTCCGCGCAGATCGTGCAAATCGGCGAGATGAACACGCAGCAGATTCGGGCGCTGGACCTCTCAAAAACGGTGATCTTGATGCCGGGTGACATTGTAGAAGAACACGGCCCTTACCTTCCGTCCTTCACAGATGGCTATGCCGACGACGCCTATACATACGAACTAGCGAAGGCCATCGTCGCAAAACCCGGCTGGACCGTCGTTGTCTTTCCCCAGATTCCGCTAGGCAGCCAGCCCATCAATAGGATCGGGGATAGAGCGGAATTTCCTGGAAGCTATCCCGTCCGCATGGCAACACTCCGTGCGATTTACATGGACCTAGCCACGGAACTGGGAGAGCAGGGCTTTCGATGGATATTCCTCGTACATAATCACGGTGCCCCAAATCATCACAAAGCGCTCCTCCAGGCATCCGATTATTTCCACGATGTCTATGGCGGTACCATGGTCGATCTGTTCGGGCTGGAACCTATTTCCAAGTGCTGCGGAACCAAAGAGAAGATAATGTCTGCAAAGGAACTCGCGGAGGACGGATTCTCGATACACGCCGGAGCGGATGAGCAGAGTGAAATTCTATTCCTGAGACCCGAACTCGTACCTGAAAGCTATAAATTAGCTCCATCGCTGACAGGGACGAATTTCGGCGACTTAGTTGGAATCGCAAAAAGCGAGGGATGGCCCGGCTACTTCGGAGCGCCACGGCTCGCGACCGCCGCTTTGGGGGCGCTGGAATTCACGCGTTCCTCCGAGAATCTGAATGCTATGGCTCTACAGATACTAAATGGACTGGATGCCGGGAAAATTCCCAGGTGGGTAGACGAACAGGCTTCGGAAGTGAAATACGATGAGGTGATTGAGAAGCGAGAAATGGACTGGCTGAAGAAGAACAAGATCGAACATTAACGTACCAATCGGCTATCGCCGCGCTAGCACCCTTTAAGGCATTGGGCCGGAGTCAGGGAAAACTGGAGACTACCACTCGGTCCTGTTTGCGGAAGCTTTCGAGAATGGAATCGAAAAGAACTCTCGAGGTACGATACACATCGCGATACACAATCGCGTTGCCTATGGTGTACTTGCAATGACTTACAGTGCCGTCCGTGCTCTTCTATGTTGTTGAAAGTACTCTAGACCCTTGTACTGTCACGGCAGAGGTCGCGAGTTCGAGTCTCGTCGTCCCCGCCATTCTTTTCAAGCACTTGCGGAAAGCGTGGCCTTCGAGCGCGGGAACAGAAAGGAACCATAAGCGTCATCAGTTCCTTCCTCCCGAGTTAGCGGTTTGAGTCTGCTTTGGAAAAATCATCCCGACAACTTTGGTTTGTGCCCGTCTCTTGGCTGGTGTGCTGGCCTGAGTGTACGTATCGAGGGTGATTCGGCTGTTGGCGTGTCGCAAAGACTCCTGCACGACCTTCACATCTTCGCCATTCGCTTTCAGCTGGCTTGCATAGCTGTGACGAAAGGTGTGCCAACCGATTGTCTTGTGAATGCCGCATCCCTCGGCCGCCGGCCGGATGTAGCGCCGCAGCAGGTTCTCCGGCCAGTATGGCTGTCGACCCTTCATCTCGGGGCTGGCAAGTATCCAATCAGCCTGTTGATTGAAGGGTGACAGATACCGCCACTCCAAAAGCTCCCGGGCCAAGC
>JBAVQA010000261.1:0-2986 GCA_049693595.1 Candidatus Acidiferrales bacterium | reverse complement strand
GCATTGCCTGGCGCCGGTTCGGGCGCGTGCCCCGACGCCCCGCCCGCGTCGGGCTTGCCGCTGACGTCTCCTCCTCCCTCATAGTTCCAGGTGGTCTTGTCGTAGGTGCCCGACGCCGCGTTGAAGCCGGAGTACAACCCGTCTTCGGGAAGTTTGAAGCCTTCCTTGACGATGAACGGAGCGTTCGTGTAGTTGACGAGATACTCTTTTGCGATCCGGTTGTTTTCAATCGCGTACCGGATCAGGCCGCCGAGGAAGGCAATGTCGGTGCCGGCGCGAATTTGCAAGAAGAGGTCGGCCGTGGATGATGTGCGCGTGAAGCGAGGATCTACGGAAATCAGCTTCGCGTTGCGGTTACGCTTGGCCTCCATCGCCCACTTGAATCCGCAGGGATGGTTTTCGGCGGGATTGCCGCCCATGATCAACATCATGTCGGTGTTCTTGATGTCGATCCAGCCATTCGTCATCGCCCCGCGTCCGAACGTTGGTCCCAAACTTGAGACCGTGGGGCCGTGTCAAACACGGGCTTGGTTTTCTAAATACACCAAGCCCAGACTCCTCATTGCTTTCACTACCAAATAATTGAATTCGTTCGTGTCCGTGCAACCGCCGATGAAGGATATTCCTTCGCACCGATTCACAGTGCGGCCACTCGCGTCCTTTTCTACGAACGAAGCGTCGCGGGTTTTCTTGGTCCACTGTGCAATCTCATTTAGCGCCGTGTCCCACGAAATGTCCTGCCAGTCCGTCGCGCCGGGGCGCCGAACTTGAGGCTTCGTCAGCCGCCGCGGGTTGAGGATATCCTGCTCAAGTGAAGAACCTTTCGGGCAGAGTGTCCCGCGGTTGGTAGGATGATCGGGATCGCCTTCGACATGGATCACCTGCTGGGTGACGTTCTTGGCCTTGTCGCCGATCGTGTAAATCAGAACGCCGCAACCCACCGCGCAGTAAGGACACGTCGAACGTGTCTCTGCGGCGCGCGCGATCTTCAATTCTTTCAACTGGGCGTAAGCAGGCTTAAGGTCAAATCCGAAGACGGTGGCGGCGACGCCGCCGACCCCAACTATCTTAAAGAAGTCTCTGCGGGATGTCTGCATACCCAGATTACCTCCCGTTCGGTTCGGAACCGGCAACCCGAAAACTTATAAGTCTTCGATGATTCGTTTGTCAAGAGTTATGAAAGACGCAACGGCGAATCTGACCCGATGCATGCGCATCCCACTCCCAGGCAAAGTGTGATATCACACTTCTCTTGCGATATACAGAACCAAGAATGAAGAATTGGGGCAGAGACGAATCTGGTAAGTGCTTCGCAATCAGAGTAGAAATTGGTGGCCGTGTTGTGGCGTGAAAATGAAGTTCATATGTTGAACGCGGCGACGGGAGGAGGCGTATGAGCGAAACACTTGGCTTCATAGGTTTGGGCAATATGGGCGAGCCGATCGCGGCGAACCTGCTTCAAGCCGGTTACACTTTGCGGGTCTACAATCGCACCGCATCGAAGGCGGAGCCGCTTGCGGCTAAGGGCGCAACGGCGGTCCAACGTCCTGAAGAGGTAGCCGTACCCGGTGGCATCGTCCTCACCATGCTTTCAGACGACCACGCTGTCGAAGGAGTCTGCCTCCCGCCAGGGTCGTTCGTCGAAAGGCTAGGGCCCGGAGGTGTACATGTTTCCATCAGCACGATTGCTCCCGCCACTGCGCGCCTCCTGGCCGAGCATCACGCGAAGCACAAAGTGGCCTACGTGGCGACGCCGGTATTCGGGCGGCCCGAAGCCGCCGCGGCGAAGCGTCTGTGGATCTGCGCGTCCGGCGACGCCGTGGCTCGCAAACGAGCAATGCCGATACTCGGCGCGATTGGCCAGGGCACATTTGAGTTTGGCGACGATCCGGGAGCGGCCAACGTTGTGAAGCTGTGCGGGAACTTCATGATCGCATCCGCGATTGAGGCGATGGCGGAATCGTTCACCTTGGCGGAGAAAAATGGCGTGAACAAAAAGGATGTGGCCGAGCTATTCGGCAAAACGCTCTTTGCCTGCCCCGTGTATCAGGGGTACGGCAAACAAATCTCCGAAGAGAAATTCCTACCGGCGGGCTTTCGGCTCACTCTGATGCTAAAGGACGTCTCGCTCGCCCTTCAGACCGCCGCCTTGAGCTCAGTGCCCATGCCCCTCGCCAGCCTTTTGCGCGATCGCTGGCTGACCGCGGTGGCAAAAGGCCGTGCGGATATGGACGTGACCGCCATCGCTCTCGGCGTAGCCGAAGACGCCGGATTGAAGCCTGCCGCGGGAAACGTGGACGAAGGGAAATGAGGGTGGCAAAGTCTCCACCAAGATAAGCCGATTCTATCGTCAGGGCGTCACAGTTCCATCCGCCGCAATCTGCTCTTGATTTGAAAGATGCGGGAAGATCCGTCTGTATATGAGGTGTCGTATTCAGCGGCGAACAGCGAGAACACGTGGTCGATCGCGTACTTGCAGTTCGTTCGCGAGGAAAGTATTTTGTTGCCCTATTTCGTTTCCTAGAACCCGGTCGAGGCCTTCACTAGGTCTGGTCTGCACCGTTAGATCTTGGCGATTGGACGGCAGATTCGCTGCCGCTCGGATCAGAAGAACAGAGAGAAACCTAAGGCTGGCGGTGGACGCAGTCTCAAGCGAACTTTTCTCCGGCCCAAATTCCCTGCTAACAGGGAAAAATACAGGGAATTTTGCGTCTTCACTCGGAACCATCTAACGATAAATCCACTCCACAGAGTGTTTTAGCGAGAAAAATTGGGTCTTCGAGGCAAATCGGAACAGGGAATGAATAGGTAACTAACAGGGAAAGGAATTCCCTGTTACGAGGTCGCGACGGCAATGTCGGGTATTTCCAACTTGTCCGGTTACTCGTGCCAGCTCAGGCGGTCGACGCAACACTTTGTTGGAGTTTACTCGCTGGAGTTTGAAATCCTAGAGTTTTTCTGGGACGTTGATTCAAGCGCAGCGATA
>JBAVQA010000260.1:0-11858 GCA_049693595.1 Candidatus Acidiferrales bacterium | reverse complement strand
CTCTTAGCATGGCGTTGAGGAACGTGTCAAGCATATTGTGAGATTTCTCTAATTGGAACAAGATCGCCCATCTTCAACCTGCACGTGAAGTGTTCGCTTCCGGAAAGATCACAGGCGGAAAATGGATATGCAATTATTTAAGTTAAGCGAAGTGTCAGGGACGGCAGAGAAATTCCTTCGACCTCGGCGGTCCAGAGATCGTCCTTGCCGGTCGTATGTCCAGCGGTGAGTGTGCCGGAGCTGACAACTTCACCCGCGCTCAAGGGATGGGACGGAAAGCGCCGCGAGATGGCGCCGCCGAGTTCCGCGAGGCACAGAGCGGGGCTCTTCAGAGAATTCCTGCCGGATCCTTCTTCCACAATCTCTCCGCTCTTCGCCATTCTCAATTTGAAACGCGCCAGCTCGTCCATCAGCGTGGGGATCAGATCAGGCCGCACTTTTATTCTTTCGCCGACCACCAGCGCTGTGTGAAGTCCAAACGACGCGACGAAATCACTGGGCTGAAATTTCCAATCAGGAAAGGGACAATCAATGACTTCGAAACCCAGCGCCACCCAATCCGCGGATGCGAGCGCTGAGCCGGCGTCAGGTCCCTCGCCTGTGACCGGCTCTTTCAAACCAAAAACAATTTCGGGTTCAATTTTCAACGAACGGGGATGTACGACTGTCAGCGTGGCGGAGTTGCCTTCAGCGTAGTGCACCGTGTCGTCGTACATGTGGGCCCAAACCAGGGTCTCAAGTTTGAGGACCCTCCACATGGCCTTGTTCGCATAACCAACTTTGCGGCCGACGGCTTTGTGTCCAGCGGCTTCGCGGAACTGCTTGAGCTTTGCTTCAACGTTATAAGCCGTGTTGAGGTCGAAACCGGGGCGCGCGGAGGGAGGGATTTCAATCATCCCGCCAGTCTTATATGCGGAGAAGAGTTCGCGCGCCAAAGCTTCAGCGTCGTCGTGCGACGTGGAACCCTGTGACGACATAGGTTCTTGCGCCATAACTTGGCTCGGCCTGCGCTGTTCTCTCCGGTCTATCCTTGGCGCGCGAATTCATCGCGCGATTCGCAGAGACGAGGAGTTGGACGCCCAGCATCTTAGCACCAGCCATCGTCGGGTCACTTGACTTCCTTCAGTGCCGGCCGCGCAGAGGGAATGCCGGCAGAGAAATATTTTCTTCTCTCGTTTACCGCTCGTCGAGGAACGATGGTAACTTACCGTCGTCAAATTGGCTTCAAATTCCCGGCGGCCAAGAGCGGGGTTCGTCTGACAGAGAGTGCGGCCGCGATCAGGAGGAACATGTTGAGAGTACCTGCAAAATTTTCGGCGTCGAGAATTGCACAGCGATGTTCAAGCCTCCGCTTGTTCTCGTATGTCTGGCTGTCGTCGTTTCTAATTGTCCTCGCGATATTCAATTTTTCCACCAGGGCCCAGAACGCCGTGGTGCTCGTGGGCTCCGGCTCGAGCGTACCGGCGCCTCTCTACAATCGGTGGACACAGGAATATGGCAAGCGTAACGCCAAAATTCAGATGCGTTACGTTCCGATCGGCACCAGCGAGGGGATCAAAGAGATCTCCCATGGCGCGAGTGATTTTGGCGCCGGGGAGTCTCAACTTACCGAGAAGGAGCGGAAAGACGGGAACTTGATCGAACTGCCAGTCGTGCTGATCGGAATCGTTCCCATTTACAATCTTCCCGATGTCCACCAGGAACTTCGGCTTTCAGGGGAAGTGCTGGCCGGAATCTTTCTCGGCGAGGTAAAGATGTGGAATGCACCGCAGATCGCAAAGCTCAACCCGGATATCATTCTGCCGAATCTTCCGATCCAGGTGATCAATCGCCCTGCGGGAAAGGGCTCCAACTACGTCTTCACTGACTTTCTATCTAAGGTGAGCTCCAAATTTCGCGCCCAGGTTGGAGTTACTCCTTCGCCCAAGTGGCCCGTTGGCGAGCCGGCGGAACGCAGCTCTGACATGGCAGACAAGGTGAAAAACAATCCCGGCGCCATCGGCTACGTTGAGTTTCAATATGCCGTGAAGGGCGGTATTCCCCGAGCCGCGGTAGAAAACCCCTCCGGCGAGTTTGTCAATGCTTCGACTGAGAGCATTGCCGCAGCTTGCCAAGCGGCGGAAGCGCCGCGGTGGAATAATTTTTCCGCCTCTCTGACAAACTCAGCGGGAGCCGATTCTTTTCCGATAACCAGTTTTAGCTGGATTTACCTGCGAACTGCACCGACTGATTCGGCGCGTGCAGCCGCATTAGGCAATCTCCTGGATTGGATATACACGGATGGCCAGCAATCAGCGGTGCAGGAAGGTTACTCCGCGCTGCCTCCGGAGCTGCTCGCAGCCGTGAGGAAGAAAGTCAAGAGCGTGCAATAGCCGCGTGATCTGATATTTATGGAATTGCAATTCGCCCACGCTCTATTTCTGTTTTTTGCCGCGGGGATCGCGGGAACTTTGAACGCGTTGGCGGGAGGCGGCAGCTTCATCTCGTTTCCCGCGCTGTTGTTCATGGGCGTGCCGCCCGTGCAGGCCAATGCCACGAATACAGTCGCGCTTTGGCCTGGTTTGGCTGCGAGCAGTCTTGCATACTTAAAGCGGCTGGACGCGCCGCTGCGCTTGTTGATTCCCCTGATCGTGACCAGCGTCGCCGGCGGTTGGGTTGGCGCGCTGCTGTTGCTGAAAACTCCTCAACACACTTTTCTACAGTTCGTGCCTTGGCTGCTACTGAGCGGCACGTTGCTTTTTGCATTTGGCAATAAAATCCGCGCAATCGCCGGCACCAGCGCCGTCATTGACGATCTTCGGAGGACATCGCTGCGAGCAATCATCGTGAGTTCCTTTGTGGAGTTGCTGGTGGCAGTCTATGGCGGATACTTCGGCGCTGGCATCGGGTTTATCATGCTGGGAATGCTGGCCGCATTGGGAATGCGGGACATTCATGCCATGGGCGCGATCAGGACGCTGCTTGCCGCCGCTGTTAATGCCGCTGCCGTTGTTACTTTCATCCTGGCAGGCGCGGTTTTGTGGCGGCACTGCGCAGTGATGATCGCGGGTGCTCTGTTAGGCGGATGGTTCGGGGCGCGTTACGCGCAGAAAGCCGATCCCCAAAAGGTGCGAGCCCTCGTGATCGCCGTTGGCCTCGCGATGAGCGCATACTTCTTTGTCACGGTGCGATAAGGCTAGAGCACGATAGCGACGCCGGCGTTCAAGGTATTTGACTCCGAATTCGCGCCCTGCCATGATGTCGCGATGCCGGAGGGAAATGACAATATGGCCAGCATCGCACACCGAAAACCCACGTCGCAATACATGAATTTCGCGCCAGCGAATTTGAACCCCCGCAAGGACCTCCCAGAGGGCTTCTTCGATTTCTTGTTGCCGCTGCACAAACAGTTCACCCCCTGGCAACAGAAGATAATCGCCAAGCGCGCGGAGGTTTTGCAGACGTCCCATCGGGGACATTCGCCTAACTATTTGCCGGCTTCGGAGGCGACCACTACAGACTGGCGAATCGAGCTGCCCGACTGGTGCGCGGATCAGCGCAACCAGATGACCGGTCCGGCCGACGACGCAGCGCTAACCGTAAAGCTGCTGAACTCCGGATCTCCCGCCGTGATGATCGACCTGGAAGATTCCACGGCCAACACCTGGGACAACATCATGTTGGCGGTTAAAAACACCATCGCTGCCTACAAATATGAACTCAGCTACGACGACAAAAAGCGAGGCAAGACGGTCACGGTGCAGCGCTCGAAAACTGTTACCTGGGTTCGCCCGCGCGGGCTGCACATCAGCCAGGGAGGAGTTTTTAAGGATGAAATCATGTCCGCTTCCCTGTTCGATCTGGCCCTGATTTGGTATCAGATCGATCCCGCGTCTTTGCCACACAACTTCTCTGTGTACATCCCCAAGAGCGAGTCTGCCGAGGAGGCTTTCTGGTGGCGCGATCTCTTCCGGGCTCTTGCGAAATCCAAAGGCCTGCCTGAGGACTACATAAAGTGCATGGCGCTTGTGGAAGCGCACCCGCTGGCATATCAGATGGAGGAATTTCTTTTCAATCTGCGCGGCCACTGCCTCGGATTGAACCTCGGCCGCTGGGATTACATGGCGTCGCTGATCGATTTCATGATCGACGATCCCAACTGGGTTTTGCCGGATCGCAACACCATTCCACACGACGTGGCATTCTTCCAGAACTTCCGCACGCTGATGCCGGAAATCTGCCACAAGCACGGGGCGCTCGCCATCGGTGGAATGACCGCGCTTTATCCCAGCCGCACGGATGCGGAATTAAACGAGCGCGCGCTGAAAGTCCTGAAACAAGACAAAAAGAACGAAGCCGACTGCCTGATGGATGGAGCGTGGACCGGCCACCCCGATCAAAACGAGATCGCTGTCGCGCAATTTCCGTATCCCAATCAGATTGCAAAACGGCCCGAGCTGCCTAATTCCCATCCAGACTTGCGTCCAAGCCCGAAGGGCGTTGGCGAGACAACCTTGGCCGGAACGCGAGCGGCGGTACGCACCGTGATTCGTTATCGCAACGGAGTGCTCAACGGAAAGGGAGCCAGCCTGCTCGACGGCTACATGGAAGATCTCGCTACCGACCGCATCTATCGCCTGATGATCGCGCAGCGCGTCCGGCACAAAGTGAAAGTGTCAAGCGACGATGGCAGGCCGGTGGAACACACTCCCGCTTTAGTGATCCGTGTGTTTGACGAGGAGCTGGCGAAACTTCAACTCAATTTGCCGGCCGAGATTGATCAAAAAGCTGCGGTGACACTCCCCGAAGCACGCCGCATCGCGGAGGAGCTGATCGTGCAGGGGCAGCACTCGCCGATCTAGTCTGAATCATCCAACGACTGCGCCAGGGGCGACAACGAATGACAATGAAGTCGGTAGACACTCTTCTCGACGTTTTACATTTCGCTGACAGTAACACCGCCGTTATCGTTCCAGAGCTCGGAATCCAAGTGACCTACGATTCGCTCCGGCAGCAGGTGTTGGCCATGGCGAACGCGTTGGCCTCCGTGGGAATTCGCCGCGGTGATGCCGTAGCGATCGCATTGCCGAACGGCCTGCCTGCGATTGTTAGCTTTCTCGCCGCTTCCATCGCTGGGACGGCAGCTCCTTTGAACTTAGCGTATCCGTATGAGGAATTCCTTTTTTTCCTCGGAGACACTAATGCGCGCATTTTGCTTTGTCCTCCGGTAGGCGCAGAATTCGCGCGCAGCGCCGCCGCCGACCGCAAGATCCCGGTGTTCTCGGTGGAAATGACCGAACAAGGCAACGTTCAGCTCGTGGGTGCCTCCACAACCGCTGTTTCCGCAACCGCGCCTACCGCTGACGATATTGCCCTGGTCCTGCACACCAGCGGGAGCACGGGGCGTCCCAAGCGTGTTCCCTTGCGGCATTTCAACCTCGCAGTCTCGTCGGCGAATATCGCGAACACATACGCGCTTTCAGAGGAAGATGTTTCGCTGTGCATCATGCCGCTGTTCCACGTGCACGGTTTGATTGGCTCGCTCATGGCCACTTTGCTCTCCGGAGGCACTGTCGTTGTTCCCACCAAATTCAACGCGCTCTCTTTCTGGCGGACGGTTCGGGAACATCGCGTGACATGGTATTCGGGAGTTCCCACGATGCATCAGCTTCTGCTGGCCCGTGCTCATCAGAAACCGCCCGAAGCGGCCACTCTGCGTTTCATCCGTTCCTGCAGCGCTCCCTTGTCTGCGGCGCTCATTCACAAGATCGAAGGACTGTTCGACGTCCCCTTCGTCGAAGCCTACGGAATGACGGAAGCGGCTCACCAGATGACCTCGAATCCTTTGCCGCCGCGGCATCGCAAGCCGGGTTCTGTCGGCGTGGGGACCGGGCTTCGCGTTCGCATCATGGACAGAGAAGGCAACGATCTCGGCACCAACCAGCGAGGCGAAGTCGCCATTCAAGGTGCCAATGTGTTTCGCGGATATGAAAACAATCCCGAAGCCAACGCCCGCGCTTTTGTGCATGGATGGTTCCGTACCGGCGACGAAGGAATGCTCGACGCAGATTGCTACTTGCATCTGACCGGCAGGATCAAAGACATCATTATCCGCGGCGGCGAGAACATCGCGCCTCACGAAGTAGATGAGATTTTGCTGCGGCATCCCGCCGTTGCGGCGGCGGTCACTTTCGGCTACGTACATCCCACACTCGGTGAAGAAGTAGCTGCGGCCGTGGTCTTGAATGAGGCTCACAACGCTACCGAATCGGCACTCATCGAGTACTGCTGTGAGTCGCTGGCGGAATACAAATGCCCTAAGAAGATTTATCTCGTAAAGAGCATCCCCACGACTGCGACCGGAAAAATTCGCCGTCGCGCCGTCGCCGCCGCACTGGCGGATGTCTAGCTATGCGTTTCCTGATCGCGGGGGCAGGCGCAATCGGAGCCTACATCGGCGCGCGCATGGCGCATGCAGGGTTCGATGTCACGCTCTTCGCGCGCGGGCCGCATCTTCGTGCCATGCAGGAGCATGGGGTGCAGGTGAGAAGCAGTGATGGGGATTTTGTGGCGCGTCCCACGATGGCCGGCTCGCTTGAAGAAGTGGGGCCGATGGACGTTGTCTTTCTTGGGGTGAAGGCACACGGCCTGCCGCAACTTGCGCCTCAACTGAAGCCGGTGCTGGGGCCGGAGACTACAGTTGTGAGCACGCAAAACGGAATCCCCTGGTGGTACTTCCAGGGTTTCGGCGGCGAGCTGGAAGGATTGCGCCTGGAGCGGATCGATCCCGGCGGTGTGATTTCTTCGGCCATCGAAGCACATCGAGTGCTCGGATCCATCGTTTACTTTTCGACCGAGATTTCCTCGCCCGGTGTGATTCAACACATTGAGGGCAACCGCATTTCTTTGGGCGAGCCAAACGGTTCGCGCTCCGATCGCTGCCGCCAAATTGCAGAAGCGCTCATCGCCTCCGGCTTGCGCTGCCCAGTTACGACTCGTATTCGGCCTGAGATTTGGGTAAAGGTCCTAGGTAACGCTTCCTTGAACCCCGTCAGTGCGCTCACGCGCGCCACGCTGGTTCAGATGCTCCGCGATCCGGGAGTTTCTTCAGTGATTCGCAACATCATGGAGGAAGTGGAAGCGGTTTCGCGCAAATTGGGCATGGAGTTGCCAGTTTCCATCGATCAGCGAATGGCTGGCGCGGAGAAAGTCGGAGAGCACAAGACTTCCATGCTGCAAGATCTTGAAGCGGGTCGGCCGTTGGAACTGGAAGCGCTGGTGGGCGCGGTCGTGGAGTTGGGCGAGCGCGTCGGTCTCGCCATGCCCTACACGCGAACAGTGTACAACTGCACCAAGCTGTTGTCGCAAAGCGCCACTTCGCAGAAACCATAGTGAGGGGTGCTGACGGACCTAGGTTTAGTGCCGCAAACCTTATTCCCTTCCGGATCGGCTAAACAAAAGCATTTGCTAGGGACTTGACAGCCGGAGTATACTGCCTTTTGTTAGCTGGTCCACTTATCGGACCACTTGCTCATGCCTGCATCCGTCAAATCCGACTTCGAGGTTGTCCGTAGAAACAAAGTCTATGAAGAAGTCGCCAAGCAGATCGAACGTCTGATCCTTAAAAAATTGAAGCCCGGGGATAAACTCCCATCTGAACGCGAACTGGCGGAAATGCTTCAAGTAAGCCGCAGTTCCATTCGCGACGCGATCCGAGGCCTGGAGCTGGTGGGCTTGGTTGAACCCCGTCAAGGCGCCGGGACCATCGTTCGCGAACGATCCTCTGAATCCCCGGTTAATCCTTTTGCGAATGCGCTGAAGCGCCGGCAGGGCCTGGTGACCGAACTTCTGGATTTCCGCAAGATGCTCGAACCGCCGCT
Source organism: Candidatus Acidiferrales bacterium (assembly GCA_049693595.1). Taxonomy (GTDB): domain Bacteria; phylum Acidobacteriota; class Terriglobia; order Acidiferrales; family UBA7541; genus Palsa-295. The sequence continues at coordinate 3,999 of JBAVQA010000260.1, read as the reverse complement.
GGCCGCGCGCGCCGCCGCCAACGCTTCCGCCGAAGAAATGTCCGAGATGGAGGATATTCTGAAGCGGCAAGAGGAAACGCAGAATCTCGGCGATGCCGCCATCGCCGAGGACGCGGAATTTCACTACGGCATAGCTCTTGCTTCCGGTAACAGCGTTGTGCTGAAGGTGATCGACACTCTGATGGACCTGCTGCGCGACACGCGCGAACACTCTTTGCAGGTGGAAGGACGAGCGCAAAAGTCGCTCGCGGGGCACCGGCGAATCCTGGCCGCCATCAAGCGTCGCGATGCCGAAGCGGCAAAGTCCGCGATGCGGCGGCACATTGAAGACGTCGAAGAGATCGTGCTCAACACAAAGTTTTGATCGGGGAGACGTCAGTTTGAAGGAAATCGCCCAGTCATCACACACAGCAACCCTGACGCTGCGCGTTGCAGAGGCGCGTGTTGAGGACATCGGCCACGCCATTGCGCGGCTGGCGCCGGCCGACATGCTACGCATCGGCGCCAGAGCAGGCGACGTGCTGAAGATCACGGGCGGCACTATCGCCGTCGGACGCGCCGAGCTGTCCGAGGATGGATTCGAAGGAATGGTCCAGATCGACGGCACGTGCCGCAGCAATTGTAGCGCGGGGTTGCAGGAGCAAGTGGCGGTAACGCCCATCGAGCACGAGCAGGCAGTAGCCGTCCGCTTGTCGCCGTTGTGGGTGGGCGCTGCGCCAGCCACCATCGCGCCCGACCGCATGCTTGAGGATCTAGTGGGCGTCCCGGTGATGGCGGGCTGCGTGGTACGTGTGCCGACCTTCGCCAAAGCGGTGAACTTCCAGGTTGTGCGCACGATTCCCTCGGGAACTGTAGTGATCGGGAAACGCACCGACCTACGGGTCGTGGAGGGCGAACAGACAGCGGCTCGCGCTCCGGCCGTGTCCTACGAAGATATCGGCGGATTGGAACGCGAAGTGGCGCGTGTGCGCGAAATTGTCGAACTGCCGCTGAAGTACCCGCGCGTCTTCGAGCGCTTGGGGATTCTCGCTCCGAAGGGCGTGCTGTTGTACGGTCCGCCAGGCACGGGCAAGACCCTGCTCGCTCGCGCCGTAGCGGCCGAAAGCCGCGTGCACTTTATTCACCTCAACGGCCCCGAGATCATGCGGAAATTTTACGGCGAGAGCGAGGCCAAGCTCCGCGAGGTTTTCGAAGAAGCCGCGCGCCGCGCGCCAGCGATCCTATTCATCGACGAAATCGACGCCGTGGCTCCTAAACGCGCCGAGGTTTCCGGAGAGGTCGAAAAGCGCGTCGTAGCCCAGCTTCTCAGCTTGATGGATGGCTTCGTCGCGCGCGGCCAAGTCATCGTCATCGGCGCCACTAACATCCCCGAAGTGCTTGACCCCGCGCTGCGGCGCCCCGGCCGCTTCGATCGCGAAATCGAAATCGGCGTTCCGAACACCCAAGCGCGCCTGCAAATCCTCAAGATCCACACACGCGCGATGCCTCTCGCGCCTGACGTTGACCTGAAAGAAATCGCCGAACATTCCCACGGCTTCGTTGGCGCCGATCTCGAAGCGTTGGGACAGGAAGTTGGGATGATCGCCCTGCGCGGCTTCCTCTCGTCCTTTCCCCTCGACACCGACGCCGCATCTGCTGAACTCGCGACGCTCCAGGTTACGCGCGACGATTTTCTCGCCGGCTTGAAGGAAGTCGAGCCCAGCGCGACTCGCGAATTCTTCATTGAGAAAAGCACCTCGACCTTCGCATCCCTCGGAGGTCTCAACGAGGCCAAACGGTTGCTCGATGCCGTAGTCGAGAATTCCCACATGCACGACGGAATTTACGAGCAGGTTGGACTGGCGCCGCCGCGAGGCATTCTGCTGGCCGGACCATCCGGTACTGGAAAGACCGCCATGGTGCGAGCGCTCTCGGGCGAAAAGCAGGTCCCGCTGATCGCCATTGACGGCCCGCAACTGTATTCGAAGTGGTTAGGCGAATCAGAGAGGGCGCTGCGCGAAGTCTTCAAGAAAGCGCGACGGGCAGCTCCGTGCATCCTGTTTTTTGACACGATTGACGCCCTTGCGCCAAAGTTCGGCGCCGATCAATTCGGCACCGACGTCTATCAAAGGATTCTCAGCCAGCTTTTGCGCGAGATCGACAACTTGCGCGACGTCAAAGGCGTGATCCTGCTGGCCGCCACAAATCGCCCGGAACGCATTGAGCCCGCGCTGTTGCGAAGCGGGCGCTTCGACTATAAAATCCCGTTCGCAAAACCGGACGCCGCGGATCGCGCGGCGATCATGCGGCTTTGCTGCCGGCGTGTGCCGCTCGCGGCCGATGTCGATTTCGACGACTTTGCCGGTCGCATGGAAGGGCTCACCGGCGCCGATATCGAAAGCCTGTGCAAGAAAGCGACGCTATTAGCAATCGTAGAATTTCAGGACGGCAATCGCGTCGCGCCTTTTACTGTGTTGCGCAGCGATTTTCTGGCCGTGCTTGAGTCCGATCGGGGCAGTGCGAGCAATTGAAGACAGCGAAGTCGCTGAGCTATAGCGCCGGGAATTTTTGTCCTGACGCATCCACTGGACGACGAGGTTGAACATGAGTTACACGGAACTTACCGTTTGGACGCGCGGCATCATTATGGACAAAGAGGGTCGCGACATCGTTAATTCCGTCGCCGCTTCCGCTCGGCTCGAGGGCAAGTACTCGCAGGCGATGGAGAACTATGTCGACAATCCCGATCGCACGAATTGTCCGACGCGCAAGTACTGCCGCGTTAGCGACGCCGTGATTGAGAACGAGCTCACCTACGAAAACGAGCAGCCCAACATCATCGTGCTGGTGGAAGGAACGATGGTCAAGGGTTGGGATTACATGCGCGGCATGCCGCCGGGCGGAACTCTGGTAATCAACACACACTACACGCCGGAGTACATGATTCGTTTCGTGCCGGGCCCCGAGCGGCTGGCTCAACTTGTCTGCGTGGACGCCGCCAAGATCGCCGACCACAAATGGCTCTACTACCGTCTCGGCGAGCTTGGCCTCGATCGTCTTTCCACCGAAGGCGCCGCTGAGCGCAACAAATCAATCGCACCCGACATCGCCGCTCCGCTCATTGCAGCTGTGGTCAAGACTACCGGCATCGTCAAAATGGAAACGATTCAGCCGATGATTGCGAATCAGCACGCGTTCAAATTAGCGCTCGAAGAATTGCACATCATGCCGCTGAATCCAGTAGCGGCGTAGGAAAAGGACACATGTCAACCAAAGGCACAAAAATCCCCGAGCGGCTGAAGATCCCATTCGCCGGCATCACTCCCGCTCCAACGCAGGAAAAAGGGCAGGATCTGTTCCCTACCGGAAACTGGCGTTCGATCAGGCCGGTGTACCGGGACAAGTTGCCGCCCTGCAACAACGCTTGCGGCACTAACGAAAAGATTCAGGGCTATCTCGACCTGGTGAAGCGCGGAAAGTATCTGGACGCCTACGCGCTCATCAAAGAAGACATGCCCTTTCCATCGGTCACCGGCCGGGTCTGCTATCACCCGTGCGAACAAGCCTGCAACCGTGGGAAGTACGATGAGGCCATTTCGATTCGCGCGGTCGAACGGTTTCTCGGCGATCTAGGGCAAGCACTCGCACGCGACGTGGTAAAAGCCGGGACTCCCAACGGCAAGAAAGTCGCCGTTGTCGGTTCGGGTCCCGCCGGCCACAGCGCCGCGTACCAACTCGCGCGTCTCGGCTATAAAGTTACGATCCTTGAGAAATCGCCGAAGGCAGGCGGCCTCAACCGCGGCGGCATTCCGGACTGGGTGCTCCCGCAGGACGTGCTCGATCGCGAGATCGAACGCCTCGTCGAAATCGGCGTGGAGATCAAGACGAACGTTGAAGTCGGGAAGGACGTTACCTGGGACGATTTGAAAAAGAATTACGACGCCTGCGTGCTGGCCGTGGGCCTCATCGATCCAAACAGCGCGCGAGCCGAAAGCGAGAATAAGGACGGTGTCCTTTACG
>JBAVQA010000259.1:0-1674 GCA_049693595.1 Candidatus Acidiferrales bacterium | reverse complement strand
CGAATGTCCTCGACTGGGCCGAGCGCAATACGATTTCGACCGTTCTTTCATGCCTGGCGGCTCACGCCGGCGTGCTGCACAGCGACGGGATCCAGCGCCATCGTTTGCCGGACAAGCAGTTCGGCGTCTTCGAATCGGCAAAAACTTCGGAGCACCCACTTACAAGGCAGGCGCCGCCACTGGTGCGCTTTCCGCACTCCCGGTGGAACGAAGTTCAGGAGAACGCGCTGACCGCCTGCGGCTACGAGGTGCTTACAAAGTCAGAGCAGGCTGGGGTCGACGTATTTGTGAAGCAAAAGAAGAAGAGCCTGTTCGTCCATTTCCAGGGCCATCCGGAGTACAAGGCGGAGACATTGTTGAAGGAATACCGCCGCGATATAAAGAGATTCTTGCGGGGAGAGCGCGAAACCTATCCTACGATGCCGCAAGGATACTTCGACGAAACCGCCGTTAAGGTTCTGGCCGAGTTTCAACGAGCGGTTCTCGCGGATCGGCGTGAAGAGCAACTGGTGTCGTTTCCTGAAGCGCTGGAGAGGACGTTGCAGAACACATGGCAGTCCTCGGCGACCTGCATATACCGAAACTGGTTGCAGTATGTGTTAGCGAAAAAAGCAGAGGAATCGGCTTTTGCGCCGGTTACCGGCTCGTACGGCCCAATCGAGCGAAAGCGCTCCGCGGTACTATAATTACGAATCGATTCATCCCTTCGTCCACGAAATGAATTCGCCGTCCCCGACCATTCAGGAACAAGCGTCTGAGATCTTAAGGACGCTGCCTCCTCGCATCAGCGATGTAGTGTTTCCCTGGGCGGAGAGTTCGCCCGACAGCCCTGCTTTGGTCGAAGCTTCCGGGACTTGGACCTACCGGCAACTGGCTTCCGCAATCTCCGCGACGCAGCTGCGGCTCTCGAAATGGGGCATCCGACCGGGTGACCGCGTCATGATTGTTGGCGAAAATTGCCGCGAGTTCGTCGCGCTCCTGTTGGCTTCGGCGGCCTTGGATGCATGGCCGGTGCTGGTGAACGCGAATCTTTCAGCGCGCGAAATCGATCAGATCCGGGACCACTGCGGGGCGCGTCGGGTTTTTTACACGACCAGCGTATCGACTCACGCGGCGGAACACGCGAAGCGGCACGATGCCGAGGTTGAGGAGGTCGACGGCCTGGGAACGATCGCTGTGGGTGGTCTTAATGAGAATGTCGAAGGCGAACGTCTCGAAGCAAACATACCCGATCGCGTAGCCGCGCTAATTTACACGTCCGGTACCACAGGTCTTCCGAAAGGCGTGATGCTGAGTCACCAGAATTTATTATTTCTGGCGGCTGGCTCAGCAAAAATACGATCGTTGACTGCGGACGATCGTTTTTATGGAGTTCTACCGATCTCTCACGCCGTCGGCTTGTCCGTAGTCCTGCTGGGTTCGCTGTTGAGTGGCACGGCCCTTTACTTAACGGCGCGTTTCGACCCGATGAATGCACGGCTGACTCTGGAAAAAGAGCGGTTGACCGTAATTCTAGGTGCGCCCGCCACGTTCAACCAGTTTCTGCAATATGCAAAGTTCAGGAAAGTTCAATCCCTGAAGTTTCCTGCGCTTCGAATCATTGCTACCTCCGGAGCCCAGCTCCACGAGTCCACCAAAGTTGGAACGGAAAGCCTTTTCGGCATGCCGTTGCAC
>JBAVQA010000258.1:0-4851 GCA_049693595.1 Candidatus Acidiferrales bacterium | reverse complement strand
ATTCAGTTTCGGTTTTAATCGGGTCTTGAGCACTTTGGATGAGCTAAGTGCTGGTTAGTACGGGGGCCAGCACACGCGAATTCAAGGGCGCTGCGGACTCAGTGGATAATTTCTCTTGAAAATGTAGTTCGGCCCCCGGCCAATATCGCAGGAGGAAATTCGATGAAACCGAAAATGTTTCGCCTTTCAGCCCTCGTAGCGCTGCTCGGAGCGATGTTCATCTTGAACAGTTGCTCAAGCCAAAAGAACTGTCCTGTCTGCGGGACGGATAAGAACGGGACGATTGCGTTGATTGGTGTGTTGAACGTGCCGGAACACAATCCCAATGGCGAGCCTGGTGGGCCGTTCAACATTTTTGATATCAGCTGGGTGGATCCGACCAATCGCCTTTTCTACGTGTCGGACCGCGTCGGACTCGACGTTCCCGTGTTCAGCACAACTTCCGACATCGCGTTATGGGCCATCGGCGGACTGAACTCGATAGCCGAGGCCGGGAACAATAGCAGCCTATGCTGGGTGGATCCGGTGAGCGGGGAAACCATTCCTCCCGTCACATCCGCACAGGGCAACTTCACACGATTCGGATGCAGGACAGACGGTTTCCGCCTCCCCGGCGGCTTTGGTCCCAACGGCAACTTCGGAGGATTCGTGGGGGGACAATGCTGCGCCTCCCGCTCCAACAACCTGAACCCGCTTTCGGGTCCAAATGGTTTGGAGATCACGAACGATGGAAATTTTCTGTTTGTCGGGAATGGCAGTTCGCAAGTTGAGGTATTCGACCTGGTTCCAATGATTTCTAGCGGCTTTACAGCGCCGCCCACGTTAACCGCCACCATAGTAACAGGCACGTCTCCCGACTATGACGGTCCGACCGGCATCACCGGGTGCCAGTCGTCTGCAAACGGAAGAGCCTTTTCTGACCCGAGCTGCGGCGACCTGCGCGGCGACGAGCTTGCGACCACCGGCGGAGTGGTGACTTTCCCGCAGGACGGTTCCTCGCGTTTTCTTTTTGCGGTAATCAACGGCGACCCGGGGTTTCCCTTCGTCACCATCGTTGACGCCACTGGAATCGTGACCAGAACCGGAACCGACGCCCAACAACATTGTCTTCCGTATTCTCAGGTAGCGGACCCTACTGCTACGGATCCATTCAGTCCCGGTATTAGTACCTTTGTCTCCGGACCTGGAGGAAACACGATCACAACAACGTTTCCGGCTAACTTCGCCTCGTGCATCCTTGGCCAGATCTACTACGACCAGGCCCTCCCCACCGATAACACGGTGTTAGTTGATGAGAACAATGGTTTCGCCTGTCCGGATCCTTCTCTCCAATTCTTCAGCCTTACGCCCGGCGTCGCTGGCGGGAACGTTCCGTCCGGCGCATCGGGCGACGCAGCCGGTTTTAATCCGGCCGTTGCTTGCCATCATGGTCCTATATTGCGCAATTCGGCTCCTGGTACGGCAACGAACGGAGTGTTCTGCGCCACGACGACTTCCTTCCCTGACTGCAACACTGGAGCTATCGCGCCGGCAGGACTGGGTGGGTTGCTCTTCCAGCCCTCCACGGGGTTCTTCCTGCTGACGAATGGAAATTCGACTCCTGACATTACGGTTGGCAGCATCGACGTGATTGATCCCCTCCACCAAATTACCCTTCCGGGCGGTGGCACCGCATTTGTCCCGGCGGTGGTTAACAGTTTTCCGATACCCAGTTGCATGCCCACAAGTTTGAATCAGGGACCTGGCACGGACGTCTTCGTGGGTTGCGCCGACCACGATGGACGCGCGTTCGCGCCCTCCAGCGTGATCATCAACGGCATAACCGGCGCGATCCTGACTGTCATCAACAATGTTGGGTTCGTGGACGAGACTTGGTATAACCCCGGCGACAACAATTACTACACGGCGTCGAGGGACATGCCCACCGGCCCGGTTCTCGGAGTCATCAGCGCCGGCACCAGACAGTGGCTGCAAAACGTCCCGACGAACGGCAACGCCCACAGCGTCGCGGTGGATCCTATCAACAATCACATTTTCGTGCCGCTGCCTTCGGGCGGCCCCAACTGCGAAACGATCGCCGCCGATGGTTGCGTCGGCGTGTATGCTTCGCAGTAGATGACAGCCGGGGAGTGATTTCGTATCGAGAGCCCGAATTCGCGCTAGCGGGTTCGGGCTTTTGCTTTTTGGGAGAAGGAGGCGAAACTACCTGACGAGCGTCTCTTGGTAGCGCATCATTTTCCACTCCCCGTCGCGGTTAGTCCAAAGTTCGCCGATGAAGATTCTCTTGAATCTTTGCCCTGTGGCTTTGGGAAATTGAATGGTGCTTTCATAGGTAACGAAGGCGTAGTGGTCTCCGAGTTGCTGCACCTGAAATAGCTGAAGCAGGTAATCGGTGTACATGCTGTGCTCTACTTCGCGGAGGATATGAAGCTTGGGGCGCTCGCCGTCGCCGTCCGATTCCACGGCCTGGAAATCGTCGGTCAGAAACGCGGCATAGCCGTCTTTGTCCCGTTTTTTGAATGCCGCCCAGGCGGCTTTCACCTTTGCTTCGAGCAAGTCGGCGAGCTTGGGGTCGGCCGTTTCACTCTTTGACGGCATGCTCTGGGCGGCTTTGTCCGACGCCGCGGGTTGCTGTGCGAATGTAAAGCAGGGCAGCGCGAGCGCAATACATGAACATAGAATCCAATTTCGCATCTCTTGTCTCCTCCACCGGCGCGCCGCGAATCTTACAAGCCTCTCGCGCGGCAGTCAAAGCGGAGTTCAGCCCAACCGTGCCGGCCCATTTCTCAAACCCGTGCCTAAGTTGGGTTGCGGTTCCGAACAGTCTTGGCTACCATGAGGCTGCGCTGCGGACGCAATCGTTTTCTCAACAGTCGAACCGCCGAACATTCGGATTCCCGAAAGCTAACAGGGAGATGAAACGATGAAACAAGTCCCACTTCTTCTGTTCGTGCCGCTCGCGTTGGCTTCATTTGGATTCTCAGCGATGGCTCCGCAACAGGCCCCACCGGCCAAAGTGTGGCGGCAATCTCAAAAGACGAATCCCGGCCACGATACCACATATACGCGATTTACCTTGGTGGGTAGATTTCTTAAGGCGCCACAGGGCGACGTCGGTGACATCTCCAATCGTCCTGCCTTCGTGGTGGACTGCATCCCCGGCAAGGGGTCCCGCAAGGGGAAGTTCATAGCCGGGAATCTTCTCATCGGTACCTCCCTGAAGATCGACTACGTTGAGCCTCAAGAAATTCATGGAACCTCTTACTACCCGAAGGTCGCAGTCCAATATAGGACCGATGATGCTAAAGAACCTCAGAAAGAGAACTGGACACCGGGAACGGAGATGACTTCTGCCTCCATTCCTAAAGACGCGCTGAAGAAAATCCTCCGGGCACAAGCCGTGGACTTAACCGTGGGTGACGACCGCGGATCGGAAATCGTCATGAAGTTTGACATGCCCGACTCAGCGCCTGTTGAAGGCGCCTGCAATGTAGATGATCGCAAGAAGTGAGTCGTTTCGAGAAAGCCGCCTACTCGTGGGCAGATCGCAGTAAAACGCCTCTGGTTTTCCTCACGGGGCGGGCACAATGATTCGCTTGTTCTTACACTAGCTCGAATTTCAATTCCCCCAGCTTTTCCAGGCTGCACGCGATCTTGTCGCCCGGCTTGAGCCACACCTGCTGGTCCTTGGGCTTTCCCTGAATCACGCCTGGAGGCGTGCCGGTGAAAATAATGTCACCGGGTTTCAACGTGATCACGCGGGAAATATAGCTGATAATTTTCCGTGTGTTGAAAATGAAGTCGCTGGTGGTGGACGATTGGCGCGTTTCCCCGTTCACGCGGCACTCGAGCTTCAAGCTGTCGGGATCGATCTGGTCGGCTGTCACCAGGTACGGGCCGAGCGGCGCGAACTGGTCCGGCGTCTTGCCCACCATCCACTGGCCGCCGGTGTCGAGTTGCAGGTCGCGAGCGGTGAAGTCGTTTCCAGTCGCATAACCCGCCACGTAGGAAAGCGCGTCGGCTTCGCTTACCATTTTCGCTTCGCGTCCGATCGCCATTACCAACTCGACTTCGTAGTCGAATTTCTTCGCATAATCCACCGGGAGCTTTATCGTGCCGTTGTGATAGTTGAGCGAGTTGTTAAACTTGTTGAAAAGCACCGGCTGGTTCGGAATCGGCGCTCCAATTTCGATGGCATGATGCCGATAGTTCAGCCCCACGCACACGATTTTTTCCGGGCGCGTCACCACCGGACCGTATTCGATCGCGTCTTCTTTAAGGAATGCCTTTTGCGCGGCTTTCGACTTGGCAGAAGCGTCCACGAGCGCATTCAGGCTCGGGCCGTCTTCATTCTGAAGCAAATCGTCAATTGTGGCCGGCGCATGCATATGCAGAATCTTCGCAGCCTCGGCCACGTCGAGTATCCCTTTTTCGTTCTTCACGCCCAGCCGGCATTCGCCGCCCTGGCGAATGTTCAGCAACGTAAGTCCGCGCGCCATCCCGCGCGCATCTGCCGCGCTAGGCTTCGCCTCCGAGAGTGCCGCCGGCAGCCGGCCAGACATGGCCAAAGCGCAGACCGCGCTGGTGTCCCTCATAAAATTCCTACGACCTTGCTTCATGCGCAGACCTCCTTCAAGTCGCTGCTTTTCTCCATAGCGAGACGGTCCATCGGCCGGAATTATATAGCAATTCACTGGTGGCCTGAATGCGAAGTGTCTAAGCGCGACTTCACGGCAACCCGCATCTAGTAGCGGCCTGCTTTTGTGGAGCCAATTCCAATGCAGGCACACCCCGGTTCCGCAACCGACCCCGTTCTCTTCAAGTTTCCTCCAAGCCTCGCTGTGTTAATAC
>JBAVQA010000257.1:0-20609 GCA_049693595.1 Candidatus Acidiferrales bacterium | reverse complement strand
GTCTGACCCACAATGGCTTTCACATCCACGTCCACGAAGTCTTTCTACTGCCCGGGAGTACGCCGCACCACGCCCATCACCACCAGCAGGAAGAAATGTTTCTCATCAGCGAGGGCGAGGTGGAAGTGACGATCGTCGACAAGACGACAAAACTTGGTCCTGGATCGGTCGCTTTCGTCGCTGCCGGCGACCAGCACCAAATTCAAAACATCGGGACAAGGCCGGCCCAGTATTTTGAAATTATCCTCGACCCACAAGCGTCGCATTAGAGCGATACGCTTCTCGCTGCTGGCTGCGAAGAAAGCCGTGTCGAGGACCTGGACACAGAGTTCAGTCCTGTGGAATTTTGGCCAGAGGAACCTCAAAGAACATTAGAGGTTTATTGCCCGGGATCACTGCTGCGTCAGGGACGTAGAGTACGGAAGCGGCGGCAAGTGACATATCCCGGCTCAAATCGAAATAAAGAAAACCATGAATGGTGGCCTTGGGTGGAACCACATCCGCATCGAGCGCAAGCGGCCGAAGGATGTCTTCGATTTTCGCGGATTTTTTGTCCCCGCCCGGCAAAGAAAGGCTCGGAATGCGTGAATTTTTCGGACCTGAGGGGCCCTGAGGGTGAGCGATCTTGTATGCGGCGTCGTATGGCCTTAGCGAGTCGATATCCTGATGGTCTCCGTTCCGAAAGTGCACTTCGAGTTGGATCGTATTGAGGTCGATACGAATCGGATGGTCCGATTCATTGCGGAGAAAAACCTCCACCGGAAGAATTCCCGCCTGGATCGGATCTGCTTTGCCGAATTTATCTTTAGCGCGAGCGGGTTCGTCATAGGCATCGGCCAAAATCGTCATGCCTTCGTGTGTATCGCGGGCAATCGCAGGGGAGAATTCCGGCGCGGCGTTCGGAGTCGGTTTCACACCGGAGGACTGCGCGAAACTGCTTGCGCACACTATGAAAGCTGCTGCGGCTAGTGCGCTGGCTCGAATCATCTATCAATTTTCCTGGCTTGCAATTTCGATGCCCGGTCTCCGCCGGAAGTTGTGCATGTTCTCGCTCGCTGCCACTATAATACCTCGTTTGTGTGCGGAGTCGCTGTCAGACGCGCCTGGCACGCGCAGGCATCGCGAATCGCCACAACGCCTTCCCAATGTATTTCCTATATCGAATTGTTACGGCAGTCGGCATGTTCGTGTTGGCGCCCTACTTCGCGTTGCGTGGTTGGCGGCGCGGCGAACATTCCGGTGCGTTGCTCGAGCGTCTTGGAATTCTGCCATCGGCCTTGGCTACTAGCGCGGCGGCGTATGAAACTGACCACGCGCCCGGGCGTGGAGCAATCTGGATACATGCGGTTTCGGTAGGCGAAGTTCTAGCCGCAAAGCCTCTTGTCGAAGGTCTCAAGAGCCGGTTTCCCGACCGGGCAATCTTTGTTTCCACGACCACGGAAACGGGCCAGCGGCTCGCACGCGAGCGATTGCAATCCGCGAACGGGATTTTTTATTTTCCGCTCGACTGGGTCGTGCCGGTGCGAAAAGCGTTGCGAACGATCCGCCCCGCCCTCGTGATCGTGATGGAAACGGAGATTTGGCCGAATTTTTTGCGGGAAGCGCGGCACTCTGCCATTCCGGTAATCTTCGCGAACGCGCGCATCTCCGAAAAGTCTCTCTCCCGCTTCGAACGGTGGCGTTTTCTTATCGGAGAATTCTTCGAGCGTACTCTTCTAGATCCGGAGCTTTTTCTAGCTCAGAGTGAAGAAGACGCAAAGCGTCTAGTGAGCATGGGTGCGCCCGAAGAGCGCGTGGAAGTTACCGGCAACCTGAAATATGACGTGGAACCCTCCGCTATCGGCCGCTTCGGATCGTGGCTTCAAACCCAGATTCGACAGCAAGAGCGCTGGCCGGTGTTGGTTGCGGGAAGCGTCGTCGAAGGAGAAGAACAGGCCGTCCTTGCGGGATACGATGGCGTCCAGAGGCAATGGCGCCGAACGCTTTTGATCCTTGCACCTCGAAAGCCGGATCGATTTATCGCTGCGGAAAGAGTCATCGCCGAAGGCGGATGGAATACTTTGCGCCGCAGTCAACTTGATCTCAGTCATCCGCTCGGCGAAAACACGGACGTGCTGGTTCTCGACTCGATTGGTGAGCTAGCAGGACTGTATTCGCTGGCGGATGCCGTGTTTGTAGGGGGATCCCTGGTCCGCGCGGGCGGGCACAACATTCTGGAGCCTGCGTGTTTTTCGCGTCCGCCGGTTTTTGGGCCGTCGATGGAGAACTTTCGTGAAATGACAGATCGATTTCTCGATGCGCATGCAGGCGTACAGGTAGCGAACGGCGAGCAGCTCGGAAAAGTCTGGGTACAGTTGATCGAAAATAATGCGATGCGCGAACGGATGGGCGCTGCCGCGCGCGAGATTTCCGAGCAGAATCGCGGTGCGACGGCGCGTTCTCTTGAACGCATCGCAGCGGTGATTGCCCAGCGCGAAGGCCAAAACGCTGGTGATGCCGCGAACGGTCTGAATTCTCTTGAGGACCATAAAAAAGGAAGCGCAGCGTGACGCTGAAGGAATCGCTCCTGTGGCCACTCTCGCTGCCTTATGCTGCGATAGCGCATCTCCGAGCGCGAGCGTACCGCCAGGGGCTTCTTCGCCCGCGTCGCTTGGACGGAGTCGTCATCAGCGTGGGAAACCTGACCGTCGGTGGAACCGGAAAGACCCCGATGGTGTTGTGGATCGCGGAACGTTTGCTTGCTAAAGGCGAGAGCGTCGGAATCCTCACGCGGGGCTATCGCGGAAAGGCCGTCAGCACGTCTGCCGACAAATCTCGATCGACGAACGACCCGGCGGCAGCTTCGACCAGCGATGAAGTGCAGCTTCTGCAGTCCCGCCTAGAGGACCGCGCGTTATTTGGAGTCGGCGCTGATCGTTACAAGAATGGCGCTGCGCTTGCCGCTCGCGGCGTAAATTGGTTTATCCTCGACGACGGTTTCCAGCATTTGCAGCTGGCGCGCGATGTGGACATCGTCCTGATCGACGCGAGCAAGCCTTTCGGCGGCGGACATTTGCTGCCCGCCGGACGTTTGCGTGAGCCGCGCGCGGCGCTAAAGCGCGCTGACTTGATCGTCATCACTCGCAGCAATCATGCTCCGGCCGTCGAATCCGTCGTTCGGCGCTATTCAGAAGCACCTATTTATTACGCTCGCACTGAACTATATTCGGTCTATTCGCTTTCGCAACCTCAGCCGGCAATCGCTGAAGTCCGCGCCAAACCTCTTTTCGCCTTTTGCGGAATTGGCAATCCAAGCGCCTTCGTCGCAGATTTACGTGATTGGGGTTTTCAGATCGCCGGACATAAGTCTTTCCCCGACCACCACCGCTATTCGCCATCCGACATAGCCGCAATCGAGAAACAAGCCCGAGAAGCCGGAGCCTCCGGACTCATCTGCACCGAGAAGGACCGTTTTAATTTGGAAGCAGCGCAACCATCAATGAATTTGTGGGTTTGCTCTATCTCGTTGCACATTGACCGAGAGGGTGATTTCTGGCAGGCGCTCATGAAAAATACACAATCCGGCACCGTCGATACCAAATGAAGTGTCAGACGGCGTTGATACAAGATACATCCCCACGGATTGGCACGTTCACCAGGCGTGTGATACTTTTCGTCGCAATAATGGGAAGTGAGCCACCCATTCTGAGGTTCGAGGAGATTTATTGACCGCGAGGCCAAGAAAGACCAAGCGACATTCAAAGATGCCAGCCCGGGCTGACGGACGCGCCACGGACACGACCGTTGACCTCACGCGCCTGCTCGACATTGTATCTTCATTTCCTCGGCAGACGATTTGCGTGGTCGGCGATTTTGTCCTGGACCAGTTTGTTTCCGGTGAAATCTCCAGAATTTCCCGCGAAGCCCCCGTATTGATTCTGCGGCATCGCCGCACGGAGGCTTACCCTGGTGGCGCTTCCAATGCGGTGAACAACCTGGCGGATCTCGGCGCGCGCGTTCTGCCCGTCGGCGTTGTGGGCGACGACGAAGCCGGCAAGACCTTGCTGGATTATTTCCGCCGCAAGCGAGTGAATGTTTCGGGCATCCTCTGCACGCGCGACTGGGTCACATCTACAAAGACGCGTTACCTCGCTGGATGGACGCATACTACCGAGCAGCAGGTCCTTCGTGTGGACCGAGAACCTCGCGAAGCGCTCCCATCGCGCATTCAGGATTTGGTTCAGCGCAAAGCTCGCAAAGCCGTCAAGAGCGCGGATGCAGTATTGGTGTCCGACTACGGTCTGGGAGCCGCGTCGCCGGCACTTGTCCGCAGCCTCGACGCAAAACGCATCACGCTCGACTCGCGCTATCGACTGCTGGATTACAGCGCCGCGGGAATCACCGCCGCAACGCCGAATGAGCCTGAGCTCGAAGCTGCCTATCACATAGCTATCGGAACCGACGCGCAGAAACTGGAAGAATTGGGCCAGCGAGCGCTGTCGGACCTGCATCTCGAAGCGCTTCTAGTTACCCGAGGAAAGGATGGCATGGCAGTCTTCGAAAGTGGGACTGGCAAGGGAGCACGCTCGCGCAACATTCCGATCTACGGCCCCGACGCGCCCGTTGACGTTACAGGTGCAGGAGATACCGTGATCGCGGTATTTACGCTGGCGCTTGCCGCTGGAGCTTCCTATCTGGAGGCGGCTCATCTCGCCAATTATGCCGGCGGAATCGTGGTGATGAAGCGGCGTACTGCGACCGTCACCCGCGCTGAACTCGACGCCGTGTTGCGCCGCGAAGCCACAGCCCAGCGCTGAACACTTTATGGACACCCGCGAAAAAATACTCTCACGAGAAGGTCTGCACGGCGTGCTCGAAGAGCATCGCCGCGCTGGCCGCAAAGTTGTGTTTGCCAATGGTGTTTTCGACTTGCTTCACGTGGGGCACGTACGCTATCTACAAGCAGCGCGGGAAGAAGGGGACTTGCTCGTCGTGGGCTTAAATTCCGACGCGAGCACCCGAGCGTTGAAGGGCACAGGCCGTCCGATTTTGACGGAACGCGCGCGTGCCTCGCTCGTTGCGGCCCTCGCGGCGGTGGATTACGTCGTAATTTTCGACGAACTCGATGTCAACGCGCTGCTCCGCGAGTTCCAGCCCGACGTACATGCTAAAGGCACCGACTACACACCAGACACCGTCCCCGAACGGGATCTCGCCGCTCTGCTCGGAATCCGCGTGGCAATCGTCGGCGACTCGAAAAATCATTCCACGCGAGAACTTTTGGCCCGTTTGCGCCACGAGAAAGATGCCTGAAAAACGATTGCCAGAAGTTCGCCCGGAGTCGCTCGACGACATTGTCCCAGTGCCGCTAACTGCCCGAGCCATGCAGCATTCACCATTTAACGAAACGCCTTACAGGCACAGCGCATCCTACTCGCCTGCCATGCTTGCCAAAGCTCTTCAGCAAGTTTGTGACGCGTCCATCGCGCGCAGCGTAAGGCTTCGTTCGTGAGCGAGCCGAGAAAATTCTGGATGCGCTGGCGCGTGCGCATCGGGTACCCGGTGGCAGTTCTTTATTGGCTGCTGGCTGTGCCGACGCCGTATTGGATTGCAATCGGCGCCGCCGTAAGCGCCTTCGGATTGCTCGTCCGAGCAGCAGCCTCAGGAGAATTACGCAAGAATCAGGAACTCGCGACGTCCGGCATCTATGCGCGCACCCGAAATCCGCTGTATCTTGGCAGCGCGATCCTCGCCGCTGGATTTATTATCGCTGGCCATTCGTTGTGGGCCGGGTTGCTGGTTGCTGTTTATTTCTCCGTTTTTTATTACGCCGTGATGCGCAACGAGGAAGACGATCTGCGCGCGAAATTTGGCGATTCGTTCCAAAAGTATTCCGCGAGCGTTCCACTCTTCTTTCCAAGCATCTTCAAGGCCGAAAAGCCTCCGTCGGAAGGTGCGTCACAGCAAACTTTTTCTTGGCAACAATTCCGGCGCAACCGCGAATACAAAGCGATGATCGGTACGGTGGGAGCCCTTGCGATCGTGTGGCTGCGGATGTGGCTGCGAGGTCGATACGGCTATTAGATGTGTTTTTACTGCAGACGATAGATGGCGTGCATAACGCGTTGGAACTTGGGCCGGTACAGCAGGTCGAAAGCGCGCTCTTTGCCGGGAAACATTTCCAGCGCCACCCGGCGCGTTGCCGCAACCATTCCCGAGGCTTCTTCCGGAGTAAGGTCTCCTGCGGCAATCGATTCTAGCGTCAGCTGAACCAAAATCCGCAAACGGCGAATACGTCTGCTTTCGTCGTCAATTTGCGCCTGTGTAGGTCGAATCGACGCGGCGTTTTCGGTGGGTTCCATGACAGTCGTGAAAAATGCTCCTAAGATTTATTATGAGCTTGGCCCTAAAAGCGCGCAATAGTACTGTGGAGCAGGTGCTTAAATATGCTCCGGGGAACTTAAATGACCGAACATTCATCGCACAAACAAGCGCACGATCCATCGCAGGAACGCGTTGTGGTCGCCTATACCGCCGGCACGGCTGCGGAAGCCATGGTCGTTCGCGGTCTTCTCGAAAGCGCGGGGATCAGCTCTCCCGGTTCGTCTTCGAACGATCCTTTTCCGTTGCGCGAATCACCTGAGGGGACCCACGGCGTCGAAGTATACGTCCTTGAGCCGCGGGCAGAGGAAGCTCGAAAGCTTATTGCGGACTACCAGAAGGGCAATCAATCTTCCGCCGAATCGGAAGAATAGTGCGAACCTAATTTGTGAAATTCACAAATATCTGGGCTCAATTCGGATGGGAGTCCGCGAAGGTATGCACCTCGAGGGTATGGCCGTCGGTTAGCGCGGTGACTTCGCCATCCCGGTCCGTACGCAGGAACCGCACGCCTGCCTTCGCATAACGAGCGACAACATCTTCCACTGGATGTCCGAATTGATTTCCTTCCCCCACGGAAACTACGGCCACGCGAGGAGCCACTGCCGCAACAAATGCTTCAATCGAGGAAGTCTTGCTGCCGTGATGCGGAACCTTTAGGAAATCCGCGGCGATCGCTGAATGATTGTTTACCAACGCGGCCTCGACCTTTTTTTCAATGTCACCAGGGAGTAGAAGACTGACGGCGTTGTCTTTCAGCCTGATTACCAGTGAATTGTCGTTGGAAGCCTGCGGGACGGCGGAAATGTCCTCAGGCCAAAAAACGTTCCCTTCAATTCCGCCGGATTGGAAGTCACTTCCACGCTCCTTTTCCACGATGGCTACTCCTCGGGAGCGCGCCTCTGCGAGTAGCGCTTTGAATGCCGGTGTCTCCTCATCCCGCCCGATCCACAATTCGGATACGCGGAAGTTCTGGAGCACGCTGCGCAAGCCGTCGATGTGATCGTGGTGCGCGTGCGTAAGCGCGACCACGTCGAGCCGCTTGAGTCCCCGCGACCACAGGTAAGGCGAGACAACTTCCTCTCCGACGTCTGTCCCCGAGTGATAGCCGCCGATGGACTCCGAGCCGGCCTGGCCGCCGCCATCGATCACCATCGTCGCACCGTTCGGAAACGCGACGAAAATCGAATCGCCCTGGCCAACGTCCAGCACATCCACTTCAAGTTTGCCGCGCTCGAGATTCGGCGCGAAGGGATGGGACACTACCAGCAACGTAAACGAAGCCAGCGCGACGGCCGAGGCCCATTCAGCGGGCCTTATCGGTGGGGACAACTTTCGCCGCACACTTGTATTCAATCGACGCGCCGCTACCGCTCCGGCGCACATCGCCAGACAAATAAACGCCGCGAAGAAAGCGATCGCAAGCCACACTGGCGGTCCGGGAATTCGATACGATAACCTCGGCCAATGGCTAAACCACCCGACGCTTGAAAGCAAGAGGCCGGTGCAAAAGCCGAGCGCCTTCGCAAGCAGCAATGCGAAGTTCGCCCAAACGAAAGATGCAAGCAGCGCCACAAAACCAAGAGGAACAATAATTGCCGTGAGCAACACGGCGGGAATATTACTCATCGGTCCCGCGAGACTTACGCGATGAAAGTTCTCTGCCAACAGCGGAAGCATGCCCCATTGAATCACAAACGAAAGCAGCACGATGTCCCACAATCGCAATCCGACGATCACGGGTGCTGAGAGTATTCCGTTTGCACGAGAACCGATTTGCTTCGGCAATCGAAGCAAAAGCCAATTCGCCATGGAACGCATATCAATGCGAAACTGCACGACCTTTGGCGGATGCGATCCGTCGCGTGTGACGTCGCCCAAGTGCCGCAGGCCCGCGCGATACGGCTCGCTCGTGCGGTCGATCCACGGCAATGCAAGCGCTGCAATCACTCCGGCCGCAAGAAACGAAAGCTGAAAGCTTGAATCGCTCAGTGATGAAGGCTTCCAGAGGAGAATCGCCAGAGCCGCCAGTGAAATCGTGTTGAGTAATTCAACGCGGCGGAAAAGCGGGCGCGCGCATAAATAAAATGCCGCGATCAACGCAGCGCGAAGAATTGGCGGGCGGTCCTGCACGATCCCAACGTATGCAGCAAGCGCGGCGAGTGTCATGAAAGCCGTCGCAATTGATGGCAACCGCAATCGGCGTCCAAGCCAGTAGAGGAAAACAACCAACGCTCCCACATGCAGTCCGGCTACGACCAGGACGTGGTACGCGGCCGTCTTCTGAAATGCGAGTACCACATCGGAATCGACGAAGCTGCGGTCGCCGAGCAACATGGCGCGCAGTACTGCGCCACGTTCGGGCCGATCCGCGAACAGGGAATCAACGCGTCCGAGTAGGTTTCCGCGCGCCCTCGCCAGCCGCTGCTGTACCGTTGGCGGGGGGCGGTCGATCACTTGAAGAAGTTCGCCGCTGCGCAGTGAGCCAACGACGTCAATTTTCTGCCGCGCAAGGAAGTCGTGAACGTCGAACGCGCCGGGATCGAGGTAGTTGCGGGGCGGACGCGCCTTCATCAGCGCTTCCACGCGATCCCCAGCTCGCAGGCCTTGCTGAGGCTCAGTCGCGCGCAGGCCGGTGTAGAAATTCACACGCAAGCCGCCACTGGTGGGAATCTCAACTCCTGCGGATTGCACATTCTCCAGATCTATTTCGTAGCGAAGTCCCCACGGCAGCCTAAGCGGATCTTCGCGCAGCCGCCCGCGCCAGCGGAGCGGAACACTTGTATCTATGGAGTTGCTGGCGATCAGCCGGGAAATATGGTTCGCTGGAACGGAGGCGCGCTCCACTCTGATCGCGAGGCCGCCAAGGGCAATCCACGCGATTAAACCGAAAAACCAAGCCGAGGCCGCGCGTTTTCGCCAGACCAGAATTACGCCTGCGGTAATTGCCACTGCGGCTGTAACACACCAAATCTTCGGCGAAGCCTGCCATCGGCTCGCGATGCCTATGCCCGCGGCAAAAGCCGCGGCGATCCACAGCGCGGGCAATTTCATTCGCGTCGGCGCAACCGCACCACTATCTCCATATGAAAGGTCTGAGGAAAAAGATCGAACAAGTGAATCTCGCTGCAGTCGTAACCCGCTTCTATCAGCACCGCAAGATCGCGCGCCAGCGTGGGCGGTTCGCAAGAAACATATGTGATGCGCGCGGGCTGCAAACGTCCGAGACGCCTCGCCGCATCCGGAGCTAAGCCATCACGCGGCGGGTCCAGAACCACAAACTCCGGCCGTTCCTTGTTGCGCTCCAGGAATCGTTCGACGTCCGCCGTTCGAACCTCAATCGTGCTTTTCCCGCGCATGTTGGTTTCCAGATCGCGCACAGCCGCCGGATTTGATTCGACGGCGATCACCCGTTCAAAGCGTTTCGCCAGCGGAATAGAAAATAATCCTACGCCGGCATACAAGTCGAGAGCGAGCCGGCCATTTTCTTCGTCGCATACTGTTCGAACCAGATCGTCAACGAGAAACCGGTTGACCTGAAAAAACGAAAAGTGGCCGACCCGGTATTTCACACCTGCACTTTCGGTCTCCACAAATCCCGGGCCGAACAATTCCATCCGGTCGTGGCTCGGATCGTGGAACAGGATGCTCGCAGCTTCCGGCACCGCGCGGCGAACCGTTTCGGCGTGTTCCGACAGCCTGGAGGGGAATCCGGCAAAGTTAGCCGTGAGCAGAAGTTTTGAGCCGCTCGGATCTGTAGTTTCGCGAGCGCCTTCATTGCTGAAAACTTCGATCTCGCGAAGTTCTCGAGGAAGTTCGCCGACTGCAAGCGCGGCTCGCAGCCCTAGCAGTGTCTTCAGAAGCAGCGGCGAGAGAATCGCACACTCATCGACCGCGCACAGCGCCGTGGAATTGGCGCGAAAGTACCCAATTTCAAGTCTTGCGAGGTTTTTGTTGGCTGCACTCGCCGTCGGGCCAGGGGAGTCACTCGTCGCTTCCAACGGTGGTCGAATTTTCCACTGCGCGCGATTGCGATAGCCCCACGGCGGCGACGCATGCGGCTTGATCTCGCCGGTCCAGTCGATCCGCCCGATGCGCCGAAGCGTCTCGCGCAGGATCTCCGCTTTGTACGCCAACTGCGCTTCGTAAGGAATGTGCTGGTAATTACAGCCTCCGCAAATGCCGAAATGCGGGCACGGCGGCACCACGCGCTGTGGTGAAGGTTCCAGCAAATTGTCCACGCGCGCGCGGACGAATTTCTTCTTCTGCTCCACCGGAGACACGGCGACGCGCTCCGCAGGTAAAACGAAAGGGACGAAGACCGTGGACCCTTCGTGATGGGCCAGGCCATCGCCGCCGTAGATCAACTTCTCGATTGTAACGTCCATTGGTGGCATGAAAGATTGGGCGCGAGCCCGCGCCGCGCGAGGAACAGCGTTCAGCGTCAGGTCAAGTAAAACAAACTCAAGCGCGGTACGCTGAAATGCTCGAAGAGCCGCTTCTGAATGTATTGCCGCTCGAGCTGCGCCAATTGTTCCGCGGACATCTTACGCCGGTAAGGCGCCAGCGAGCGATCCATTTCGCGGCGAACGGAAAGCAGCGCCTCTTCATCCGCGTCCGCCGAGAGCGCCGCCGACAATTTCTCTTCCAGCACGCTCAGTCGCCGCTCGAGATCTTCGAGATCGAGCGCGCCGTGGGAATCGAGCAGAGGCAGAAGTTCATCGAGGCGCTTGGCAGTATCTTCGAAACGAGCGGCAAGCGCCGGAAGAGCAGGCCCCCCTTTCGTCGAAGCTTCGCGGTGTTTCTTCGACGCAGCACGCAGTCGCGCGGCATTGCGTTCAAGAAACGTTCGCAACTCATCGCGCGAAAAGGTTTCGGTGGTCGGCCGCGAAGATTTCACTTCCGGCCCGGCCCCTACCGCGGCTTCTGCCGCCTCCGAGGCTGCGTCCGCCACGGCATCCACGCAGTACGCCAAACTTTTCAATCGGCGGCCGCCTGCGGCGCGCCGTGAACGCTCCCAGCTCTCAAACGCCCGGTCGATTCCTTGCAACACGGCTCCTAGCGGGATGCCGGCTTTCTGCCAGGTTTCGACGATGGCCCAATCCAGAGGGGAGACCAGCAGATGCGCGCCGCGTTTGCGCCAAAAATAATCCTCGATTTCAGTGAAATAATTGAAGTAGTTGAAGGATTCCATCGCGTCAAGTTTCTGTGGGTTTTTGTCAGAACTTAGCGAGCTTCCGGGAATTGGGCGATGAAGTCAGTTTTTTGGCCTCGGCGGAACGGTTGCCAGCTTTTGCGTTTTGCCACGCTCTTGGGCGGCGTCCTGGTTCCGTTCCCAGATAATTCGCAGGCCTTCCAGCGTCAGAAACTCGTCAATCGTTTCAATGTGGCGCGAAGCGGTTCCGATCAGCGCGGCCTGCCCGCCCGTCGCAATCACTTTCGTCTTCGCGCCCATGGCCTTCTTCATGCGGTCGAGGATGCCGTCAACCAGGTCGGTGTAGCCGTAAAACAGGCCAGCCTGCATCGAAGCGGCGGTATTGGTGCCGATGATTTTCCCCGGGTCCTTGATTTCCACGCGAAAGAGTCTTGCGGCTCGGGCGAAAAGGGCTTCGGCGGAAATTCCGATACCGGGGGCGAGGACTCCTCCCAGGTATTCACCGCGCGCCGATACCGCGTCGAAGTTGATTGCCGTGCCGAAATCCACGATGATGCAGGGGCCGCCGTATTTCTCGAAAGCCGCGACGCTGTTTACGATGCGGTCCGCGCCGACTTCTTGCGGATTGTCGTAGTGCACCGGCATACCTGTTTTAATCCCGGGCTCGACGAAGAGCGCTTTTTTGCCGAAATAACGCTCGGCCATCCCCGCCAGGGTGGAATTCAGCGGCGGAACGACCGAGCTGATGATGATTCCTCCGACTTCGCTGGGACTGAGTTCGGCCAGGGTGAAAAGTTCGCGGCATAGGATTCCGTATTCGTCGATGGTCTGATCGCGAGCGGTGGTCAATCGCCAGTGGGCCACAAGCTCTTTGGCGCCGAACACGCCCAGCACTGTGTTTGTGTTGCCGACGTCAAGTGCGAGAAGCATCAGGAAGCCTCCGCGACATCGCCGGAAAGCACCGGTTCGATCCCGCCTCCGTCGTCCCGCATCACGCGCAAGACGCCGCTGGATTCGAGTCCGGCGGTGGTGCCGGTGAACACTTCGATGGGAGTGGTGATGCGCACTCGTTTTCCCTGAAAATAGCTGGAGACTTCGGCGAAGCGGCGAAGAATCGGCCCCGGGCCTTCGGCGATGAATTGATTGTAGTAGCGGTCGAGGTGGCGCAGCAACCGAATCAGGACTTCCAGCCGTGAATGAACTTTGCCCGTCTCTATGCGCAACGAGGTTGCGAAGTCGGCGAGCTCGGCAGGCATTTTCGTCTGGTTGACGTTGATGCCGATGCCGATCACGGCGTAGTGCATCCGGTCTGGCTCGGCGTGCATCTCCGTGAGAATGCCTGAAAACTTCCGGCCGTTCACCAGCAAATCGTTCGGCCAGCGAATGTCGGGAACCACATCGAGTTCCTCGGCGACCGCATCGCGCGCGGCGAGGCCGGCAACTAGAGTGAGCAGGGGAGCTTGCGCCGGAGAAATCGGGGGACGCACCAAGATGCTGCAATGAATTCCAGCGGACTTTTCCGAAATCCATTTGCGCCCGGCACGCCCGCGCCCGGCAGTCTGCTCCTCGGCCAGCACGATCGCGCCGTGGGGTTCGCCCTGTTCGCCTAGCTGCATCGCCACGGTATTGGTCGAGTCGATTTTGAAGAAATGATAGATGCGGCGCGCGAACGGTGTACCGATCAGCCGTCGGCTTAAAAGCTGGGGAACCAGAATGTCCGGGGCGCGCTCGATGTGATAGCCGGTCCGAGCATGGCCCTTTACGCGCACGCCCAACTCCCGCATTTTCTGGACCCAGCGCCAAACCTGCTGCCGCGTTACGCCGATTTCTTTGGCAATCTTCTGGCCACTGATGACGATGGTCGAATTCTCCGCGAGGAGAGTTAGCAGTGCGTCGATGCGCCGGTCGGTGGTTCCCGGCAAATTCGCCATTCGTTTGGTGGTCATGAGGAATTTCAAAGGATACTTGAGCGGCGCCGCGGGTACAAGCTGAGTGAGCAGCTCGGGATTCTTTCGAGAGCGTCCTTTAGCCGCTACTGTGCCGAACGAAATCTTATCCAGGGCTAGGGGAGCTTAATGTGCGGCACCGATTTGGTAATTCAGCGCGGAGATCGCGGTTTCGTAATCGTACCTGGCGCCGCCTTGCGTGATTTCGGCTTGCGTCATATTCAGCTGGGCTTGGCTTAGCTCGATGATGGAACTCAGTCCGAGCTTATAGCGCTGCTGCGCGAGATCGAGGGCTTGCGTGGCCTGGGCCAAGAGCTGGTCCGTCACCGAAAGCCGCTGGAACGCCGCGTTGGATTCGAGCCAGGCCTTGCGAACTTCGCGCACGATGCCGTTCTGCAAGTCGCGAAGATATTGCTCCTGCGCTTGCGCTTGCGCGTTGGCTTCAGCGCGCAAGGCACCGAATTCGTGCCCGTTAAATAGTGGAATATTTACGTTGAAGCCTGCCGCGGCATAGCGGCTTCCCAAGAGGTCCTCGTGAACGGGCGCCAGCCCCGCCGCACCCACTGCTGAGATCGTCGGGAGCCACAAATCCCGCTCAGCTGTGGCGTAGCTTTGCGCTGAACTAACATCAAGCCGACGGCTGACCAGCTCCGGCCGATTTTGCAATGCTTGCGATATTAATTCGGCAACGCTTGTAGATGGAGCCGGCGGCACAGGCTCTTCCGCCAGCGTGAATGTTTTTACCTCGGAGTAGCCGAGCGCATCGGAAAGATCCGCGTACGAGCCTTCCACTCCGTTTTGCGCTTGAATGAGCAAGAGCTGCGCCTGAGCCAAGTCCACATTCGCAAAGCTCACATCCAGGCCAGACCTGAGTTTGTTTTGCTCCAAAGCAGTAATTTGATCGGCGACAAGCTGACGGTTTTTCACCGTTTCCTGTGCCACTTTCAGGACCGCCTGCGCCCGCAACACTGAGTAGTAAGCGCGGTCAACGTTGATCAGAACGTCCGCTCGCGAAGTGGTCACATTCTCCTTCTGTGCCGCCGCATGCAGTCTGGAGCTTTTAACCAGTTCACGGGTCCGGCCAAAGTCGGTGACGAGTTGGCTGACGGCGACGCCGTTCGCGTAGCGGTCGAAAATAATTGGGTTGTTCAACGCGCCGGCGGAAACGCGGCTGTTGGTCTCCGATTCCACGCCGGTCAGGCTGCCGACCGCTTGCGGATAGTAAACGGAGCGCGCCTGCGTCACTTTTGCTTGCGCGGCAATCGCCAGATATCCCGCGGCTTGAATTTGCGGATGATTCTGGATAGCAATCTTCTCCGCATCAGCGAGAGACAAGTTCTGAGTATCTTGCGCCGCACACGGAATGGACATCAGCGCAAATGCCATTACATTCAGAAATAAATGACGCGGGGACATTAGTGCGCCTCCTCTGGAAGAGTCTCGATATTTAGAGCCGCACGCCGCTGGTAAATCAAAAGGTATGCCGCCGGAACCACGAAGATGGTGAGAATGATGGACGAAATCAGTCCGCCGATAATCACGCGAGCCAGCGGCGCATAAGCTTCGCTGCCGGTTTCCAGCTTGAAAGCCATGGGAAGCAGGCCGACCACGGTTGCCAGCGAGGTCATCAGGATCGGGCGCAAGCGGATACGGCATGCGTGCGCTACCGCTTCGACCAACGTGTGCCCCTGGCTGCGCAGCACGTTCGCGAAATCCACGATCAAGATGCTGTTGGAAACCACCATCCCCTGCAGCATCACGATTCCCATCAGCGATTGAATGTTTAGGGTCGTCCCGGTGAACGCCAGAGTGAAAATTACTCCCACCAGGCCGGTGGGGACAGCCAGCACGATCAGAAACGGATCGGTGAACGAAGCGAATTGCGCGACGAGAATCAGGTAAACGAGCAGGATCGCCAGCAGAAGCCCCAGACCGAAACTTTTGAACGAAGATTGCATAGTGACCACAAGGCCGCGCACGTTGATGCGCATGTTCGGGGGAATTTGCGTGTTGGCGATAATTTTGGAAATGGCTTTCGCCGGGCCGCCGATGTCTTCTCCGGACGGCGCCACGTACACGTCAAACGTTCTCTGCAATTGATAGTGGTCCACTTCGGTGGGCGTCTGAATCTGCGTCACATCGGCGACTTGGCTCAGGTACGTCGGCATTTTCAGATTGGGAGAGCGCAGCGGCATGGCCTTCAAGTCGTCGATGGACTTCACTTGATTTTCCGGGTATTGCACGCTGACGAAGTAGTTGTTGCCGGTTTTCGGGTCAACCCAATAACTTGGCGCGATCATCACGTCCGAAGTGAGCGCGGTAATTACGTTGTCCACCACTTCTTTGGGACTCAAGCCGAGTTGACTGGCGCGCTCGCGGTTCACATTCATTTGCAACGCCGGATAATCCATGTCTTGGGGGATATAAACGTCGGACACGCCCGGAACTTTCTGGATTTGCCGCGCCAGATTCTGGGCAATAGCATAGCCGCTCTTCAGATCCATTCCGCTGACCTGCACGTCAATCGGCGCGGGCATGCCCTGATTCAGGACAGCATCGACCAAGCCTCCGGATTGAAAATAAGTGCGCAACTGCGGCAACTGTTTTGCTATCTGCTCGCGCACTTCGCGCATGTAAACAAAACTGCTGACGCTGTGATCTTCCTTGAGGCCCACATTCACGGTGGCCGTATGCATTCCGGAGTTTGGAGTGAACAACGCGGACAGGTCGGGGAAAACTCCGATGTTTGAAACAATGGTGCTGAGGTCCTCGGGCTTTACAACTTTCCGGATGATGTCCTCCACCTGTTTCACGTAATCGTTGGTCAGTTCGATGCGCGTTCCAGTGGGCGCTTTCACGTTGATGACGAACTGTCCGGCGTCAGCGCGCGGGAAGAAGGCCACGCCGATCAATGGCGTAAACGCGAAGCATAAAAGGAAGAAAATCGCGAAGCCCCAGACAACTTCGCGGGGCCGATCGAGGGCCCGGCGCACCCAGCGCTCGTAAACATTCAGCATGCGCTCGAACCTGGCGTTAAACCCTGCATGAAACCGCTCGCTCCAGGACTTGGGTGAGCTCTCCGATTCTTCATCCAGCATGTGGACAGGCTTCAGAAAGTAAGCGCAGAAAAGCGGCACGACCGTTACGGCATCGAAATAGGAGGCGAATAATGCGATCACGACGGCCAGAGCGAGCGCGGAGAATAAATACTTGCTCACGCCGAATAGAAAAGTGACCGGAAAGAACACCACAACCGCAACCAGCATAATCGCCAGCACCGGCAAGGCGACTTCGTTTGCACCGTTTACAGCGGAGACTCCGGGATCTTCGCCAAGTTCCATGTGCCGGTAAATGTTCTCCAGGACCACAACCGAATCGTCGATCAGTCGTGAGAAAGCGAGCGCCAGTCCGCTCAAGACCATGCTGTTAATCGTTTTATTGGCCGAATGCAGGACGAAGAAAGTGATCAGCACGGACAGAGGAATCGAGAGGAAAACCGCCGCAGTGGCGCGAAAGCTTCCCAGGAAAATCCAAATCATGATGGCGGTAAGCAATATGCCGATTCCGCCTTCGCGCAACACGGTGGAAATGGCGCCCTTCACGAATACAGACTGGTCGAACACGACATGAACTTTCAGCTGCGCGGGAATATCGCGAAGCGTCTTGATCGCCTTGCGGATTCCGTCCACGACCGCGATTGTGTTGGTATCCCCGCCCTGCTTTAGAATCGGGACGTACACGGATTTCTGCCCGTTGACACGCACGATGTTGTATTGCAGAAATGAGCTGTCCACCGCTTTTCCGATGTCGGAGACGAATACGGATTTCTCGCCTTCCGTTTTCAGCGGGATGCCGTTGATAGCGTCCGCATTCGCCACTTGCGCGTTGGTATAAATGTTGTAGTCCATGGGGCCGATGCGCACGTCACCGGCCGGAAGAATCAGGTTTGATTGATCGATGGCGCGCACCACATCCATGGGACTCAGTTCGTGCGCCTGCAATTTCAGCGGGTCCACGTCCACCATGATCTGCCGGTAGCGTCCGCCGTAAGGGGGAGGCACGGTGGCGCCCGGAACTCCCGCAATCTGGTTGCGAATGCTGAACTGCAAATAATCATGAAGCTGGGTTTCGCTTAACCCCTCGCCTTCCACGGTCAACAGGCAAACCGGAAGACTCGACGCATCCACTTTCATCACCACGGGCGGAAGCGTCCCCTGCGGCAGCCGCCGCAAATCCGCCAGGGCCAGATTTGAAATCTGCGTGACGTCCGCGTTCGCATCCGATCCAGGCTGAAAATAAATTTTAATCAGGCTCACGCCGGTCAAGGACCGCGACTCTATGTGATCGATTCCGCTGCCCAGCGTGAAGAAGCGCTCGAACGTGTCGGTGATATCCGCTTCAATTTGCTCGGGAGGCATCCCGTTGTAAAAAGTGGCGACCAGCACCACGGGAATGTCGATGGGAGGAAACATATCCACGGGCATTTGGACCAAGGCCGTCAGGCCGAGCACGCAGATCAGAAGGCAAAGCACGATGATGAAGTAAGGGTGTCGTATGGAAAATGTCGGCATTGAATTCCTACTCGATTCCCGGAGCGGCCACTATTTGAGGTGAGACAAGCTCGCCAACCTTGAATTGATTCTGTTCGCCAAAAATTACAGTGTCGTTTTCGTTCAAACCGGACAATACCTCCGCTTGCGTAGCGGTCTGAATACCCAGCTTGACGTCGCGTTTTTCCACTCGATTGGAGGCGTTTACAAGAAGCACGGTACCGGAGCCGCTGCCCGACGATTCGACTGCCTGGACCGGAACACTTAAAACGTTCGACGCCGAGCGCAACGGAATTTTCACCGACGCATACATTCCGGGAACGAGCAGATAGTTCGGATTGGGGACCTGTACTTCCGTGTGCATCGTTCGCGTTTGGGTTTCGATTTGATCGGAGAACCTGATAATTTTTCCCACAAACGAATTCTTCGCCTGCGACACTTCGATATCGACGCTGTCGCCCACGTGAACATCTGCGACGGCTCTTTCCGGTACGGGAATTACCAGCCGCAAAACATCGTTTTGCGAAAGCTGGCACAAAGCGAGGTCGCCCCTGTTCGAAGAAGTTCCCGCGGGAAGCAGCGCGCCGGTGTACGCATAAATTTGTGTCACCACGCCGTCAAACGGCGCCGTGATGCGCGCGTATGCGAATATGGCCTGGTCTTTTCCGAGCGCAGCTTTAGCCGCAAGTAATCCCTGCTCCGCCGCAGCCACGGCATCTCTTGCGGACGAAACGCCCGCGCTCGCTTCCAGGTCTTTGCCTTGCGCGGCGTCGATTTCTTCCTGAGCCACCAATTCGGGCCGCGACTTTTGCACTTCCGCGAGCCGTGTGTAGGTGAGGTGCGCGACGGTGTAAGCAGACTGCGCTCGATTGAGTTCTTCGCGCGCGCGTGACAAATCCTGATCGCTTCGGCGAGCGCCTGCTTCGTCCTGTTGCAATTGCTCCTGGAGCTCGGGGATTTCCAGTTCGGCGAGCAGCTGCCCTTTCTTGACGTGCGTTCCCCAATCCACATAGAGCTTCTTGATGTAGCCGGAAACTTTTGCGTACACTTCGATTTCCTGCAGCGGCTCGAATTCCGAAGCGATTTCGAGAGTATTCGAAAGGTTGCGCCGCGCCACCTTCACCACCGGCGCCGTCGGAGCATGCGCCGCATCTTCGGCCTCGGCCTTACGCGCGTCTCCGCAGCCGGCTAAAATCCCCGCCACGAAGCCCGCGGAAATGAGAAGTGCAAGGCACCTGCGCCTATTGTTTGTTTTCATCTGTCCACCCGAGCGTTCATGGGAATCGTGTTTCACGAAAGGCCTGCGAACAACTCCGCGCAGAAAGGCCCCGGGTTAATTCAAAATTAAGTTGAAAAAGTAAGTCGGAACGTACTTGAACTAAGATCGCGAAGAAGGGGGAGATCGATGCTGAATGGAAACCGTGACCCCGACAGACGGAGAAGGAAGAGAAATTTCCTCCACGCCGTGATTTCTCGGAGCACGCGGCTGCGGCGAAACCACCTTCGCGATCGGACAGAGCTGCTCTCGCTCCAATACCGCCGGCGACGGGCTCGCCTTCATCTTGCTTGCAATATTGACGTAATGCGTGGGATGTGACTGCGGGAAATACTGGCTGTTTTTCGCGAGCGTCGACAACACTGCTACTGCAAAAAGCAGCAGTACAACCGTTGCAAGTTGAAGGCTAGCCTTAAGTAACCGACTCTTCATCGACTCGCTCATTCGTACCACCAGCAGATACGATGCCGTACCCCTTCAGTATGGCCGCCCGGCGCGGTGAAAGCAAGAATCGGTATTCGATCTGTGTAGAGGTCCGCATCAGGACACCGCTAATCGCCTAGTCGGAACTGAACAATTACCGAGGTAGCGATTGATCCCCCGCTATTGGAGCTGCGTGAGGCGGTCTACGAGCTTTTGGTGCTCGATTTGGCGGGCGGCTAGGGTGGAGCGGAGGTCGTCCACGATTTTGGCAGGGGCTTTGCTGGTGAAGGTTTCATCGGCGAGACGGGACTGTTTGGAGGCGACGTCTTTTGCGAGGCGGTCGATGTCCTTCTTTAACTTGGCGATTGTTTCTTCCTTCTCTTCTTGGCTCATCGCCTCGCGTATCAGCCATATGTCGAGGCGACCGGTCAAATAGACCACGCCCTCACGTATCCGATGCTCTCCGACTTGCAGGTCAGACAGGCTGCCCAACCGGAGAATCGCGTGGTGATTTTGCTTCACGACTTTGATCACGTCGGGATCGTCGCTGGCATATTCTGCTGCGGTTTTCTTCTTCGCATCAATCTTCGCGGAGGCACGAAGATTGCGCACGACCTCGATAAATTTCTGGATCAAGGCTATTTCGCCTTCGGCGTTTGCGTCGGTCCAATTTGCACGGGGCTCGGGGAATTTATCGAGAGCGATGGAGCGAGCGCCAGCGGGCTGCGGCAAGCGGTGCCAGAGCTCTTCGGTGAGGAAGGGCATTACCGGGTGCAGGAGGCGGAGGGCTGCTTCCAGCGCGGCGAAGATATTGCGCCACGCGGCGACGGACACTTCACGATTTTCGGACGACAGTTGCGGCTTGACCCACTCAATGTACCAGTCGCAGAATTCGCCCC
>JBAVQA010000256.1:0-2066 GCA_049693595.1 Candidatus Acidiferrales bacterium | reverse complement strand
CTTCCCGCTTCGAATTAGAGTTTTGCTCAGGAATGATTCAAACCGAATTGGGATTCAGCGGAACAAATGCAGGAATTTGCTGCAGAATAGGTGTGACTTGGCAGTGTGAATCGTAGAGGCGGTCTAGCCGCGGCCCGCCGTTTCTGCCAAGGAGCGGCCGGTTCGCGGAGGTCTGAAAGCGAGCACCAACAACGCTCCTGCCAGCGGAGTTAAGAGAAGACAAAGCGCAAAAGTCTGCCAGAATGCGAGCCCTTCGTTCTCAGCCCAGTGAGCTGTTGCGTCGCACAGCATACTCCAAGCGACAGCTGCTATGCCCAGCACTAACCAGCCCACCATCCAGATAAGAATGACGTGAAACATTCCCTTCCCCCGTGTGCCTTCCGGGCTTTCGAACCCGGCTTTCTTTGACAATTCATGTTGGCAGCCTTCGGGAAACTTGGGAAGGGTCCGTGAAGTCAAGGCGAACCTAAAGGTAAACGCCGGCGGCTGATGAGAGGAGGTGGTGTTACGAGTTTTAGCCGATGATTGCGACCGCATCGCCGGCATTCACCGTCTGGCCGGCCACTACAAGGATCCGTTCAACCGTGCCGGACTTCGGGGAGCGTATTTCATTTTGCATTTTCATTGCCTCTACCACGACGATTCCCTGTCCAGCGTCCACCGTGTCGCCGTTTTTCACCAGCACGAGCACGATTTTGCCGGGCATCGGGGCTGTTACCTGCTGCCGTCCTTCGGCTTCGGCTCCCGCTTCGCGATTGCGGTTCCATTTGCGGGGGTTGCGAATCGCAATGTTGAACTCGAGGCCCGCAACGGTAACGCTGAGGTCCGAACCGCTCTTGGATTCCACGCGCGCTTCAAACGATTTCCCGCCGATCAAAATCGAGTAGATGCCGGAGGAAACTTCCACAGCGTCCGCATCGAGCGCGCGTCCGTCAATGGTCCAACGCGCGCGTTCACCGGTGTGGATCATCTCCACGCTGCGCAGCTTCCCGTCGAGTTCAATTTCACACTTCAAAGTGGTCTCTCGGATCCATCTCCTAGCGCTCAACCTCGCTGTTCAGTTGGCCCAATCTTCCTTCAAGCTTCCAGCGCGATTTGGGGGAGGCTGGCGCTGGCGTTTTTCCCGGGGAATCCGCACCACGCGACATGTACCAGAGCGAGGCGGCGATGGTTGCCGCGTCTCGTTCGCTGGAAGTAGCCTTGGTATCGTCAGAAACGGGGAGTTTGCCGCGCTGAGATTTGGAAAGGAAATCGTCGAGCCAACGCGTGTATATATCGGCCGATTGAAAATCGCTTGTCGCCAGAATCCGCCGAAAAAGTCCCGCGTTCGTTTTGATACCGCTGGCGTAAAACTCGCCGAGCGCTCGCTGCAGGCGGGAGATAGCTTCTGCGCGGTCGGCACCCCACGCAATCAATTTTCCCAGCATCGGGTCGTATTCGTTCGGCACGGTCCAGCCGCTATACACACCGTCATCGAGGCGTATCCCAGGGCCTGCAGGCGGGCGCCACTCGAGAATTTTTCCGGGCGATGGGAAGAAATTGTTGTCGGGGTCCTCGGCATAGATGCGGCATTCAATGGCATGGCCGCGCAGCGCGACGTCCTCTTGCGCGAACGGAAGTGGTTCACCGCAAGCAATTCGAATCTGGAGTTTCACGATGTCCAGCGAAGTAACCAGTTCGGTCACCGGATGCTCGACCTGGAGCCGCGTGTTCATTTCGAGGAAATAAAAGCGGCGGTCCGCATCCACCAAGAACTCGATGGTTCCCGCGTTCGTATACCCGCCCGCTTTCGCGAGCTTCACGGCGGCATCGCCCATCGCGCGACGCAATTCGGGCGTCATCACAGGCGAAGGCGCTTCTTCGATTACTTTCTGATACCGGCGCTGCACCGAACATTCGCGCTCGCCGAGATGAACGATGTGGCCATGGCGGTCGCCGAGAATCTGGATTTCAATGTGCCGGGGCCGTAAAAGATACTTCTCGAGATAGAGGCGCCCGTCGCCGAATGCGTTCTGCGCTTCCGAAGAAGCATCGCGCCACGCGCCGGAAAATTCGGATTCTCGTTC
>JBAVQA010000255.1:0-6483 GCA_049693595.1 Candidatus Acidiferrales bacterium | reverse complement strand
CACTATCTCAATCATCGAGGTTGCCGCAATTCTCATATCAGGCGTTCTGTACTTCCGGAGAACCGAGCGCACCTTCGCTGACGTGATTTAAGCCAGACGAAATTGGTGCACTGGTCAAGGCTATGTCTGAAACTGCCATCGTCGTCGAGAACCTCGGCAAGCGTTATATCATCGGCAAACACAAAGAAGGAGTTGACGGAATGCGTCATGTCCTTGAGGGAGTGATTCGTTCCCCAGGCACATGGTTCAGATCGCGTCGGGAAGCAAAACTGAGGCACGTGGACTTCTGGGCCCTGAGAAACATCTCGCTCAGCATCAATCAAGGCGAAGTAGTGGGAATCATCGGCCGCAACGGAGCCGGCAAGAGTACACTACTCAAGCTTCTGAGTCGCATTACGGTTCCAACAGAAGGTCGCTTCCGGATCAATGGCAGAACCTCGAGCCTGCTGGAAGTGGGCACGGGCTTCCATCAAGAGCTCACAGGGCGCGAGAACATTTTTCTCAACGGCGCCATTTTGGGCATGGCGCACGCTGAAATTGCCAGGAAATTCGACCAGATTGTCGATTTCTCTGAAATCGAGGATTTTCTCGACACACCAGTCAAACGCTATTCTTCCGGCATGTATGTCCGGTTGGCGTTTGCGGTGGCAGCTCATCTTGAACCAGAGGTGCTAATTGTCGACGAGGTGCTTGCGGTCGGCGATGCTGCCTTCCAGAAAAAATGTCTTGGCAAAATGGAGAATCTCGCTCAGGGTGGGCGAACCGTTTTGTTTGTGAGCCATAACATGGATGCTGTGCGAACGTTGTGCGACCGCGCGATCCTTTTTGAGGGCGGCAAGATTCGAGCCGATGGGAATGTGGAGAACGTCGTGGAAGACTACTTAGCGCGATTTTCGACCGGTTCAGGCTCGCAGCTACGCGGCGCCCACGGGTTGGCGATAGAAAAAGTGGTGTTGAAAAATGACGGAGGGCAGGAAACACGCGAGTTTTGTCCAGGAGAGGATTTGATCATCGAAATCACATTCGATGCAAACGAGTGTTTGGAAATGCCACATTTCATACTGGCTGTCCGAGGTAAAAAAGGCAACTGCTTCACCGCCAACATGCTGTTGGACGGTCATCGGCCAAGAGTCCTGAATGGCAAAGGACTAATTTCGTGCAGATTCAAGTCGATTCCGTTGTTGCCTCAGCGTTATACAGTCCAATTGGCTATAAGAGCGAGTAATGGAAGCGATGTCTTATTGGATTATGAAGAAATTGGATCATTTATCGTAAAGGCTGATCTTGTGGACTATGGCTTCAAAGGCGAGTTTCAGATGCGCGCCTCTGAGGCTACTTCTGTGGTCGTTCCTTATGAATGGCAGCTGCCGGACGGCACAACCGCCATGGTGTCCCTAAACGCTCCGGTTTCGACGATCTGAAGATGTCTCGCGCAATGCAGCGAATGGCAGTTTACACAACAATTTATCCGGGCGTCGAGATGTACCTGCCAGACTGGTATCGCTCGGTGCGGGACCAGACCGATCAGGACTTTCAACTCTGGATAGGCCTCGACGGGATTGAGGCCGGCGCAGTCGAGACGGCGATTGGCACACACTTGGACGTGGTCTGGGTACCGTCGGAACCGGGCAACACTCCGGCCCTAATCCGACAACGGTCCCTGGCACAAATCGTGGAAGATTTTGACGCGGTGGTTTTGGTGGATAGTGATGACATCCTGCATCCGACCCGGGTCGCGGCGGCACGGGCGGCTCTGCAGACCTCCGAACTCACCGCATGCGCTCTGCGAATAGTCGATCAAGATAGGCAAGATTTGGGGACGATTCTTACGCTTCCCAAGCGAGCCGTTCCTGACAACATTCTGCCGCGGAATAATGTGTTTGGCTTTTCCAATTCGGCTTATCGGTCGGAATTGCTGCGGCGGTGTTTGCCGGTTCCTGCCGGCATCGCCTTGGTTGACTGGTTCCTAGCCACCAAGGCATGGTTGATGGGGGCGAGGCTGGCGTTCGACCCAGTAGTACGAATGGATTACCGGCAGCATGGGGCAAACATGGCTCCCATCGGCTTTCCTTTCGACGCGAACCAAGTGATTCGAGACACAAAGAAAGTACGGGAACATTATTGCCTGCTGCAGGGCTTGCGAATGGAGAATGTGTTGCCTGATCGATGGGCACAGGTACAAGAAGCTGCCACAGATGTTCGACTCTTTTCCGAACAGGTGGCTTCGCAACCAAGAAAGCTGGAGAGCTACGTTCGCAACCTTAACAGCTTGGAGCCGGAAGTTCTCTGGTGGTGGGATGTAGCGCAGCCTGCTTTGCAGTGGATGTGGAAGGATTACGCTGGAGTGCCATATGAAGTCGGTAAGAATTGACGGCGTTCCGGTCGGACCGGGACATTCACCCTATATCATCGCGGAAATCGGTTCAAATCATAATGGCGACATGAACCTCTGTCGTCGCTTGATTGATTCAGCCGCAGATTCGGGCGCGCAAGCAGTGAAGTTTCAATCCTGGACCGACAAATCGCTCATCGCGGAAGAAGAGTATGCCCGCAATACTTCCTACTCCGATCGGAAGAAACACTTCGGCTCGTTGCGCGAAATGGTAATCGCCTACCAGCTCACCTCGGAGCAACATGTCGAAGCTGCTGCTTATTGCAAGTCTCGCGGCATCGCGTTCTGCTCGACGCCGTTCGCCGTCGAGGAAGCAGACCTGCTTGAGAAGCTTGATGTGCCGTTCTTCAAGATCGCTTCGATGGACATCATTCATCTCTCCCTCTTGAAGTACATCGCGCGCAAACAGCGCCCTGTGATCATTTCCACGGGCATGGCTACGTTGGCCGAAATTGAGCGAGCCGTCGAAACAGTGCGTGCCGAAGGCAATGAGCAGATCGTCCTGCTGCATTGTGTGTCGATCTACCCGCCGGAATATGACACCATTCATCTGCGCAACATGGCCACTCTGCAGCAAGCCTTCGATGTGCCGGTAGGTTTTAGCGATCACACAATGGGAACTGCGATTCCACTCGCTGCCATCGCGCTTGGCGCGTGCATGATCGAGAAACATTTCACTCTCGATCAGGACATGGAAGGGTGGGATCACGCGATCTCCGCCAATCCTGAACAACTCAAAACCATTGTCGAAGAGGGGAGACACATTGTTACAGCCCTCGGAGACACTAAACGAACGGTGAGTGCTGCAGAGATCGAAAAACGGAAGAAGTTTCGCCGCAGCCTGGTAACCACTCGGCAATTGCAGCGCGGTCATGTGCTTACGGAGTCGGACCTGGACGCGAAGCGGCCCGGCACTGGAATCCGTCCCGACAAAAAAGATGATGTGCTTGGTCGAAAGCTAGCTTTAGATATCGATGCCGACCAGATCCTAAACTGGAACCACCTTCTTTAACTGACCGATGATTGCGTTGGAAATGCCGGTCATCGTAATTGGAGGAGGCGGTCACGCCAAAGTGCTGGTGAGTGCACTTCTGCTGCGCGAACGAAGCGTTCTCGGATTCGTTGATCTGAATCTCGAGCTCCCTCCCTTGCTTGGAGCCCGTCATCTTGGCGATGACAGCGCGGTATTAAGTCATCCGCCTGACAGCGTCCAACTCGTGAATGGTGTCGGCTCCATTAGCTGCACCAGAAATCACCAGAACGTCTACAAGCGGTTCGTCCGGAAGCAGTATTGTTTCGCGACGGTGATCCATCCCTCGGCGGTCGTTGCGCCTGAAGTGCAGATTGAGGACGGAGTCCAGGTTATGGCGGGGGCTGTCGTGCAGGCAGGGTGTCGGCTGGGTGCGAATGTCATCGTTAACACCGGGGCCCGAGTCGACCATGACTCCATCATTGATTCTCACGCGCATGTTGCGCCAGGCGTCACAATATGCGCAGCAGTGCATGTCGGAGCCGGCGCACATGTCGGAGCCGGCGCTACTGTTATTCAGGGGATTCGGATTGGTGCGGGTAGCGTGGTTGGCGCGGGCGCGCTCGTGATTCGGGATGTACCGCAGGGAGCAAAGGTAGTAGGCGTTCCGGCTGCTTCAATGCCGGACAGAGGGACGGCGCAATAATGCCGAATCAAAGATCGAAGCCAGTCTACATCGTTCATTGCATCGACACGGAGGGGCCACTCTACGAATCGGTCGATGCGACGTTTGACCGATTGCGTGAGATATTCCATCTCGACCTGCCCGCCAGCCAGGATTTGTTGCGGCGCTTACAAGCTGGCGAAGTGCCACTTGAAGGTCTCGAGGCAGCCGTCCAAAAAGTGCTGGATCCTCATTTGCTCGCCTACAACGACACTTGGGATAAAGTCGATGCCATGTTGGCGAAATTGATGTCCAAATCGTTTCGCACCCGGGTTCCCGACTCGGCAGGTAAAGGATGGATTTACAACTGGTTCTGCGTCGATCACGTCGATTACGATCTGAATCCGCGGCGCAGAGACATGGGATATCACAACGTTTTCACGCATTACATCGCGCAGATTCGCAAAACAGGGTCAACGCAGGATGGTCTGCATTTTCATTATCATCCGCATTCTTTTAGGCGTGAGGCCCACCGTAGCGCCACGCACTGGTGGGCGTCGTCCAATAGCCTTCATCAGATTATTTCGCGCCGCATCATTGATCATCATTGGTTTCCTGCCGCGCATCGTCCGGGGTTTCACGTTATTCGGCCAGACAGTCATTGGTTTCTTGAACAGCACATTCCCTTTGACTTTTCGAATCAGGCCACGGTGAATAGCGCGGAAGATGGAGTGCAGTTTGGCCTGCTGGGTGGGCGCTTCGGCGACTGGCGTCGTGCTCCGGCAACCTGGGAACCCTTTCATCCTTCCGCCGATGACTATCAGGCACCCGGTAACTGCCGGCGTTGGATCGCTCGCTGCCTGAATGTCGGCACGCGTTACCGGCTCCTCCATGAACGAGACTTGAGACAGGCATTTGCGGAAGCGGCTGAGGGCAAACCGGTAGTTTTAGCCATCACGAATCATGATTTCCGCGACATGGAACCCGATATCGATGCTTTCCGTCAATTACTGAACAGGGTCGCTGCCGATTCTCCGCAGACTCCGTTTTTCTACTGCGAGGCTGTTGATGCAATGCAAGCCGCGTTGGATCTGACGCCGCTTCCCCCCTGCGAACTTGACTTGGCGGTTCGCCAGATCGACGAACGCACGCATATTCTCACAGTAAGTTCCGCCACTCCCACCTTTGGTCCGCAACCCTGGCTAGCCCTCAAAACCGCCGCGGGTACATATCATTTCGATAACTTTGATATCGATACGCCTTTCCATCGGTGGCAGTATGTGTTCGATGAAGACACCTTTCCATTGGCCGCCGTGAATGCAATCGGAGTTGCGGCAAACAATGCTTTCGGAACGACGACTGTTGTGGTGATGGACCCCGCAACCCGGAAAGTTTCCAGAAAGCACTGGAATCTGGCAACGACTGCCGCACCGATCTCTGCCTGATCCTTGCTGGCGTAAGAATCGATTAGAATTTCCCGTCACCTTTGAAACCCGACGGGATAAGCGATCCTGGTTTACAGCCCACCGAAACCCCGGAGCATAAATGAAAAACGCTGAGAAAGAGACGCGACTGGCGGATTCAATCGTTGCGCCGGGCACCTCTATATCCCGGGCGATGGCGCAACTCGAACGTGCTGGCATTGGTGTGTTGCTGCTATGCGATGCCGACCGACGCCTTTGCGGTCTTTTGACCGATGGTGACATCCGGCGAGCCATCCTGAAAGGCCGGTCGCTGGATGATTCATGCAGCGTCATAGCCACCCTTAATCCGATTAAGGTCCAAGCGCCTGTAGCTCCGGAAGATGCGCTACGGATTATGAACGCGCATGATATTCACCACTTGCCTGCTGTGGATGCCGCAGGTCGCGTTCAGGATCTCGTATTACGCCAGGATCTGGCCGTTTCAGGAGATCATGCTTGGAACGAGCGGCGACTCAGCGCGGTAATCATCGCCCCCGAAGCTTCAATTTCAGAAGCCATGGCCCAACTCGACAAGGCGGCTACCGGCGTCCTTTTGATTTGCGATGAGGTCCGGCATCTCCTAGGCTTGTTGACCGATGGAGATTTTCGGCGGGCGATTCTAAAACGAAAACCCTTGAGTGAGCCCTGCGCGACGATCGCGAGTTCTCACCCCGTTACCGCCCCCATCACTGTTTCGTCGTCGGAGGCCTTGCGTCTCATGAACGAGCACGACATTAGCCAGTTGCCTCTGCTTGATAGCGAGGGAAGGGTCCAAAAGTTGATCCTGAGCCAAGACATAG
Organism: Candidatus Acidiferrales bacterium; assembly: GCA_049693595.1. Taxonomy (GTDB): domain Bacteria; phylum Acidobacteriota; class Terriglobia; order Acidiferrales; family UBA7541; genus Palsa-295. Next base: position 194 of record JBAVQA010000255.1, on the reverse strand, counting down.
TGCCCAACCGCGAACTGGGCCTTTCTGCCATGGTCATGGCAGGTGGTTTCGGGACACGGCTGTTGCCGCTTACAGAAAAAGTTCCCAAACCCATGTTGCCGATCGACGGCCGGCCTCTACTGGAGTTGACGATCGACCAATTGAGACGGGCTGGCATTAAGAATGTGAACGTGACTACCCATTATCTTCCTGAA
>JBAVQA010000254.1:0-8135 GCA_049693595.1 Candidatus Acidiferrales bacterium | reverse complement strand
ATATTAAACAAGGCAGCAAGTTTGAAGATGTGATCGTTGATCTTTATGTTGCTCAAAATGGATTAGGGGGCCTATTAAATCAAAGTGTTTTTCCGCTTAGAACTTCCAGGGCGGCAGGTAATAGTTTGCTCGAAGTTATAAAAAACTTAGTCGCCGATACGCAGAGAACAAATCCAATCGAATATTACGAGGCTTACCAGCTCAATAACGGAGCGACCGAATTTGAGCACATACTGGCAGCAGAGCTAGGCCTAATGGACATCTATCTCGTATCGAAAAAAAGAGGTTATGACACATCCGATCTAATTCTTAACGGTACAGTCCTTTTTCCTTCCGACCTTACTACGAAAGTACCGGAGGCGACACCAGATGTGATGGAGGGTGTTAAGTGTATTGCTTTTGAATTGGCGACCGCCGCTGGTTTTCACCTCCACCGTGCCAACGAAGCTGTTCTACACCGTTACTACGACGCTGTTACAGATGGTGCGGGGCGTCCACTAGGACGAAATATCGGCGATTATCTGAAAGCACTCAAGGATAAGAGAGTTGGAGACCCTAAAGTGTTGTCGGCTCTCAAAGACTTGAAAGATTTACATCGTAACCCCCTAATTCATCCCGAGGATTCTTTGGAATCGATTGATGAGGCTATCGCCCTCCTCGGAAGTATTCACAGCGTTGTAGTGCATATGTTGAAGGCGATACCCGATCCCGTGCCAGTGGTCATTGCCCCCATTGCTGCTACTGGTTAGTAAGAATGCGCGAAGTGTGAAGTTAGAGGCTCAAAACGGGAGTTCAACCGAATGCATTACAAGCTAATCTGTATCGTTCCTCTCGCGCTACTAGGGATGGCTGTTCCATTTGCTCAACAAAACAAGCCACAAAGCGCAGTTAGTCTGCCAAAGGTCTCTGTGAGCGAACTGCCCCCAGAACCAATACCGTCCGCAACGTGCAAACAATCGTACTCTGGCTACTTGGAGATAGATAAGCGCCGTAAAGTGAAGGACACAAACCTCACTTCTCAGCAAATCGGCAGCTATGTGAAGCAGCGCCTCAGCGAGGGCTACGTCCTGTCGCTGTATCCTCAAACCAGCGGCCGTGTGTTCGTTATCGAGTCCTGTTCAGCCAATAACTAATCTAAGGCTGCTGCTTCACAGTCACCTTTGATGGCGGCGTGAATGTGTCGGGGTTTTCTATCGGCACTACGGGGACATGAAAGTCCTCGGTATAGCTTGTGCCGAAAACGGGAGTGCTAACTCCAACTTGGAAAAGCTGGTAATCACCGTCGATGATGCCAGTCGGTATCACCACATCACATGTCCAAGTTTTCGGATCGTTCGTTTTTTGGCAATTGCCGCCGAACTCCGTGGTTCCCTGTTGATCTGGACGCGGTGTCGCAGACGTTTTCAAATGCACCGAGACACCAGTAATTTTGCCGATGTCCCCATCCGCGACGGTTACCTGATAGTGGAGATGTTCATTTGGATGGCGTTTCACTGAAAGCTGTTGCGGTTGCTGCTGTTGCGCACGTGCGGGGAGGGTTGAAAATAAAATCATCGCTAGCGCGGCAAAAACCGCAAACATTACTGCTCTGTTGGTCGGGCTGGGCTTCATCGTTGCTCCTTAGTTTCAAAGTAACTAACCTATCTCGTAACAATGATAGGCGAACCTAAAGCGAAGTGTCAAGGACACCTAGCCTGTGGACGCCTTAGGAAAAGTGGAAAAGCGGGGTTTGCCAAATACGGCGGAATTCAAAGTGATCCACTGCTCACACGCACAACCCCTTGACATCGCCCTAGAAGTATGATATAAAGGCACTTCCCATATAAATAACCAATAGTATTTGAACGCTTTACGCCCCGAAAGAAGGGGCTAGGGCGGAGGTGTGCTGTGAATCCCAACGGGATTCACCCAGAGCGCATTTGGCGAAGGGCTTCTCTTTAGGTCGCTGCGGCGACTAAGGGTAGCAGCTATTTTTTTAGGAGGCTATGTGCCGACAGTTTGCGGCAGGCGCGCGATGGACGCGCGGAGTTTGCGCTGGCCGATCTCTGTGCGGACCCGGCAATTCTCCTCGAACGGCGACAAATTAAATCGCCAAATTCAGGAAGTAGAACGCCTCGTAACTCGCAGAAAACAAAGAATTGCACTTAGCTCAAATCGCCAAAAAATTCAATTTTGCAAAACCAAGTATTACCCCACAACCGAAGCTTCGAGCTCGAATCTCAACGCACTTCTAACCGGCTTGCCCAGAGGGTTTTTTGCGAAGGGTTCGGTGGGCACGAGCCCATTTCTAACCGGTTCTGCGTCACAAACAGAATTCGACGTAACTCACTCAAAACAAACGACCGGCGAATTTCTAACCGGGGCCAGAACAGCGATTAAGCTTTTCAAATCTCGGCAGCTTCGAACACAATTGGCGGTCCCGGGGAGCCCCGTTCAGGAAGCGGCGATGGCATTGTTGTGGCGCGGGGAGAAAGCTTTTACAATTGAGGGGCGTGAAATTTCGGGAGTGATGGAAGCGGAAGAGATCACGCATGGGAAGGTTATGCTGAAATATACGATTGCATTGATTACGTCGGGGGCGATTGCGTTGGGGACGAGCTTTATGGTTGGAGCTATGGCTGAGACGAAATCGGCTGAGACGAATGTGACGGATACGAAGTTGGCTGGCGCCGGGGCTGATGCAAAATTGAATGACGCGAGAACGGCGGATACGAAATTTGGGCCGGCGAATCCGTTTTATGCGGCTAGCACGCTGCCGTTTCATGCGCCGCCGTTTGACAAGATTAAGGATGCGGATTATCAGCCGGCGATTGAGGCGGGGATGGACGAGGAGCTCGCCGAGGTGCAGGCGATCGCGGACAATCCGGCGGCGCCCACGTTTGAGAATACGCTGGTGGCGATGGAGAAGACCGGGCGGCTGTTGCAGCGGGCGCTTTTAACATTCGTTGCGGTGGCCGGGGCGAACACCAATGACGTGCTGCTGAAAGTACAGGCGGACGAAGCGCCCAAGCTGGCGGCGCACCAGGACGCCATCTACCTGAACGCAAAACTTTTTGCGCGAGTGGCCGCCCTCTACGAGCAGCGCGACGCGTTGAAGCTCGATCCGGAATCGCGGAGATTGCTGGAGGTGAGTTACGACAATTTCGTGCGCGCGGGAGCGAAACTTTCCGACGCGGACAAGATCGAGATCAAGAAAATCAACGAGGAACTCTCAACGCTCTCGAATGATTTTTCGACGAAGATTCTGGCGGCCACGAAAAACGGAGCTTACGCGACTACGGACAAGAGTGCGCTGGCGGGGTTGAGCGAGGCGCAGATTGCCGCAGCGGCACAGGCGGCGCAGGGCCGCAAGCAGCAAGGCTATTTGATCCCGTTGCAGAATACGACGCAGCAGCCGACGCTCGCGTCACTGAGCAATCGGGCGACGCGGCAGGCGATATTCGAGAAATCGTGGAACCGCGCGGAACTCGGCGACGCCAACGACACGCGGCAGATCATTTCGCGCATCGCGCAACTGCGTGCGCGGCGGGCGCAACTGCTGGGCTTTCCCAACTTCGCGTCATGGCAGCTGGAGAACCAGATGGCGAAAACGCCGGAGGCGGCGTTGAAGTTCATGGATGCGCTGGTGCCGCCGGCGACGGCCAAAGCGGCGGTGGAAGGCAAGGATATACAGGACGTGATTGACGCGCAGAAGGGCGGCTTCAACCTGCAGCCTTGGGATTGGGAGTTCTACTCCGAACAGGTGCGCAAAGCGAAATACGATTTGAACGAGGACGAAGTAAAGCCGTACTTCGAGCTGAACAACGTGCTGGAGAACGGCGTTTTCTACGCGGCGCATCAGCTTTACGGAATTACGTTCAAGGAACGCAAGGACATTCCGGTGTATCAGGAGGATGTGCGCGTGTTTGAAGTGTCGGATGCGGACGGCAAGCCGCTGGCGCTGTTTTATTGCGACTACTTCAAGCGCGACAACAAGAACGGCGGGGCGTGGATGGATGTGTTCGCGAACCAGTCAAAACTTTTGGGCACGCTGCCGATCGTTTACAACGTCGCGAATTTTCAGAAGCCTGCCCCGGGGAATCCAGCGCTCATCAGCTTTTCGGATGTGACCACGATGTTCCACGAGTTCGGGCACGGGTTGCACGGCATGTTTGCGAACACGGAGTACCCGAGCCTTTCGGGCACGTCGACTGCGCGCGATTTCGTCGAGTTCCCTTCCCAATTCAACGAGCACTGGGCGATCTATCCGGCGGTGTTCAACAATTACGCCAAACATTACAAGACGGGCGCGCCCATGCCGGCCGAACTGGTGGCGAAGGTGAAGAAAGCGGAAACTTTCAACGAAGGATATAAGGTGACGGAAGTGGTGGCGGCTGCGGAGTTGGACATGCAGTGGCAAATGTTACCGGCCAGCGCGCCGCTGCAACAGCCGGATGCGTTTGAGAAGCAGGCGTTGGAAAAGACGCATCTGCTGATCGCGACGGTGCCGACGCGTTATCGCTCCAGCTATTTCAGCCACATTTGGGGCGGAGATTATGCGGCGGGATATTACGCCTATTTGTGGACGCAGATGATCGATGATGACGCGTATCAGTGGTTTGAGGAAAATGGCGGGCTGACGCGAGCGAACGGTGATCGGTTCCGGCGGATGGTGCTGTCGCGAGGGAATACGGAGGATTTGGCGAAGATGTATGCGACGTGGCGGGGGAAAGAACCGAGCGTGGAGCCGATGATGAAGGATTTGGGGCTGGCACCGGCGGGACGGTAAGGGCGGGCCGTCACTTGGCGGCGTCGGATTGGCCGGCGGCGACGACGCGGCGGACTTCGTCTAGCCAGTTTAGGACTACGGTGGGGGCGGAGGAGGCGGCGGAGCGGCCGCCGGCGAATTGGAAGACGACGAAGTGCTGGGCGTCGGGGGTGACGTCGTAGGAGGTGAAGGGGGCGCGCATTTCGAACTTGTCGGTGAAGAGGACCTCGGGTTTGCCGGGCTGGAAGGAGTCCTTGTCCACAGTATATGGCACGGAGATCATCGTACCGCCGCCCGCAACGAGGTAAAAAAGTTCATGGCCCGTTTTCGACCAAATCGGTTCCACGCCGCCATCGGTGGAAATTTGCCATTTGCCTCCAGAGCCGGAAGACGGCACTACATAAACCTGGGCGAGGCCGGATTCCCATGAGAAGTATGCCAACCAACGCCCGTCGGGCGAGAATTGCGGCGAACGGGCTGTGCCATTGCTATCCGCGGGCAATCGGCGCGGTTCCTCCGGTTTGCCGTTTTCGCCGATGGTAAGAGTCCATATTTGGCAGCAGGATCCATCCTTTTCCGAGAGCCGAAAGAAGGCCAGAGTCTTTCCGTCCGGAGACCAGGACGAGGGGTAGGCATTCAGAACGCTATCCGGCGTCAGAAGCTGTTCTTCTCCGGTTCCGTCGGCGTGTTTGCGGTAGATGGCTTGCCCGGTGCCTTTGCCTGTAGTGCGCGGATGCGCGTAAGCGATCCACTGTCCGTCGGGAGACCAGGATGGATACGACGCTCCGGGAGTCCCGGGAGTGAGAGAAGACGTTGTGCCGCGCGCGATATCGTGGACCCAAATTCCGTTGGTAGATTGAAACGCAAGACGCTTTCCGTCCGGAGAGATCTCCGGCGAGGCTGCGTCCGGATGATCGTCAATCAACAGCGAGGCATTGCCCTTGCGGTCGAGCAGGACAACATTCACGTTCTGCTTCAAAGCTCCGCCGGACAAATAAACAGCGGTGCCGGTGCGCGAGACGCTCAGTTGGACCGCGCCATTGGAGAGATCCGCATCCACGCCCTGTAAAACCGGAATGGCTGTCCCAGTTATCTTCAGCGCCTTTGCGTCGAAAGGAGCTGCGAAAACCGTGCCTTGAGAAACATAGGACAGATAGCCGCCGGCAAGATAGCGGCCGAAATACGCATTCTCTACGAGCACCTTGGGCGCGGCTTTATCGGCGTTGTCACTCTTATCGAGCGAGATTGCTTCCACGCGGGCGTGCTCGAAAAAATTATTGTCCGAGGACGCGGTGAACAGAAGCGACTTGCCTCCCGGCAGAAATTGCGGCCAGCGGTGCGTGATATCACCACGCGCTGCATCCAGATACGTGAGCGGTTCCGGAGTGCCTCCCGCCGCCGGGATGCGGGAAAGCGCGGAGGTGAATTGCAGCGGAAAGGCAATGGTGCCGTCTTCGGACCAGGATCCGCCGCGATAGCCGTTCACGTCGCACAGCACAATCGGCGCGCCACCTCGGACGGAAACTTTTTTCAATTTTCCGTCGCCGAAGAAACCGATCCATTGGCTGTCGGGAGAAAAGAACGGGACGGAGGCTGCGCCGGCGCCGCCCAGCAGCACCGCGTCTTTGTTGTCCATTTCGCGTACGTAAAGCTTTTCCGCGTTTGATCCTTGATCCCGCGTTACATAGGCCAATCGCGATCCGTCCGGAGAAATTGCTACAGCCGCTCCGTCGATGGTGTCCAACGGATGGTCGGGCGGAATCCACAGAGAGAGCTCGATCGGCTTCAGCGCGGGGAGCTGGGATGCTTGGCGCAAGGCAAAGAGTGCGACGAGAAGTGCAACGACCAGCGCCGCAGACAAGGCCCAGGGAACGAATCGGCGCCAAGATTGAGCGGCAGGCGAGACTGCAACAGGCACCCCACCAGGTGCGACGCCATAATCATCCGGTGCGGGGCCGGCGAGAATTTCATCGATTGCGATGCGCGCGTCGCCGATGGCTTGCAGGCGTTGGCGCGGGTCTTTCTGTAGGCAGCGCTGGAGCAGATCGCGGACGCGCTTGGGTGTGCTGTTCGGAAGCACGCTCCAGTCCGGAGTATCTTTGATGATTGCTGCGAGTGCGTCGGAGACTGTCTCGCCGCCGAAAGTTTGTTGGCCGCTGAGCATTTCAAACAGGACTGCGCCGAAGGACCAGATATCCGAGCGGCGATCTACCACTTTTCCTTTGGCCTGCTCTGGAGACATGTAGGCGGCGGTGCCGAGGATGACGCCTTCCTTGGTGGATGCCATCGTCAGCGTGGGCGAATTGGAAATGTCCTGCGAGGAAGAACCGTCCATTAGAGCTTTGGCGAGGCCGAAGTCGAGGACTTTTACTTTGCCGTCGTGAGTGAGCTTGAGGTTGGCAGGCTTCAGGTCGCGATGAATGATGCCGCGCTCGTGCGCGGATTCGAGAGCTTCGGCGATTTGTTTGGCGATGGGCAAAGCTTCTTCGAGCGGGATGGGGCCTTGCTTGATGCGTTCGGCGAGAGTGGGGCCTTCGACTAACTCCATCACTAGCGCGCGGATGTTGCCGCTTTCTTCAAAACCGTAGATGGAGGCGATGTGAGTGTGGTTGAGCGAGGCAAGGACTTGGGCTTCGCGCTGGAAGCGGGCCATGCGCTGTTCGTCGTGCGCAAATTCCTGGGAAATTATTTTCAGGGCGACGTCGCGGCTTAGCTTTGCGTCACGCGCGCGATAGACTTCGCCCATTCCGCCCGCGCCGAGCGGGGCGAGGATTTCGTAAGGGCCGAGCTTGGTGCCGGTGAGGAGCGCCATTTTGTGACGGCATTATACCGAGGTGGCGGCGGAATTGCGTGGGAAGTGTTTGGGGGGAGGGCGGCGAATCAGCGGACGCGGCGTGGGTGTCGCACCTACGGCGCTTGGCGTTTCTTCGGGGATTTTTCCCAGCCCTTACGCGCTGGACTAGATTCTGCCGCGCCTATGGCGCTTAAGAAACGAGAAGTCGAAAGAGCGGGCCTTCGCGAGTGCGCGCGGGATGAATCCCCTTGGAATTCACGGGACTGGGCTGGCGATACGAAGACAGCGGCAGAACCAAGATGCCGCGCTGAAGACCGTGGCGCTACATTAAAACCTTTTAGAGGTCGGAATGCGGTTTCGGACGGACGGAGCGGCCGCGCGTCCAACCGCCGGATAAGATCTGGCCCCGCACGATTCCCTGCCCGGGTTGTTAACGTGCCGAAATTAGTGGAATAAGCTGACGGGGTCGTCCGGGTCCGCAAGTAGAGGCACTCCGAAAGGCTCATAGGCTTTATTGCCAATGTGGTTCAGCGCTGCTGCCGCAATCAGGATTACGGCTGTGGCGATGAGAAGGCGGAGTGGGGTGTTCAGGAC
>JBAVQA010000253.1:0-12011 GCA_049693595.1 Candidatus Acidiferrales bacterium | reverse complement strand
ACTCGCCGCGGAGGACTTATGGCTGACGAACTTCAGGAACTTCAAGAAAACGCCGAGCATGGCGCACACGAAAAGAGTCTCGCTCCCGTCACCATAACGATGGCTATCCTAGCTGTGTTGGTGGCTTCGGTTTCGCTGATGGGCCATCGCGCGCACACCGAGGAGATTCTCAACCAGACAAAGGCGACGGATCAGTGGAGTTATTATCAGGCGAAAGACATTCGCCGCAGAAATTATGAACTGTTTCTCGACGAGCTCTCCGTTTTTTCACTGCAGAACGCCGAACAGGTGGCGAAGATCAAGGAAAAGTACTCCAAGGAAGTAGACCGCTACAAGGATGAGCAGAAGGACATTCAATCCGAGGCCAAGGGCGCCGAGAACGAAGTCCGCACCGAGCAGCGGCGCGCCGACAGGTTCGATCTGGGCGAGGTAATGCTGGAGGCAGCTCTCGTTATCTGTTCGATCACGCTTCTCACCCGCAAGAAAATCTTCTGGGTATCCGGGGTAGTCCTAGGTTTGGCGGGAGTGGTAATTGCGGCGGGCGGGCTTTTGATTCACTAGATCAACTGGGTGCGCCGAGGCGGCTAAAGGAGTTCAACGCTCTCCCGAGGCCGCGGATCTTGCCTCGATATATTCCTGGACGTACTCGGCGAAGGCTTTTTCGAGCTTGAGCGTCACCGGCCCGGGAGCGCTCGCGATTCGGTGGCCGTTGATTTCGCTTACTCCGAGCATGCTGCGGTTGGTGGAAGAAATAAAGACTTCGTCGCCGCTGTAGAGATCCGCGGGAAGAAGCGTGCATTCCTCTACGGGCGCACCAACGCGCTTGCCAATCTCCAGCAGCACGCTACGCGTAACACCTTCCAGACAGCCGGAAGCCAGAGGGGGAGTGCATACGCTTCCGCCACGCACGCAGAAAATATTAGCGGCCGTGCATTCGGCCACTTCGCCGCACTCGTTCAACATCACTACTTCATCGCAACCCGCTTGCTGCGCTTCGTACAGGCTCCAAACGTTGTTGAGCCACGAAGTTACTTTGACACCCGCGAGCGCCGAGGCGGCGTGACGTCCGTTTTCGCGCAAACCCAGTTTTACGGGCTCGCGATAGGATGGCAGGTCCGAAGAATAAAGTATCAAGTCCACGCGGGGAAAATTCTCATCGCTGCGCCAAAATCCCACCTGATTGTAGATCGCATAGATTCGCGCGCACCCTTCACTGACTTTATTGGCGAGCAGAAGCTCATGGAGCTTGCCTCGTACAGCTTCCGCATTGAACGGGAAGGGGCAGTGAGTGCGCTCGGCATCGCGCTGCAGGCGCTTCCAATGGCGTTCGAAGGCAAACGGGATCCCCGTAACGATGCGTATGGTGGTGAACAGTCCCCAGCCGTTCAACAATCCGGCTTGCCCGGGAGAAAGCCGCACCTCCTCCACAGGTGAGAGGCGGTCGTTGTGAAAAATGAAACGATGGATCAAGTACTCCTCCGAAGGAACCAAACCATTCTATCGCAAAATTAAGCCGCTCCTAGGGATGGCATTGAGCGACGACGAGTAACAGCCCGCATGGAGGACAGGCGCCAATCGGGAGATTGGCGGTCCCGGGGGATCTTCCCTCAGGGGTTGAAACCCCTGAGGGTGCGACGGCGGTATGGCACGGCTAAAGCCGTGCCCTGACGAAAACAATCAAGCCGCGTTCATATTTGTAGGACGTTGCCTTCGGTCCTCTCCAGGCGGGAGCGACTTTTTTGTATCGAGGGTATTGACACTTACGGTGTGTGCGCCTAAATTGAACTTGTTGACTCGGAGGAATTGATGCGGGTACTTTCCCGTTCCTGCCTGATAGCAATCCTGATAGCCGGGTTGCTAAACATTCCCACCTTTGCTGCTAATGAAGCGCCTCTGGGCCTGGTCACTCAGGCGCAAAACGCTCAGATAGGGAATACGAAGGTTGAAATCGGGACTACGATTTTTCCAGGCGACGTACTCGCTACTGATGTCGGCGGGACGCTGCGTCTTAAGTTTGGAGCCGACCAGTTGTACCTGCTTTCTTCAAGTTCGGCCAGCCTGGCGGGAACCGCAACGAACAGCACCGTGCATGCGCTGGTCAACCGCGGCACAGTGGGTTTTTCTTCGAACGGCAACGACCAGATCGAGCTTGAAATACCTGAAGGCGTTCTCCGCGCCGCGAAAGGCGAACCGGCTTACGGCCAGGTCACGATCGTCGGTCCGCGGGAAGTTGTGATCTCGGCCTACCGAGGCACGTTGGTCCTAGAGTACGACGGAGAGTTCCGATCGATCCCCGCGGGGAAGTCCTATCGAGTGACAATGGATCTGGAACCGGCGTCTCCGCCACAAGCTCCCGCCGGGGTGGGCGGCAGCAGCCCGTCACCCAAAAAAGCTCTGAATACTCCCACGCTTGTATGGGCCTTAGTGGCCGTCGGAGCGGCTGGCGGAGTGGGCTATGCAATCTGGGACGTGTTGTCCGAAAGCTCGTCCTCGCCGAACAACTAGCTCAGCGATAACGCCACCCCGAAAACCAAAATACGAAAAGATGGCTTCAGGGGCTGAAGCCCGCTCGAAGGGCTTTATTTTCGGCGGGGTTGAAACCCCGCCCTTCCGTTACTTTTCCCGATTCGGTTTGATTTCCTCTACATGTTGGCCATCCTTCAGGATATCGCTCGCACCAAATAAGAAGTGATTCTAAAACTTCGAAAATGAAGGAGTTTGTTCCGGTCCGCGCTAAACGGTGAAACCGTGTATGCTGGATATGGATTCTGGAGAGTGTTAACTAAAATATGACTCGACCCTTCTCGCGTCTCGTGGCTGGTTTCTTGTTTGTCTTCTGCGCTGTTCCTGCTTTTCCTTCCGGCGTGGCACCCGACGTGGTGTTACAGACCATGCAGCAAGAATTAAAACGCGCCACGTCATCCTTGGCAAAAACAGATCCTGCTCCGTACTACCTGAGCTACGCCGTCACGGACATCGATGAATTCCTGATCATTGCGACGAATGGAAGTATCGTCCTTTCGACCGGCGCTCAGCGCCGTCAGGCCGATGTGATGATGCGGGTGGGCTCCGCAGCGCTGGACAATACTCACGGCAACAGGAGCCGCGGCTCGGGTATCACGTCAGGTCTACTTCCATTGAATAGCGATTCGGACGCAATTGCGCGGGTGCTTTGGCAACTTACCGACCGCGAATACGAGCAAGCGTCTTCGTCGTTTCTCACGGTGAAGACCAGCAAAGCGGTGCAATCGGAAGAAGAAGACAAGTCGCCTGACTTCTCGCAAGAATCTCCGCAAACGCATCTAGGCGCTGCGCTCAAGGCGGCGCCTTGGGATCAGAAACAGTGGGAAGAGCGCGCCCGGCGAATTTCGGCAGGTTTTCTGAAACATCCCGGAGTGTATAACTCGAGCGTATCACTTCAGGTGAGCAACGATCGTTCGTATCTCGCCACGAGTGACGGCGGAGCGGTGGTGCGGCCGGGAGCGACCAGCCGACTGGTGGTGCAGGGCGAGACGCGCGCGGACGACGGAATGGAACTGATGCGCGTGGAATCGTATCAGGCGCCATCTCCCGATCAGCTTCCCTCCGATTCCGAACTCGCCGCAAAAGTGGACAAGATTGCGGAAGACCTGAAAGCGTTGCGCGCAGCTCCAGCGGCTGAGCCGTACGCCGGCCCGGCTTTGCTCTCCGGCAGAGCTGCGGCTGTTTTCTTCCACGAAGTCCTGGGGCACAGGCTCGAAGGGCATCGTCAAAAAGATGAAACGGAAGGCCAGACGTTCACGAAAAAAATAAATCAGTTGGTTCTGCCGCCTTTCCTGAGCGTAATTGACGATCCGACACTGAAGGAACTCAACGGCGTGAAGCTTGCGGGATCGTACGATTTCGATGATGAAGGCGTTCCAGCGGTTCGCGTGGCAGCGGTGGAAAACGGCATTTTGAAAAACTTCCTGATGTCGCGCATGCCGATCAAGGATTTCGACCATTCGAACGGACACGGCCGCAGGCAGCCGGGATTGATGCCCACGGGCCGCCAGGGAAACTTGATCGTAACTTCAACAAATACCGTGCCCGACTCCGAACTTCGCCAGAAATTTATTGACGAGATCAAAAAGCAAGGAAAGCCGTACGGGCTTTACTTCGATGATATTCAAGGCGGGTTCACGCTGACTACGCGCTCGTTGCCCCAAGCTTTCCAGGTGCTTCCGGTGATGGTGTATCGGGTGTATGCCGACGGGCGGCCGGACGAACTCGTGCGCGGAGTGGACATCGTCGGAACGCCGTTGCTTTCTCTGAACAATATTATGGTGACTGGGGACACCATGCAGGTTTTCAACGGGATTTGCGGCGCTGAATCCGGGCAGATTCCTGTGGCCGCGGCTGCGCCCGCGATGCTCTTCTCGGAAATTGAAGTGCAGAAACGCAGGCGAGGTACGGAACGGCCGCCGATTCTGCCTCCTCCATCGCTCGACGCTCCGCCTAAAGCTTCCAATTCGCAGCCCGGTACGGCGGGGCAACGCTAGCCATGAAAATGAACAATAAGCGGATGGCGTTTCTTTCGATTCCGTATCTCTTGCCGGCGATGTTGATCGCGCTGTGCTGTGCCAATCCAGCTTGGGGGCAGAAGAAAGTGGAGAGTAATACTTCGCCTGCGTCTGGAGCTGCTGTTGATACGAAACAGAGCGCTGCTCCCTCCGATCCCGTAATTAGCGCCATGCTTGAAGAACTGGAGCGCTCCAAATCGCATGTGAAGATAGACAACGTCTCAGCGCCTTACTACATCGAGTACCAGCTCTCGGATGTGCAGGAGTACACGGCGGAAGCGACGTTTGGCGCGTTGCGCGAGGACCAGCGCGTGCACGTGCGCAACGTTCGAGTGGTGGTGCGCGTCGGTGACTACAAGCAGGACAGCTATTACGGGCCCGGAATAGGCGTGGTCGATCTTGCGCCGCTGGACAATGATTCGATCGCTCTCCGCCGCCAATTGTGGAACGCGACGGATCGCGCTTACAAAGCGGCGAGCGAAGCGTTTGCAAGTAAGAAGGCTCTGCTGAGCCAGTATAGTGCGGAACAGCCGTTTGATGACTTCGCGAAAGCCCCCTCTTTGCAGTCGATCGGCCCGCTGGCCAAACTCGAATTTTCTCCCGAGATGTGGAAAAAGGCGCTTGAAAAGTCCACAGAACTTTACAGCTCGGCCCCGGAAATCCAATCGTTGTCGGCGGGCTTGAGATTTCGAGCGGTGAACGTCTATTTCGTAAACACGGAAGGAACCATCACACGGCACGGGTTTGCGGCGTATTCAGTCCAGCTTTTGGGGGAGACACAAGCAGCGGACGGTATGCGGCTTGGCCGTTCACCTTTTTATATGGCCGCTACGGCAGCGGAATTGCCGCAGCCGGCGAAATTACAGGCGGACATGGCAAAAATGCTGGGAACTCTGAAAGACCTTCGCGAAGCGCCGCTGGTGGAGGAGGATTATCGCGGGCCCGTGCTTTTTTCAAATGACGCTGCGACCGATGTTTTCAACGGCATGATAGGCAACAACGTGCTGGGCATTCGGCCTAAACCCGGCGAGTCGGCGCGAACGATCGGGGACTTTTCTTCAAGCTACAAGAGCCGCGTGCTTCCTGATTTTCTGTCCGTCGTGGACGACCCTACGATGAAATCGTTTCAGGGTAAGAGCCTGATCGGGAGCTATGAGATCGATGAAGAGGGAGTTCGCGCACAAGTGGTGCCGCTTATTAAGGACGGTATGCTGGTGGACTACCTGCTGAGCAGAATGCCCATCCGCGATTTTCCCGAATCGAACGGGCACGGGCGCGCGGCACCGGGCCAACCGCCTATAGCGAGTATCGGCAACCTGATCGTGGAACCCAAACAGCCTCTGCCGGCGGAGGAACTTAAGAAAAAGCTGATTGAGATGTGCAAACAGGAAAACAAACCGTACGGATATTACGTTGAAACGCTGTCCGGGTACGATCCACGGCTGCTCTATCGCATATACGTCAATGACGGGCATGAAGAGCTGGTTCGTGGAGCCGTTTTCAACGAACTCGACACGCGCACACTGCGAAACGATCTGGTTGCGGCGGGCGATGACCCGCTGGTGAGCAATCGCGAGGGCGCAGTTCCCACTACTGTAATTTGCCCCTCGATATTGTTCGATGAACTGGAAGTAAAGCGCACGGACAAAAAGAACGCCAAGCTGCCGGAATATCCGCCGCCAGCTGTCACGTCCGCGCATTGATTCTTGCGGCGTGGAGCTTTTGCCGCTTTCAGGCGGGATTGGGGCGGTAGAGCCAGTCGAGTTTCGCGGCGACTGGTGCTGCGGGCTCTGCATTTGCGGCGGCGATGATTTCCTCCACGATCTGACGCCGAGGGGTTAACGTGCAAACGGGGTCGGTGACTGCGGGATCGCCGGCGAGAAGAAACGCTTGGCAACGGCAGCCGCCGAAATCTTGGGCGCGGCGGTCGCAACTGCGGCAAGGCTCCTGCATCCACTCCTCGCCTCGGAATCTTTGAAAGGCCTCGGAGGAATCCCAAATCTCGCGGAGCGAGTGGTTTTTTACGTTTTCAAAGCGCAGGCCGGGAATAATCTGCGCGGCGTGACACGGGAGCACGTCTCCGCTTGGAGTAATCAACATTAGTTTGCGTCCCCAGCCGCCCATGCACGCCTTGGGATACTTGGCGTAGTAATCCGGCACCACATATTCGACGCGAACTTTTCCGCGCAGCCGAGATTCGGCTTGCTGCAGCAGGAGGATCGAACGGTCCACCTGATCGCGCGTAGGCAGGAGACGCTCGCGATTGGCGAAGGCCCAGCCGTAATACTGGACATGCGCGAATTCCAAACGGCCGGCGCCGGATTCTTCTCCGAAAGCGATCATTTCCTCCAAGCGATCGAGGTTCTGGCGATGAATTACAAAATTCAGCGTCAGGGCAATGCGGTGCGCTCGCACCCATTTGACGACTTGGAGCTTTTGCTCGAGCGCTCGAGTGCCTGCAATCTCGCTTGCGGCATCTTCTTGCAAGCCTTGAAAACTCAATTGCAGGTGATCGAGTCCGGCATTCACAAGATCTGCAAGGCGGCGTTCGTCCAGCGGCAGACCCGAGGTGATCAAATTCAAATAAAGGCCTGCGGCGCGGGCGGCGCGGACAAGCTCGACGAGATCGGGACGCGCGAGCGGTTCGCCGCCGGTGAAATCAACTTGCAGCACTCCAGCTTCGGCGGCCTCTCGCAGAACTCGCGACCAGACTTCCGTGGAAAGCTCGAGTCCGCGAGATTGCAGTTCCAGAGGATTCGAGCAGTAGACGCAGTGCAGAGGACAACGATGAGTGAGCTCAGCGATAAGTGCTAGCGGTGTGGGAATCGTGGTAGTCATTTCTGCGCCGCGGCGTCTTCGGCGGTGAACTCCAGAGCGCCTTGCTCGTGAAGCAGCGCCAGATAGCCGAGGATGTCCTTTTCCACGCGCTCGGGCTCGGCTTTCGAATAGATCTTCTGTAGCTCGGAAATGATTTGCTGGACCGTGCGGCTGCCGTCGCAGCGCTCGACGATCTCGAGGCTTGGCCCATTCAGACGAAGCGCGCGTTCCGGCATCTGCAACATGCGCGGCTGGCGATTGGGTTCGCTCAACCGGCAGCCGGCTGCGAGCCTGGGCCGCGTGTACATTTCAGGATTCATACTTTAGCCCACCTGGGGTTGAAAAGCCCCCGGCGGCGGCCACCCAGGAGACACATAGGCAAAATACACGGCATCGAGTTGGGCCCAGAGAATATTGCACTTCGCGCGTAGCGCGGCGAGCGCAAGTTCCTGCTGCTCGCGCGTTCGAGCATGCGTCACCACCCAGGCTAGGGCAAAGTCCGCGTCTTCGGGCGCTTGCGTGAGTCGACCCTGAAAATAGTCGAGGCCGCCGGAGAGCCAGGGATAGTAGCGCCTGAGCGCGTCCATGCGCAGAGCAATAAGCTTGCCGGAAAAAAGTTCGGTTAAAGAAGAGGCCACGGCTTCGAGAAACGTCGCCGACCGAACGAGTTCGAGATAGGCGTCCACTGCATACCGCACCGCCGGCAGAATGCCATCTCCACCCAGCGCCTTCTCGCGTGTGAGGCCCGTCGCCTCCACCAATCGCAGCCACTTCTCGATGCCGCCGGGGTGCGTGCCGTCTCCATCGTGATCGAAGATGCGCTTGCGCCAAGCACGGCGAAATTCGGCGTCTTCACTGCGCGCGAGAATCGTGGCGTCTTTTATAGGGATGCGGCTTTGGTAGTAATAGCGGTTGAGGGCCCAGGCCTGCAGTTGGCCGCGCGTGAGTTTTCCTTCGTGCATCAAGAGGTGGAAGGGATGCTTATGATGATAGCGCTCCTCTCCGATGGCGTGAAAGCGCGCCACGAATTGGGCTTCGGGGAGAAACGATTCTGAGGGCGATACATTCACAGGGCGAACTCCATACCATCATGCGCGATTTCCCATCCCATTTCACGCACCTGGCGGTACTCGGCGCTCTCTTCGTCCAGGATGGGGTTCGTATTGTTGATGTGAATGAGGACGCGGCGGCCGTGACCGGCGCCGGAAAACTGCCGAAGCAAGCCGTCCGCTCCTGAAAGCGGGAGATGGCCGATCGCGCGCGCGGTCTTGCCGGATCCTGTCGCGCGGATGAGTTCGTCATCGCTCCAGAATGTGCCGTCCAAAAACACCAAGTCGCTGGATTCGGCCAGCTTTTTCCATTCCTGAATTTGGCCCGAAAGAGAAGGGGCAAAGAACAAGCGCTTCTCACCGTGCTCGACAAGTAATCCGACGACGGCTTGGTCCGCTGGCAGCTTGCCGCGCAGAGCATCGCTCACGTAGTCCGGATACGTTCCTCCGAGGGGAACCGCCGAGTAACGGAAAGACGAATCGCCGGAGGGATCGCCGGCTACGCGAGCAAATTGCGGTTGCGTGGAGATGCCCAGCCACTGTACGGGAGGCGTGGCCCGATCGAGAACGCGAAATATGGTGTTTTCTTCCATGACTATTTGCCGCACACCAGGAGTGGCGAAAATACGGAATGGCGTGAATTCGCGCAGGTGAAGCAGACCCATAATGGAATCGACGTCAGCGCTCGGCAGGAAAACGCCGGTTACGGGTGATCGACGCGAACCATCCGGAGGAGCGAGTTCGGGTGTAGCAAGGATCTGCGCACGCAGATCGGGCGAAGCGTTCAGGAGAAACCATGCTTGAGAGTCGACCGAGAAGGCGATTTGAGTTTGTGAACGCGGACTTCCGTGCAGCTTGCCCGCACGCAGGCGAATGCAATTGGAACAACCGCAATTCCACTGGGGGAAACCGCCCCCGGCTCCGGAGCCGAGGACTTTAACGCGCATTCGAGCTAGAGTTCGGCGTTAGCGTAGGAGCTAATTTCGCAATTCAGGTTCACTTCTTCGTGCTGTGGGGTAACCCATTCCATGGTCCGAACTCCCTGTAACGAGATTAAGACTAGTACGGCACAAGGATAGCACCCGGGGATGGCTGCGTCAATGGGGCTATCAACACCGCATAGAGGGGATAAAGGGTTTATTATCATCACTGAAAGTAACTCAAGTTAGATATTGAGGAACGGGCGGCGTTCGGAGAAACTAACAGCGGGCGGCGGTATGTTATCTTGGCCGCTGGACCGCAGCTAGGAGGATTTGATGGAAGGGGCGTCGATGCGACGCAGCGATCGTGTCTCGTTGACCGTCCTGCTGGAAGCTTCCGGTATTGACAGCTTAGGGCAGGAGTTCAAGGACCGGGCCCGCACGATGTTGATCAATCGAGGGGGTGCAGTAATCGTGCTCGATCGCGAGCTGAAACCAGAGCAGGAGATTCAGATCCGGCGTCAGGCGGGTTCCGATTCCCAGAAGATCGTTCGAGCGCGCGTGGTGGGTGAATTTGGCCGTCAAAAGGACGGATGTCTTTACGGCATCGAAATACTGAATCATGAAGACGATTTCTGGAAGATTGAATTCCCCCCGATCGCGGAGTCGACCGACGCTGTGGCTCGCATGCTGTTGCAATGTAGCTACTGCAAAAGCCGCGAGGTAGCCTACCTGAACGAACTCGAGCTACGCGGCTTCGAAATCAATCGAGGAATCGCGCGCCATTGCAAGGTGTGCAGCGTGCCGAGTATTTGGACGCAGGCTCCCCATGAAGATGAAAAGCAACGGGCGATGCGTGCCGCGCGCCGCACACGCGAACCCGACCCAATTCCCGAAGGTGAGGAGCAGAGGGAGCGCCAGCGCCTGCGGATCAAGACACGACTGACAGCCTGCATCCGGCAGACAGATGCGGACGACGAGCTGGCGGTTTGCGAGGACATTTCGCCGATTGGAATGTGCTTTCGCAGCAAACGCCGCTACGATACAAACGCCACAATTCAAGTGGCCGTGCCCTATTCACCGGATGCAGCGAATATTTTTCTTCCGGCACACGTGGTTTATTCAGAAGAAATGCCCCGGGCGGGGCTGTTTAGGCACGGGGTGGAATATCGGAGGGTGGGGCCTAGGGCGCGATAGATTTTTGCGCGGCCTTGGTATTCAGGATTTACGCTACCGGCACCGCAGTGCGCTCGCGAGTGCGTCGTTGAAGGTACTTCATTGCGATATTTAGATAAACCCTCCCGTTGGAAGTTTCAAAGCAGAGTACGGTCGCTTCCGAGTCGTTCCCAGCCTTGTCGCACTGTTCCTGAGTGAGCACTTCCGGCGGAAGAACCTTAAATTGGAAACCGCGGTCATTGAGCTGCGTGACCGCGTTGCCAATAACCATATTGGCGAGCTCGCAGACGGTTTCCGGCACGAGCGGCTCGCTGGAATCCACTTCCGTACCAAACAAGCAGCCGGCGACGTGCGCCGCAGCAGCGGGGTCCATGTCGAGAATTACGCGGCCTTCAATTTGTCCGCGAAAAGTAACAACGGCCGCTGTGCCCTTACGCCGGTACCCTTCGACTTCCATAGTGAGGTCCAAAATTTTCGCAGGCTCCTTCATCATCTCCGCCAACACGGCGTCAAGCGAGCCGATAAACGGTTGAATCAGTTCCATCCTCATCGAGATTTCTCCTCGGCGGCGCCGACCGTGGCAGTAACGCCGTCGTCGTTGAGAACGTAGCGGATGATTTCGTAAAGCGCATCCGGCTTTACCGGCTTCTGAACGAAATGGCGCGCGCCTTTTTGGAGCGCGGCAAGAATATTGTCCTGATAGCCGACGGACGAAACCATGACGATGCGGGCGTCCGGGTGCTGTTGGACAATACGCTCGACGGCTTCAATACCCTCCATCTGAGGCATGGTGATATCCATCAGAACGATGTCGGGTTTCGTGCGCGAGAATTCGGTGATCGCGGTGCAGCCGTCGCCGGCCTCGCCGATAACCTGGCCGCCAAAGGATTCAATCATCTTGGCCAGGCTCTTTCGCGCGAAGACCGAGTCGTCCACGATTAGATATCGAACCGGCTCGCTGTCCTGCTTTCTGGTCAACGCTTCAAACTGTTTCATAACCATCTCCTTCGTAAGAATCTCCCGCTGCTAATCTTTGTCACTCGTGATTCTGGCCACCACCGGCTCAGCCATTGGGCGTTCCGGCAGGCATTTTGATTGCAACACACTGGAAAGATTCGAGAGCGAAACGACACGCGAGGCAAAACCGCGCTCGATCGCCGACCGTGGCATGCTGTCCACGACGCAAGAGTCGGGGCTTTGGACGATGGTAATGCCGCCGGCAGAGCGCACTGCGCCCATTCCGGCTGCTCCGTCGTCTCCCATACCGGTCATCAGCACGGCTATAGAGTTGTTGCCGAATTCCTGCGCCACGGATTGAAACAGAACGTCCACAGATGGGCGGTGCCCATTCACGCGGGGCTGGTCGACGAGGATGGCAACGTTGCCATGCTCCATTCGACGGACTTTCATGTGGCGATTCCCGGGGCAAATCAATGCGCGGCCGGCCAGCAACAAATCGCCCGATTGCGCTTCTTTGACCTCGATGGCGGAGGATTCATCAAGACGGC